>JAOQAJ010000145.1 GCA_025963675.1 Segetibacter sp.
TTCGTTCTGTTATGCAACTTTTCTTATGGCATGTTTTTCTGCCGGTCAAGCAAGGTCTGAAATGTGTTTTCCGACATCCATATACAAGTTAAATAAAGAAGGGCCGCAAATGCGGTCCTCTTTTATTTAAGAGCTTTAGTTGTTGTTTTTGTTTATCTAAAATGAGCCTTTTTATCGGTTGTTTTTTATTTTACATTAATGTTTATCCTAATTGTAAAACCAGCTCTTAAAGTAAGTGTTACAGCAGGATTATATTCGGCTCCCAAACTTTTCATTTGAACTTAAAATAACGTTTCCATCATCCACCTTAATTAACCTGGTGCTGAAGGATGAAACCCCTCAATTTACAACTCGAACACATTTTATTTATTGGCTCAATGACGCTTTCAGTGCTAACATAATTGCCAGCTATAACATGTGCAATTAATCAAATCATTTACACGAACAACTAATCTATTTTTCATCAGATTGATTTTAAGGTTTAAAAGACTCCGGCCTTTTTACTCAACCATAATTTGCTGCGTTAGTTTTGTTTCTCCATTTGTAATGTGTAACTGATACATTCCCTTTGAAACTATCGATTTCAGAGGTATTCTTTGCGTTGCTGATCCACCTGTATGATTAACGGTAACATTCATTAGTTGTTGGCCCAGGTTGTTATATAACTGAACGATGTAGTTTCCTTTTGGCTGGTTATTGAGCTGTACGAAAATAGCCTTGTTAGTAACCGGATTTGGATAGATCACAATGCTGCTCTTTCCATTACCAATTTTCACAATCACAACATTACTGTACTTCACCTGCCCGGCGTTGTCTACTGATTTAATCCTATAGAAATTATCACCGTTAATCGGGTTCTTATCAAACCACGAGTAGTTTCTTTCAGTATTATTATTTCCAGCGGCAACCACGTTGATCACTTTTTCGAAATTCACTCCATCAACCGATTTTTCTACGTCGTAATGGTGGATGTTGGTCTCTGATGCAACGTCCCAATCGACCTGTACTCCGGCATCTTTGGTATGTCCTTTCACCTTTATATCAATTGGTAGAATCTCTAAGCTTGACTTGAATACTATTCTAAATCTGTCCGCATCCCCTGAAGCTGCATCAGCAGTTATACTAAACGGAACTGTCGTAATTGCATCGAGGCTTAACTTTTTGCTTGTTTTTAAGTAAGTATCTTCAAGATGTGCAGATAATGTTGCCGGTGTGAAATTGGCTGGTATAAACTCATACTGGTAATCCATTTGCTTCATATGATACAACTTGAGGAAAACGGTATCGGTGCCATCGACCAGAGGTCTTTTTTCTACTGTCAACTTTTTGTTGTTTCTAACAATTGCCACATTCTCTTCAATATTTTCAGGCTTACCTGCATCCTCATCAGTTACTCCGGTTGAATAGAGATTATTATATTTTGCCTGAGCAGCATCAACCAATAACGTCTCGTTATCGGTATTAACGGAATGAAGGTTAATTAACAACTTTTCATCCTGCCCATCGTTACTTCTGAAAGCATTTCTCTGCCCGTTTGACTTACTGTTTTCTCCAATTCCAATTGAACCTGCAGTGCCGCGACCTTCTACAAAAAACGCTTGTCCACTTGCTATTAAACTGTTGGCACCTGTATAGCTTCCGCCACTGTTAAGAGGGGCATAACCGTTGTCTGCATCAAATAATACAAATGCCCCGGTTGCTCCGCGTTTAGGATCCCAAACAAAGAACCTGTTTGGAACATTTGTTCTAACGATTTTACTAAAATCGATTGTAGAAGCATATGGATTACCAATTAAAGTAAATCCTTCTGCCTGAACTGTTATTGATGGTTGCGTACCCGTTTTTAGAGTCCCCATAGCACGAAGTACAGTATTAGTTGCAGGGGCAGATCGACCAAGAGATAAGTCAACTGTGCGGTCTCCCCTGACCAGCAAGAAATAACCGGGGTTATTACTGAGAGGCGATAAGGTAGAACCTACAGCCTCGAAAGAATTAGTGGCTTGATTGTACTGTTGAATAGACGAAGCTGAACTACCTGTATCAAACCCCTTCTCAACGCTTTCTCCGGTTATGTGTGTTCCATATCCTGGTATGTTAACTCCACCTTCCTGCCATGCCGCATTAATTGTTTGACTATTTGTAAATGGTACAGTTAGTAACCGCCATGCTCTACGGGCAGGAATATAACGTTCGACTATTACATTCCCCACAATCTTGCCGGCAGAACTACCAATCATTCCAGTGCTATCTGCAGTTGACTTAAGTGTTAGTCCATTATGTAGCACCGTTAATGTACTACTTGTGTCAACTGACAAGGTAGCTCCTGGTGTAACAAATGTTTCATCAATGGTTACCTTTTGCTTAACAGTAACTGTATGCCCTGATTGTATTGTAACTGTTTTTGAATTATCGTTAGGACTAATAAATGCCTTCTTCCAGTTAATACTATCCGCCGAAGATTCCCATGTAGCCGCATCATTCCAGTTGCCAGTGATCATCGAACGATAATACTCATTGTTGCTAATATTTACTGTTACATTCACCACATCTGTTGTAAACGCTTTGCCATCACTTACAATCAGCAGGAACGGATAATTATTTCCCTGCTCTGTTACACTTACAGTAAATGAAGGTGTGGCAGATGTCGAATCAGATAACGCGATGCCTGCAGGAGCAATCCAACGGTAAGTAATTGGATCAGAGTCAGGGTCTGTAGATCTGGAACCATTCAAGTTAACTGCGCCCGGCTCGATTATCGTAATGTTACTTCCTGCCTTAGAAATGGGTGGGTGGTTAGGCAGTCGGAGAGTCCATGTGGCAGAAACAACTGCTGAGCCTGTTTTTCCGCTGCTATATTTACTAAAGGCGGGCAGGTTAAATAACAATTCGTAATCTCCGTCAAGAGATGCAGCACCGCGTATACCTCGTACTTCGTACAAACTATCGTTCAATGCTTTAAAGCTTATGCCAGTAGTTGATACAGCAGTTCCATTCCTCTTTAATTGAATCGAGTTGAGGAAACCTGCATCATTTAACAATTTGGCTGATAATGCAATTTGCATTGTATCTACCTGTTTTGATAGTACTTGGTTTGCATCAAATAACCATTTTCCCGAAAGTGAAACCTGATCCAGGTATAAACTCCTTGTTGCTTTTCCTTCTGCCCCGTTTTCCAAGGTCGCACTCACCTTTATACCCGTATTACCACCAGTGGTTAGCGTTACAGGAACAGATACATCTCCTGCCGCTACATTTGAAACAGTTGTCAATACCACTTCTCCGGATAAGTCCGTTTGTGAAATTGTTACTTTAGAAGCGTTTGCATTCACCTTGAATTTCACTTCAAGTGACTGAATGGATGTAACACCGTCAGTATTAGAATATCCAAGATCAGGCGTTACAGACAAACTGGAAATTGAAACGATTGCAGCCCGATTGACTGTCCAACTGATTTGTTGTGTTCCCTTTCCAACATTGCCCAGTCTATCTTTTATTCCACTTAAATCAACTGTAAATGTATAGTTCCCATCAGAATAGGTAAGGGTTCCAAAGTTTCCTGCCATCCAGGTTTTAAGGTCAGTGTTAGAAAGATTGTCAACCCTCAATGGCAATACTTCTCCATTCCTGGTAAGACTTACAGACGCTGTATTAAATCCTATTACATCCTCATTAAACTTTATGTTTACATACGGAACATGTTGTGCATCCAACCCGCCTGTTTGAGACTTTTCGAGGCTTAGCACTATTGGACCTGAATTGTCTACCGTTAGTATCGTTGACTGTTTTTGCACTCCTGAAACCTGGTTCGCAGATTTGATATTTGGCAAGTCAACAAATAATTCGTACTGACCATTTTGCGATAAATTTTTCAATCCGGATAAATAGAACAGTTTTTTGTCTGCCCTGACCGAATCTATCGTTAACTGCACAGGCTGCACCAAACTGTCTTTCAAAATTGTAAACCTTGATGGTGTTACTGTTGCCGCATCGATAGGTATATTGAACATTACCTGGATCTTGTCAAAAGACGAAGCTAACCGGCCCTCAGGAATACCTTGAAACGCTTGTACAGCAGGAACATCAAGAAATTGTGTCCAACTTGCCTGCTTTCCCACAGATCCATTTATTCCGAAAACATCAGAAACATTAGCAGCCTGTACAGTAAGCGCATAGAAACCGTTTCCTGTTGTAAGCATAGAAAGGTCAACATTGAAAGTAGCAGTATCAGTTTGTGTGATTGCCGCAGATGAATTAATGATGTTTTGACCACCCTGAAAAGTAAGAGTCAAGTCCTCATACGTGAACGTCGCGGGATCGATTCTCTTATTAAAAATCACTTGAACATTCTGAACTTGTGTTGAGGTAATGTCCTTCGGTAATCCCGCAATACTATCTACTTTAGGAACATCCAAATTCTTTGGCTTCCAGATAACAGTATACGTGAAAGGCTGGGTCGAAGAGAATGTATCAACAAAATGAAATTTGTTTTCATAAACAGGAGCCTTGCCTGCAGGCAATGTTACAAAGGACAGCCATACATTGTTAAGTGGAATTACCTGTCCGTCACTACGTGTTACGCTTGCGATCTCATATAATTTCTTACCCGGATCATCGAGCTTCATATAATTCCAGCCGGTGGAAGACGCTGTAACAGTAAGCGTATTAGTAAATGTTGGCGGCATTACAGGAGCTGAGAAGCTTGCAGACGCTGCCTCATAAACTTTGGCTGTACGATTTCCCTGTGAGAAATAGATAACATCAGGCACATCCTTTGTATCAAAAATATCGTTTACCAGGAAGTCATTGATTCCATCCTCCAGGTTACCATATAACCTGATACTCTTAGTAAGCTCATGTAGTTTAACACCTTTTACAAGACTAAGGTCAGGATTGCCAAAGCTGTTAGAATGTACCACCTTAGCGTCATAACTAACAAACTTGCCTAACAATGAACTTGTAAAGTACCACTGTCCTATTCTTGTCTGTAGAGCAGGTATGGTTCCAAAATTAATATCAGTCACCCCTAACTTCTTGGGCTGTCCCTGGAAGTTAGAACCAATTAGACTGAAGTTGATTGCTAACCCTTTTTCATTTTCTACAATTTTTGGTTGTGCAGAAGATATCACCATATTGACAGCAGCACCGTAGCCCTGGTTTTCCACCATTACAGCAAGTTCAGCTGGAATTGATGGTTCAATGGCAGGAGAAGTTAAGGCATCGTCGCCCAGTATATTGCGCTCCATAAAATAATGAAGCATGAGGTTTGGACTTGGATTAACTGTTAATGCAACAGATGAAAGCGGCATCGTTACCATTCCGCCTGCGTAAGGATCCCAATAAGTTACAGATCCACTAAAATTATACACCTTAGATGCTGCTGGTGCAGCGCCGTTTTCCGGAATGAAAAGGAATTTCACAGAGCCTTTTTGTTGTGAAGCAATCGCTCCTGTACCTGTAATGTCAGCAAGATTATAAAGGCTCTTTGTTTGAATTTCGAAAAGACCGTTGCTCGGAACACCGTTTGCATCAGTAATCTTGATGTTTACGCTTAATGAATCCATTTTATCAGTCGGGTGTCCGTTGAATATTTCCAGCGTACCTTCAAATGCTTCACGTGTCATAGTAAGTCTTTGGCTGAGCTGAATGGTCACTGAAGCGCAAACAGCCTGGCTTTGCTTATCCAGCAATTCGTTCAATGCTTTGTATTCCTTCTCGTACATATCATACACCGATGCAAAACCCTTATTGATCGCCTGGATGGTAGCATGAATCATGTAGTCGGAATATCCTTTAACCTTTGTCCAGTTAATAATATCAGGATATTGTGTATTTGGCACCAATACGCCCTGTCTCCTCGCATGAAGAGAGGTATTCCAACGAGTAAAAAATGCGTTAATTACGGACGGTTGTATTTCGTATCCTGACATTGCGGCAAGAATGGAAGTTTGTCCATCGGGCCTGATTGAATCCAGATTAGCGACGTAGGGTTCTATAAGAGCACTGAAATGATCCCAGGCGTCACTGAATATCATATCGCCAAAGTACTCTTTGCCCCAATTTTCGCGCGCCTCGTAGGCATCTTTAACAAGGTTTAGACTTTCAGCTATTTTATCATATGCGGCACCTAATGGAGAACCTTTAGCGGCTTTACCGGCACTTCCGTCCGTCCTCGCATTTCTAGCCGAAGATTGGCTGGAAGAACAGTCGTTGAGCGCATCACTAATACCTTTTGCGCAGCCTATCGGACTGGGTATCGCACCAGGAATGCAAGTCAAATATTCAGCAGCAGCTTTGTTATCAAGCCAGTTGCCAAGAACACATGAACCTGCTCCAACTGCCGCACCTCCGGGGCCTCCACAACCTTGTACTACGCCGATAATATCATTAATACATTGAACACAAGTTTTTTTCTGCGCTGCTGCTGGCTCTGTAGGAGTAGTAGCGGCACCGGTAAAGCTAGCCGGTCCACATGTAGCACATGGAACATCATTATATCCTCCATTATCACTGGTTGGAATACCACCGACATCAATAGGAACGCCTGTATAAGCTGGAACAGGACTTGAGCATTTACGGCCAGAATAAGAAAACATTGCTCCGCCCTTCTCCCATAAACCAGTAGCGATGTTACATTTATACGAATAAGTAACACTTGTAAAACCCTGGCAATCCCCTGCGCCTGCTGCAGACCGGTACTGAGGCCCCTGCACTCCTAAAAATTGAGAAATGCCTTCAATTGAAGCTCTGCCACCTGTAGGTGCTTGTGTGCGCCGGCGCATTATTACAGGCACCTGGATACTTTGTTGGGCGAGCAAATCCCCGGGAACGTAATTGGTTACAAACTCATACTCTGCATCTCCGCCAGGAAGGCCCAGAGTTACCTCATTTGCTGTAACTAATCCATGATTTGTAAGATTGACATTGAAAGCATAAGTTTCACTTCCGGACAGTTGAGGCATCGTTTTTGGCATGTCAATGATTACTACAGGAATAGGGACATTCGTTTCAAACTTAGTCTCCAGAGTAATATCGTACTGATCCTCGATTCCGGTTGGAACAACGTTCCAGCTAAATGTAATTGCCTGGTAGTTAAGAAAGACACTAGTCTCAAGTGTTTGTCCGGGGTTTATGGTTAAGGTTCCATTATATGGCTGGTGTTGATCCTTTTGAACGGTAATGCGATGAGTGCCTTCAGGGATGCCCGCAGCTGTTAGAACGCCCGTGCTATCCGTATACCCGTCTGCATATACATGCCCGGTATAGTAATTCTTAATAATTACATGAGCTCCTTTCACTTTCGGTGCTGCGTTAGAAAAGTAGGTAAACTGGTTAGTCACTGTAACTTTTACCGATCCAACTGTTTCTGATACCTTGGTGAAAGAAAATGGAATGCTGAAAGAATTGCCATTTTGTGTATTAACTCCGATAGTGCCAGTTATTGGATAATTGAAAGGCACATCACTTGATGACATGAATTTCAGAATAACTATAGCTGAATCACCGGTTTCGAGAGAAGGTAACTTTACAGGTGTTACGCTGCTAAGCCAACCGATCTGAGGTAAATTAATATTTATATCACCCGTCGATCCCTTTCCTTTATTTACAAGCCTGAATTCTACCTGGCGTTCACCTATGCTTTGTGAAGCGGTAACATTAATAGTTGAAATATTGGCCTCAACATACGCATTAGGAGCCTGCGAATAATAAAATAAACTAACAGGTTGAATTGTTCCCTCGTTGGAAAATGCGTTTAGATTAGCTACCTCAAAATTGTTGCCTGGCGAAAGTGTAGATGCCGTAATAATATAATTGAGATTAACAGTAGCATTACCTGCTAAAACAGGAATAGTCTCAAAAATGATGTAAGCACCATTTGGAAGGCTTACGGGTGCCAGCGAAAAGTTAGTGAGGCCTTTATTACTTAGATTTTGAATTGCAATAGCACCTCTGAGCGTATCTTTTAATGTAACCTTCAATTGAGGTATTTGTCCATTGTTTATTCTTACGCCCAAAATATCAAAATTGTCTTGCTCTTTGGTTGTTCCAAGTCCCGGATAACCCGCACCAACAGTGTAATGGCCGGCTTCATTTGCTAGTGGAACAAATTGAGTAGTGTAACGTCCAGCCGCATCTGTTGTTGCCGACAGGGTCCTTCTAACTCCATTGGTGACTAAATACACTTCCACTTTTTGGTTGGCAGCGGCAGAACCATCAGTCATCGAAGCCAGGCCGGATATAGGAATACCGGCTCCTTTCACGAAGTATGGAAGATCTACAACTGCTGTTGCAGTATAGTTCGGATTGATAGTAAGATTAACGGGGTTGGACGTATTGTTAGTCGTGAGCAGTTCAGATAAAGTTAAATCCGGGTTAACGATATACAATAACTTATACTGTCCGGGAGTCATATAAACTTTAGCCGCATTTAATATTTGAAGGGTCTCCCCGGCAGGAATAGCTTCAGAAGTGATATCTTCTGAAATCAGCGAATCTGAATTGTCAATTAAATTGTCCTGGGATAGATAGCCACGAACCTTAACACCGGCAGGAGTAGTAGCAAAACCAGAGTTTTTAACGAAGACCTGGTAATTGATTAGGGCCATTGGTTGAACCGCCTGATTAGATAGTTTTACGGCAGGTATTTGTAAGTCAGGCTTATTTGCATCAGTAACTACTACCATGATTGAACCGGTAGAATAACCTGCCGATGAGGCCTGGAAATAAACTTGTTGATTTCCATCTGCTGTGCGATCATTTATTGTAGTAACTGGTACATCTACAAAAGTTTCACCGGCAGGTATAACAGCAGTAGTACCGATTATAGCTTCTCCTTTATTTGACGAAGAAAGGCTGACTGATAAAGCGTTATTAGTAGAAGTATTCCTGGTAATACGAACGTAACCTGCAGGAGATAATCCTTCAGGTAAAGTGATCTGTGTAGCAGTAATCTCCAGTGCCGCACCATCATTATCTGTTACAGTCACAGATCCCGAAACAGAACCTGATGAAGTAGAAGGTGCGCTACAGCCGCAAGAGTTAACAAATATGGACGCTGTTATCGATACTTTTCGGTCTCCATCAACTAATGTATTGTCTACAACCCCAATATTAAATGTCTTTTCATTTTCACCCGCTGCCAGCACAACTGAAGCTGGAAGAAGAAGGGAGTTGGTCGAGCCGGAAGATAAATTTGCGGTGAATGCAATCGGATTACTTCCTGCTTTTCTGCGAAGTGTTGCTTGTGTAGCGTAATAACCTGCAGCCTCCGAAATGATGTTCGTCTGAACTATCAACTCCAATCCGGGAAGATCATCGTCCTTCAATTGTACGATGGCATTTGTCGAATTGTGGTTTGCTGCTCCGGCAACGAGTTTTACAGCTACGTCTAATTCAGGAATAGTATTTTGTTCCAGCTTTACTGTTACATCTGCAGACTGAGCACCTGCCGGTATGGTAACAGAAGAAGGAACAAGGAACCGCTTTTGATTTTCGGAGGTAAGAAATACCTGAAGTGGTTGCTTTAAGGTTTGGTCTGTACTAATCTTAAAGGTGACGGTTTGTCCTTCCATGGCTTCTACTGGCAGTTGAGTGAAAGTCAAAGAAGGTTTGTCATCGTCAAGGATAGAAAGGGAAACAGCCGAACCTGGGAAGTTTGTGGCAGAAACACGAAGAGAATCGGCCACGGTTCCTTCCAGCCCAGTATTGTTAGTTGCGGTGATGGTAAAAGTGGTAGCTGATTGTCCTGCAGGAATAGTTACAGTAGAAGGAAATGAGAAACGGGCCAAATTACCAAAAGAAACATTCACTGTAAGAGGATCAGCAAGCGAAGCAGTTCTGCTAACTGTAGCTGTAACGCCTTCAGTCGAACCTTCTGTAACCTGACTGGCTGATACTTGAAGCAATAGTATTTTACGAACTGCCGATGCAGTTTGTTGAACGCCCGTATTATTTGCCTGGTCCCCGGCAGCTTCTGCCGTTGCTGATGCAGGTACGAGTTCCACCACAAAAACGCCCTGGTCCCCAACGTTCAATTGTGCAGGAATAATTACTTTTTCACCTCTCGAAATCGTTTGACCTACATTGATTACACCATCATTGTTGAAAGGAGCTTGTTTTAGTAATGTGCGGTTTGCACCGGAAACAGATTGAATGTACATTTTCTCCGTCCAGGTGATGGCTGACGATGTTTCTCCCACATTTGAAACTTTCCACGATAGGTCAATAGTATCATTAGGAGCTATATCAACGTTGGTGGAGGTGACGTTTTGAACGGTTAGATCTGCGTATTTCCTGATAATTGTAAAACTTTGCTGTATTGCAGGTGCCGAAGCAAAATGATTATTGCCCCCCTGAGTTGCCTCAACAACAACAGTTCCGTTATTAGTGAGCGTAATGGAGTCCCTATTTATAATAGCCGGTCCCGAAATAATTTTGAAGGTGACGGGTAAACCTGATGTTGCAGTTGCACTTACAGCAAAAGGCGGATCGCCCAGAGTCTTGTTAGCTATCGCTGCAAACGCGATGGTTTGTTGTTTTCCCAGTACTCTAAATGATTTCTGAACCTGTGTCGGATCATAAAATTGGTTACCAGCCTGGTTTATCGTTACTGTTGCACGTCCGGTATCACTGATTAAAACAATGGTATCGCCAGAAAGCCTGCCAACCCCTGAGGCAGGTGTTGTAACGATGCTATAGGTAACCGGTAATGTGGAAGAAGCAGTTGCACGCAATATGATAGTATCGCCAATTCGGCGGTCACCGATATCAGCTACAGTAATTGTCTGATTACCTTTATTGATAACAAAAGTATCAGCTACAGCATCAGTAGGATTGTAATTCTCATTTCCATTTTGCACTGCAGTTACTACCACTGTTCCAATTCCGTTTATTGTTATTGTATTCTTGTCAACAGAAGCAATATCTGAAGGAGAGGTAGTTAAACTGAAAGTAACCGGCAAACCTGATGTAGCCGCGGCATTTACTATGAATGGCGCATTACCATATTCTTTATTAGGAACCGGAGTTAATGTTACAGTTTGATTTGCTTTTTGAATAACAAATGTACCGGTGGTCGAACCACTATAATCCGTACTATTAATAGTGGCAATAACCTGATAAGTACCTGCATTTACAGGAGCATTTGTATTGCCATCAAAAGTATAGCTAACAGGTAATGCTGGAGGGTCTGTAACAGCGCCAGGGGTAATAGCATTACCGGTATATACCCTGGTAAGGTCAGTTAAAGTGATGGTAGCCCCCGCTTTTTTAACGTTAAAAGTTCTATCCGCTAATGCATAGTTGTATGTCTCGTTACCCGCCTGTTCTGCTCTTACAGTAACAGAACCAACGCCAGTAACCGTAACCGTGTCGCGACTTACTGTAGCAGGCCCGCTAAGAATTTTATAAGTCACCGACAGCCCTGCAGAGGACGTTGCTTTTACCACAAATGGAGCATCTCCATAAACTTTATCTGGAATAGAATCAAACCTAATGATCTGGCCTGAAGATACTGTTATGATAGCTGTATCTCTGCTACATTCATTCGAACCATTGACAACAGAGAGCATATAAGTTCCGCCCTTAACACTTCGGGGGTCAACGGCAGTACCTGCAGAAGACAAGTCTTCATATTTAACAGTAGAAAAAGGAGCGGTATTATAAAGCTTGCTAATATCGATAGTACATCCGGCACAGGTATAAACAGTAGTATCAGCACCCAGGGTTACTTCATAACTAAGCTTATAGGAATAACAGGAGTTGGCGCTATTAAGTCTAATATAAAAAGAATCAGCAGTCTGGCAACTTATATTAATAACGCTGTTTGTTACCTCTCCTCCAGAATTGTAATAAGCCACAGTTTCGCTGTACGCCTGATTTTTATTTTTATCAAACAGAGTGATAGAAAATAGCCCCTGACTGCTACCAGTGTTGATAGTTTGCAAACGCATTACCATTGTTCCCTTTGATGGAAGTTTGGTCTTGAAGTAATCAGCATCATCATATAAGCTGCCGGAGATATACCCCAGGTGGCCGATAACTGAGTCCTTAGCATTTAACAGAGAAGCCTGAGAAAGTGTGTTATTCGGCTCGACATCCTTATTATTAGTAATATTCGTGTGAGGAAGGATTTTATAGCTTATCTTATAATTGTAGGTTTGAGCACTCTGGGTTACTCTGAAATAAAAAGTATCGCCGGCGGAACGACAATATAAGTCAACGCTATCTTTAGTAACATCGCCACCATAAGAATAGTACGCAGGTGTACGGTTAAACAAGTTACCGTTACCCTGCCTTTGATCGTAACCGCTTACATTTAGAAGCCCTTGTCCATTACCTGTATTGGTTGCTTCCATATATATCCTTACAGTTCCATCTGCGGGTATAAGGGTTTTATAGTAATCAACCTGGTCACTTACAGAACCGCCCGAGACGTACCCAATATGCCCTTTTGCAGTATCAGCTATATTTAATGTTGTTGCCTCGCTAAAAGTATTATTAGGCTCAAGATCATTATCAGACGGCGCACCAATCTGTTTATAGGTAATTTTATAATTAAAGCATTGACTACTTTGAGTTACTCTAAAATAAAGTGTATCGCCCTGGGCGCGACTGAAAAGGTCAACACTATCTTTACTAGTATCACCGCCGTAAGTATAGTAAGCAGGCGTTCTGTTGAACAAGTTACCGTCACCCTGCCTTTGATCATAGCCACTCACATTTAAAAGCCCCTGTCCATTACCAGTATTGGTTGCTTCCATGTAAATCCTGTACTTTCCGTCGGCGGGTAATACAGTCTTGAAATAATCGACTGCATCGGATACGGCATTTCCGGCTACATAGCCAATATGCCCCTTTACTGTATCGCCTATGATAAATTTTGTCGCCTGTTCAAACGTGTTATTAGGCTCCACGTCGTTATCGGTTGGCGTACCGATGAGTTTATAACTAATTTTATAATTAAAGCATTGATTAGCCTGGCTAACTCTAAAATAAATTGTGTCGCCGGCGGAGCGGCAGTAGAAGTCGATACTATCTTTACTAATATCACCGCCATAGGTATAGTAAGCAATCGTGTTATTAAATAAATTACCGCCTGCTTTACGCTGGTCGTAACCACTAACATACAACAACCCCTGGCCATTCCCTGTATTGATACCTTCCATATATATCCTGTACTTCCCATCGGCCGGTAATACAGTTTTATAATAATCAAATCCATCCGTTACTGCATTTCCCGCTACATAGCCAATATGACCCTTTACTGTATCGCCTATATTAAATTTTGTCGCCTCTTCAAAAGTGTTATTAGGCTCAACGTCGTTATCGGTTGGCGTACCGATGAGTTTATAACTAATTTTATAATTAAAGCATTGATTAGCCTGGCTAATTTTGAAATAAATCGTGTCAGCCGCCGAACGGCAATACAAATCAACGCTGTCTAGAGCGGTAGAACCGGCGGCTAAATAGTTAGCAGGTGTTCTGTTGAATATATTTCCATTCCCTTTCCGCTGGTCGTAACCCGATAAGTATAAATATCCATCGTTACCACTGCCGGTATTAGTGGCTTCCATATATATCCTGTACTTTCCATCGGCAGGCAACACGGTTTTGTAAAAAACCGGTAAATCATTACAAAGAAAACCTGATTGCTCTGCTCCTTCACCAAATGATTTAGCCTCTCCGAAGGAAGGATCTGTAAAAGACGCAATAAAAACAGGTGAGGTAGTAGCACCTATTGTAGTGCCGTCAAATGTACCGGGATTTCTAATATTGGTTATAGTATGTCCTGCACCATTGATACTGTTATTATCAAAATTATAATAAGCAACAAGATTCACATCTGTTGCTGAAAATTGATCGTTCATAACTTTCCCCGCTTCTGCCGCCGAAAGTTCTTTATTCCAAAAAGTAACCTCATCTATATTTCCCCGCCATTTTCTATTGATATCCCAGCCAACACCAATTTTAACAGCGGAAAAATGTGTCGGCCAGCTTGTTTGTTCCTGGTCAAAAACCATCTTTCCATTTAAGTAGCCCTTAATGGTATTCGTAGTTTTATTCCAGGCAAAAACAATATGAACCGGACTGAAGCTGACCATACTATTTGTGTACACTGTTCCACTTGTACTACAATCTGAACCGGCACCATTAATGGCCGCACTAAAATTTCCACCGTTTACTTCAAATCTAATTGCATTATTACCATTAGTACAACCGGTAAGATCACCTGTTGTAAGAACATTTCGATAACTTCCAAGATCAAATGCATTGCACCAAAACGCTATAGAGCCTTTCTCTGGCATAACTCCCATGTTGCCAATTTCTACATAGTCTGTAGATCCATTTAGCCTGATTGCTTTTCCATACGACGGCGGTTGGGCAACACTTGATGTTGTATAAGAAACAAAAAATGACAGGAGCAGTATGTAAAATTTGAATTTCATAAGCCAGTTTTATACGTGAATTGGTTTTCGCTATTGGAATGAATAGAAAGAAAATGCAATAACAGTGTAGCCAGAAGGAATATTTCTGGTATTGATATTATCATTAGAACAAATGGTAAGAGTCAGGTCGGCAATAGCCTTACGAATAAAAATATTGAAGCGAGAGGTGTAGATATATGAACCATAGGTTAAAGGGTTTTCAACATTTGAAATTGTGCCTGTAAAAAATAAAAAATATTTTTACTAGCACTTTCAGTTTCCGGGAATAAATACAAGAAAATCAAGGGGAGAAATTAAAATAACTAGAAAAGGAACGCAAACGACAAGTGATTTTTTCTTCATAACTTGATTTAGATACAACCCGAAATTAGAAACGTAGTCAAATATTCGACAGTTAAACCATCACACCTATAATCAATTTGTATTAGTATTTCAATGGATCGTTACTGACGAAGGAGTAGTTCCATGGATCAATCGCGGATGGTTAATTATTTTTTAAGAAATATACTTCGCGCCATATCTATTTAAGTAGTTGTAACGAAAAGTATAGTTGAGTTTTTTGTAAAAACACTTAAATAGAGAAGATCGCGGGAATTATTTAAAGGTTGCATATAACGTATTCCCAAAAGGGGATAATAAGAAGTCTTTGTAGTAATAGCATAATTACTAAAAAAAATTTGATATATTTTCGGCTGTATCATTGCAACTAAATATAGGATACAGACTTCTTGAGAATCAAGGACTAAAAGCCTGTTTATTAATAAACCTATGAGAGGAAAACTTTTCGTCTTTTGCACCGGCTTATTTTTAATCGTGTGTAATTGTTATAGCCAGACCAAAAGAATTGAAAACCTTAAAAGACAGATTCATTTCTCGCAGAACGACAAACAAAGATTGGAGACACTTTTCTCGCTTTGTGAGCAAAGACAATCTTTAAGTTCAGATACTCTGCACAAATACGCATTGGAAGCTAAAAAATTAAGTGATGCAACGAACGATCTTAATAAGATTGCTTTTGCAGACTATTATCTTGCTAATTATTACGTTAAAATCGGCCTATTAGACTCTGCCTTTATTCTCTGCAATAACAACCTGGAGACTCTACAAAACAAGAAGTTGGATATAAAGGCAATTTTAAAGTTTAATGCTTTAAAAGCACAGGTGCTTGTAAAAGACAATAAGTATAAAGAAGGACTGGCAGAATTTTATAAGACGTTATCGCTTGCAGAACATAGTAATGACACTTTAATGCAAATGATTGCCAGGAATGGGATAGGTTGGGTGAATATGGAAATTAATCAAAACGATGAAGCCTTGAAGTGGTTTTTCAGAGCATTACAAACTTCGAAGAATAATTTGTACCACCAGAAAAACGCGAATATTTACTCAAACATTGCTTCTGTTTACACTGCTAAACACCAAAATGATTCCGCTGAGTTTTTTGCAAAAAAAGCAATCGATTTGTCAGAAAAAGATGAAAACCTTTTCTTTCTTTCTAATAGTTTAAATATACTGGCTGATAATTATATCGACTTAAAAAAGCCTGCACTTGCGGAACTACCATTAAAAAGAGCGATTAAAATTCGGGAGCAAATAGGTGAGCCATTCTATGTCGTGTCAGACCTCAGCCAGTTAGCAATTTTTTATGCACATCAATCACAACCAGAAAAAGGTATTGCTGCAAGCAGGCACGGAATTGAAATAGCCAGAAAATATAATCTTCTTTCCAAGCTTCCTTATTTACAATTTGCGTTGGCCCAAAACTATAAAGCAGCCCATGATTATTTGAAGTATGGTGAAACACTTGAACAGGTTTTGTCTTTAAAAGATTCTGTTTTTCAATTGAACTCAGAAGAGGCACTTGCAGAAATAAAAACAAAGTACAACCAACAAAAACAGGAGAATCTCATCATTCAGCAAAAGCTTGCTATCAATAGAAAAAATTCAACCTTGTTTGTGGCGTTTACCAGCGTCATGTTCGCAATTATTATTACATTAATTCTGTTTAAAAATTATAAGCGAAAGCAAAGACTTATTGTGGCTCGGATAAAGGATGAAGAGGCTTTAAAAGCTAAACAAGCGGTTTTGGCAGCAGAGGAAAATGAACGTAAAAGGATATCGGCCGATCTGCACGATAATCTTGGCGCTTATGCTTCTGCCATTTCGTCTAATGTTGATGATCTTATTGCGGCACGCGGCGCTGTTACTGACTCCGTAATAAACAGCATTAAAAGTAACGCCGATGATATTATGAACAGCCTAATGGAAACGATTTGGGTATTAAACAAAACTGAAATTCTTATTACCAGCGTGAGTGACCGCTTTAAAAGTTATGTTGCCAGGATAAGAGATTCTTATCCTGAATTTTCAATTAACATAAATGAAAACATCAAACAAAATGCTACCCTTTCACCCGAGTTTGCACTTAACATGTTACGTATAATGCAGGAAGCTTTTCATAATGCGATTAAACATAGTGACGGTGATTGCATTACGGTGGAAATCACGAGCGGCGCCAGAATAGAAGTTAGTGTAATTGATAACGGGAAAGGAATTATAAACAAGAGCATGAATGGAAATGGAATTGGCAATATGCAAAAACGGGCTAGATCAAATGGATGGAAACTAACAGTAAAAAGCTTAGAACCGAAAGGAACTGCGGTAGAACTAAGCTCGTGAATTAATACAAATTGATTATTGTCCAAATAATTATAACATCAATCTTTGTAATCCATAATGCCTACTTTAATTGCTTTTGCAGAAGATAATGCAATAAACCGTAAGACTTTTATTAATAAGGTTAATCATCACCCGGATCTTTCCATAGTGATAATGGCAGTGAATGGAAACGATTTTCTTGCACAATTAAAGGGATTGCCTTTCGACAAACACCCGGCTGTGGTTTTTATGGATCTCGAGATGCCGGAAATGGACGGCGTTCAAACGATCACTATTGCAAAGGCTTTGTATCCCGACATTCAGTTTATTGTTCTCACCGTTTTTGATGATGAAGAAAAAATATTCGAAGCAATTCGAGCCGGAGCATCTGGTTATTTGCTAAAAAACGAAACAGCAGATACTTTGCGTGAGGCAGTAGACAATGTATTGATTGACGGTGGCGTGCCCATGAGTGCCGCTATTGCCAGAAAAGCAATGGAAATGTTGAGTAAATCTCAATGGGCTACTACTACTACTACTTCTTCTACTAAATCGAATGATTTAGGCGCGATCCTTTCAAGTCGTGAGAAGGAAATTCTACAATATACCATCAAGGGATTAGATGCAAAGAGGATTGCAGATATTTTAAACCTGAGTGTTTGTACTGTTCGTAAACATACAGCCAATATCTATTTGAGGCTGCATGTTAATTCTAAAGCACAAGTTATTCATCTGGCCCATGAGCTGAAGTGGTTTAATAATTGATACCGTCCTTCCAGACAAAGTTCTCATAACCTCGGTGCTGTCGGCTTCACTGGTTTATCGAAACTATTTACACCCTTCACTTTCAGCTTCCTGCTATAAACCTTATCTCCACAAGCAACATACATTGTGTCAAAATCGCGTCCGCCAAAACAAAGGTTAGAAGCTTGCCCCGACGGAACAGGTATAATAGCATTTACCCTACCTGTTTGATCTAACACCTGGATGCCTAAACGCGTAGCAATATATATCCTTCCATCCCGATCGCACTTAATGCCATCACCCCAGGCATTGCCTTCAATATCGGTTTCGTGTAGCCAGCCATATCGTTGTTTATTTTTTAAACTGCCATCAGCCTGCACCTGGTAAACATAAACCCAACGAGTAGCGGACTCTGTTACATACAATTGCGTTTGATCTGGTGATAATGCAAGGCCATTTGGATATCTTAGTCCCGCATCCACTTCAATGTTTTTTCCTCCCTGCTTTATCAGGTAAAGTTTACCCGGCTTTTCTATCCCATCTGGTGATGTTACATACATATTGCCATTATTGGAAACGACCAAATCGTTGCCAATAAGTCCATTTGCTATCACTGATTCTTTTCCGGCGGCATCATAACTTACAATTTGTTTTGTTTCACCTGCTACCACGTATCTTTTACCATCCGGACCTATTGACGTTCCGCTTGCTTTCTTTGAATAAACAGGCAAGGTTGAAGCCTTTCCATTCACATCAACTTTATAAGATTTAGAATTCGGAATGTCATGATAAAAAACTTCCCCTGATGCGTTAGCTGCTGTACCTTCTGTGAATCCGTAACCCTGCCCTACCAATTGCCATCCGCTTGCCGGTAACAGAATGTCACTTACAAATTGATTTTTTGACTTTCCGACTGAAATTGATTTTGGCCAATCTTTCCATAGGAACCGCATAACATCGGGAAAAATAGCAGTACCATGTCTGCCATTATGCCCCCCTTCACCCCAGGCGTGTTGTAACTCGTAGCCAGAAAAGGTGAAAGCCCTTTCCATTGTTTCGTTAACCTTCCACCAATCGCCCGCATAAATATTCAGGTCGTTGGTTCCATCCTGCAAAAAAACGCGAAGTGGTTTTGGTTCATATTTTCTTATCAACGTTGGATAACGATCGGCGCCGCGTAAACCAACATATGTTCCAATAGCACTAAAAACTCTTGAAAATTCAGACGGCCTTTCCCAGGCAGCTGTGAAGGCACAAACAGCACCACTGCTAGAACCACCGATTGCCCTGTCATTTCCACTTTTTGATAATTTTATCGCACGACCATCACTTGCTTTTTGCTTTTCAACTTCCGGTAAAATTTCCTCTAAAATAAACCGCGCATAGGCATCACCCAATCCATCATACTCAAAACTGCGGTTATAACGATTAAGCGCTTTTGATGTATCACCAGCTTTTACAATTCCTGGATTTACAAAGACACCTATCGTAACAGGCATTTCTTTACTATTAATTAAGTTGTCAAAAACGGTAGGAGCTTTCCACTGAATACCGTCCTGGTTCACATAAACACAAGCTGGTTTATCTGCACGATATTGATGTGGAATATAAATCCAATATTCCCGCCACGTACCAGGAAAAATTTTTGAATTTTCAAAAGTAAACTTAAGTACTTCACCTTTGGGAACACCTGCATGTTCAACTGAAGCAGAGTCTACAGGGTAGGTTTCATTAATGGTTTGTGAAAAGCTTGCAGAGGTGATAACAAGAAATAAAATGACAAGAGACTTTTGCATCTTTAGCTATTGGTTTGGATTAGGAAGCAGGATAAACAAAATGTTCAATTGCCTAAAGTAATTATTTGTTGATAGACGGAAGAACCTCAATTAATTTTAGCTAAAGAAAAAAATCGTTATCACGCAACTTCAATGTGTTAAAGCGATAGGAATTGATATGCTATAAATGTCAAACAACTAATGCTGCTGCCTTCACTTTCTTATACGCAGTTGCATCAAACTTTTTTGTTTCCTTTCTATAAGTCAAAGTCAAGCCGGGATATAGAGTAGTATTTTTTCCAGTGGCATTCATATACCAACTTTTGCATCCTGATGCCCACACTGTTTTCTCAAGCTGTTGTTGTATGCGGTGGTTATATGCTTGCTGCACTTCTGGTCTTACATCAATGTACTCACCTTCCTGCGCTCTTTCGATAAATTCAATAAACTGCATTACATAATTCATTTGCGACTCAATCATATGAATGATAGAATTGTGTCCCAGGCCGGTGTTTGGACCAAGCAGAAGAGCGAGGTTTGGAAAGCCGCTTACAATTGTACCAAGATAAGCCTGTGCCCCTGTTGTTTTCCATTCATCTATTAGATTTCGGCCATTTACTCCAGTCACTTTTATGTACAGGTTAAAATCTGCAGCTATAAATCCCGTTGCAAAAATTACAGCATCGATTAAATGTTGGTTGCCATCCGTAGTTACTATTCCATCACTTGTAAACGCTTCTATTCCGTTCGTTTCAAGCGTTACCTTATCTCCATTAAAGGTTGGATAAAAATCATCAGACTTTAAAATTCGCTTGCAACCGATTGTATAATTTGGTGTCAGTTTTTTACGTGTTGTTTCATCCTTTACTTCCTTACGCAGTTTTCTTAAAGAAGTCCACGCCATTATCTTATTCACTGTTTTATTGCCTAAAAATCCTAATCCAAAAAACTCACTTATCCAGTAAAAAAACTCCCGTTTCGACTTTTGAAGGAGTGGAAATTGCTTGTGTAAACGTTTTCGCCTTTCGCTGATTTTCTTGTCAAACCGATCTGCAATCCAGGCAGGTGTTCTTTGAAAGACTGTAAGGTGTTTTACCAAAGGAGCAATATTAGGAACTACCTGCACAGCGCTTGCGCCGGTTCCGATCACGCCAACCCGTTTGCCTGTTGAGTCGAAATTTTTATCCCACTCGCTTGTGTGAAAATACCTGCCCTTAAAATTTTCAAGTCCTTTAATACGGGGCACAAAAGGACGGTTTAAAGGTCCCATGGCAAGCAACAGTACAGATACGGTTGTTTCCCTGCCAAGTCGGTCGGTCACAAGCCAATAAGCCTGCTCTTCAATAAACCTTGCTTCAACAATATCGGCATCTAATCTTATGTGTTTTTGAAGATCCCGTTTTACTGAAACATTTTTTAAATAGTCTAAGATCTCAGGTTGTGCAGCATAGAGATTGCTCCAATTAGGGTTGGGGACATCGGCAAAAGAATATAAATGCACAGCTACATCACAAGCACATCCGGGATAAATATTATCGCGCCATGTTCCACCAATTTCAGCGCCTCTTTCAAAAATTACAAACGATTCTTTACCGGCGTTCTTCAGTCTTAAAGCCGCCACCAGCCCAGCAAAACCAGCACCCACAATACCCACCTGGTAGTCTACATTCATATTGTATGATTGGCGTTCTCTAAAGCAATTTTTGATACCAGCTTTTGTATTTCATTGCATCATCCTTGCGTCGCATTTCGTTCATCTTCAAACCAGCTTGCAACATCTGTTTCCATTTCAAGCGCTCATCATTAAAACCACAACGTCATTATTGCTACATCTTTTTTTACGTTTTCATCAACATCTGAAAATTCATTATGAAAATCTAAACTTTAAATGCCTTATCCATCTTTCGTTTAAAGATCTTTGAGTAGGCTACAGGGAAAAGTCTTGTTATTGAGTCGATCGCCCTGCCATCATTACCAATTACAAGCCGTTGCTTTTTTCTTTTTACCGCGTTTAAAATAAGTCTCGCAGCTTTTTCCGGCGTAGTCATAGCAACCTTATCAAAAGTCGCAATCGCTTTCAAATGCATCGCTTCAGTCAGTTCAGGTCCTTTTGGTGTCGCCGACCGCATGATGTTTGTTTTTATTCCACCGGGATGAACACAGGTGGTGTAAATATTTGTTCCAATCAATTCCATTCTGAGCGCTTCAGTAAATCCCCTGACACCAAATTTCGCGGTACAATAAGCTGTTTGATTTGCAAAGCCACCAAGACCAAACACACTTGATAAGTTAACAATGTGCCCTTCATTCTGTTTAATAAAATAAGGATAAAACGCTTTCGTCATCCTTATAACTCCCCAGAGATTGATATTGATCAACCATTCAAAATCATCCTGGCTGGTATTATAAAAATTGCCGCTAAATAAACCAACACCGGCATTATTTACCAATAGTAGTTTTTGACCTTTTAGCTGGGGAATTATCGCTTCGGCAAAATCACTCACTGCTTTTTTATCTGCAACATCCAACGTGTACACCTCTATCTGCAGGCCTTCCTTATCACCCATTTGCTTTGTTTCCTCTAGCGTGGCCGCATTGATATCAGAAGCAATGACCGCAGCGCCATCTCTTGCACCTTGTAACGCCACTTGCCGACCGATGCCAGAACCGGCACCGGTAACGATGAGAACAGATTTAATAAGATTCAAAGTGTGAAAATTAGTTTTAGTTATTGTTATTCGGCGTTTGGCTACTTGTTTAAAGTTAATTTATCCTTCCGAAAATATTTGTATTCAAAAAGTCATTTTGCATTTTGCCTTTCGGATCATACATCGCGATCATCTTTTTAAAATCGTCTAACTTTTCGTACCGTGAGGCAAGGACTTGTGGGGACATGGTAAATAACTTGCCCCAATGGGGTCTTACTTTATACGGTTCCAGTTCCTTTTCAATAATTGGAAGTAATTTTCTTACAGCTTCCCACTCCTGCTTCCATGTAAAGTGTATTGCAACAGATGCCTGATCGCGACAAGGACTCATCCAAAATTTGTCTGCAGCAATGGTTCTTATTTCAGAAATAAACAGGTGACGTCCTATTTGTTTTCCCAGACGTTGTATAGCAAGAATTGCATCAACTGCATTTCGTTGAGGAATAAAAAATTCGGATTGCAGCTCTACACCGCTACTCGGTGTAAAGCCCATTTTAAAATGCGGTAAACGCTCATACCATTTTCCCGGAACACCCATTTGTTCCGTACAATTTACTGCCGATAATTCAACGATAGGATGAAGGTTTTTCGTGGCTGCTTTTGCTTCAAAAAACTCTTCTTCTGCTGTATTGTTTGTTCCATTATCGACCCGCCTCTTTATCCAAACTTCATTTATGGTTTCTGACTGCCAATCGGTAAAAAGGCTAACGCTATAGCCGGCGGAAACTATCTTATCAAAATTTTCTTTTAGCTGTGCTAATGGCAACTTTACATAAACTCTTTGACTAACCTGGTATGTAGGTTCCACCTGAAGGGTAACTTTTGTTATGAGACCAAGTGCTCCAAGGCTTACAACTGATGCAAGAAAATTGTCACCATCTTTGTTTTTAGTAAGGTGAACTATATTGCCATCTGGTGTTACCATTTCCAAACCAGTAACAGCAGTTGCCAAATTGCCATTGCCAGTACCAGAACCATGTGTTGCGGTTGTGATGGAACCGGCAACTGAAATGTGTGGCAGAGAAGCAAGATTATGTAATGCAAAACCCTTTTTATCAAGATAAGGTGCAAGTACTCCATACTTAATACCGCCTTCAACAGTTACAGTTCGAGCTGCTGCATCTAACGACACAACCTTGTTCATTTCTGTCAATGCAATAAGATTGTATTTACTGTCAGCGATTCTATTGAAACAATGCCTTGTACCAAGCGCTTTGAAACGCTCATGTTTTGTTACAAGCTTCTGCACTTCTTCAACAGACGTTGGATAGAATATATTCTTTGTGCTGTATTCTAAGTTTCCTGACCAGTTTTTTAGTTTTTTATTTTGAGCTAAGCCTTCAAGCGGTTTAATTAAAGAAGATGCCATTAGTGTCGAAGATAAGGTGATGAATGTTTTCCTTTTCATGTTGTGGGGATAGTGAAAAAAAGAAATAATTACTCTAATGTAATACTAATTGGAAGAGATAAGAATTTAGGTCGTTATAACAACTAGTGATCAATTTTGCTAAAAATGGAATATCACAACAAAAACACTTATTGTATACATATAAGATTAGCCGTATTTGCCGAAGCACATTAAAAAAGTACAAGAGTGCGACGCAAGAATGCCAAATCAAAACTCTAAATGCCCGGACCAAAAAGTCACTCTATTAATGGCAGTATTAAAGGAGTTGTCGGGTTATAAAATAAATACTATCTGAACAAAACGTCCGAATTATTTAATTTGCCTTATGGATATCACTTTTAACACACCTGCTTTGCTTTTTCCTGCCATCAGCCTGGTCATGCTTGCTTATACCAACAGGTTTCTTGCCCTTTCTAAACTTGTAAGAACCCTTTATGCCGAATACCTTAAAAGTGAAAAGCATAGTGTACTGTCGGGCCAGATCAAAAACTTACGATATAGGTTGAGATTGATAAAGAACATGCAGGCGCTCGGCATAGTTAGTTTCTTATGTTGTATTATTTGTATGTACTTTATTTACCTTAATAATAAAACCGGCGCTGATATTACGTTCGGCCTAAGCCTTGTTTTCTTTCTTTGGTCGCTTATATTGTCTCTGATTGAGATACAACTAAGCACGAAAGCGCTTGAACTGCAACTAGGTGATATGGAAGAATTAAAAGACCCTACTATTGTCGACTATATTAAAAAGAAGTTTGAAAAGGAATAACTAACAGCGATTAAAAATCAGTTAGAAGTTGTAGGAAAATTTCTTCTGGTAATATTTATTGCAATAACTTTCTACGATATAATTTCAATATTATTGCAAGCACTATCCACACTACTTCTATTTACTAACATTGCTTAACATTCTAAAATGGCTGCTAACAATTCGAGGTTTGCTATCATTCTACTTACATCTTTATTTTTTTTATGGGGCTTTGCGCTTAATCTAAATCCTATATTGATTCCGCATTTAAAGAAAGCTTGCCAGTTAAGTGACGTACAATCTGCCTTGATTGATTCGGCATCTTATATAGCTTATTTCTTAATGGCTATACCTGCTGGCTTGTACATGAAAAAACATGGATACAAAGGTGGCATAATCATCGGGTTGTTATTATTTGCTATTGGGTCATTCCTGTTCTTTCCTGCAGCAGCAACAAGGTCTTACCTCTTTTTTCTCGGAGCATTGTTCATTATTGCATGTGGCCTGGCTTTTTTAGAGACTGCGGCCAATCCATACATCACTGTTTTGGGAGATCCTGCGACTGCAACTCAACGTATTAATTTTGCTCAGTCATTCAATGGGCTTGCTGCTACTTTAGCCCCTTTGGTAGGCGGACTGTTTATATTATCCGGGCAAAGTTATACGAAGGAACAAGAGGCAGCCATGCCGCCGGAACAGTTGAACAGTTATTTGCAAAGTGAAGCCAACTCGGTACAGATTCCTTTTTTAATAATTGGGGCAGTTGTTTTATTAGTAGCCATCTTCATTTGGAAAACACGGTTGCCTGATATCATTGAAACAGAAGATGTATATGTGGAGCGATCACTGTTTAAAGAAAAGAATTTAATGCTAGGTGTATTAGCGCAGTTCTTTTATGTTGGGGCTCAAGTATGTGTTAGTAGTTTCTTTATCCGGTTTTCGAAAAGGGTTGCAGATATCGAAGAAAAGCAGGCGGCAATTTTTTTATCCATTGCATTACTCGGTTTTATGGCAGGAAGATTTATAGGAACTTTTTTCATGAGGTATATAGCACCAGCAAAATTGTTAGCAGCATTTAGTATTATCAACATGGCCCTACTGGCAATAGCAGTTACAACAAGTGGAAGAGTTCCTGTATATGCTTTGGTTGGAGTTGAGATCTTTATGTCTATTATGTTTCCTACTATTTTTTCTTTAAGCATTCGTGGCCTTGGAGCTAAAACAAAAGAAGGTTCTTCACTTGTCATTATGGCTATCGCCGGTGGAGCGCTCTTTCCGGTAATAATGGGAAGGCTGTCAGATGCCACCAACATCCAAATCGCTTACATCGTACCTGCGGTTTGTTTTATAGTAGTTTTCTATTTTGCTATAAAAAACCTGAATGTGAAAGATGTGAAGTTATCAGTGGCGCATTAAGAGAGTAATTTATATTAACCGCCAGCCAAGCTTCCATAAAATATGAAGACCTTAAATTCCCATACTATTAAAAGTTGTTTTTTACCACTTTTATTAATACTCATGGTAAATACTTCATGCAACAACAGTCAACAAAAAGAGCAGGGCGCCGACAAAGATGAAACTGCCTACAAAGAAGGAAGTTTCGGATACGATGTAAACTTTTTAAAACAGCATGACAGCATAATAGTCTTACAAACTGATGGAGAAAATGCCCGGGTTATTGTGTCACCAAAGTACCAGGCTAAAGTGTTTACTTCAACGGCTGCAGGCAATGATGGTGTGAGTTTCGGTTGGGTAAATTACAAAGCGTTCACAGGCAAACAAGATGCACACATGAATGCGTATGGAGGAGAGAACCGCTTATGGCTTGGACCTGAAGGTGGAAAATTTTCTTTGTATTTTAAACCGGGTTCGGAAATGGTGTTTGACAATTGGAAAACACCTGCGCCAATAGATACGGAAGGGTGGAATGTTACCGATAAGAGTAATAGCCAGGTTTCATTACAAAAAGCAATGAAACTAACAAATTACAAAGGCACTGAATTAGACTTGTTGCTTGACAGAACAATTAAAATATTAGACAGGCAACAGATCAATAATAACATAGGGGTTTCATTAGACACGTCAGTAAAAGTCGTTGGTTATGAAACTTTGAATGTGCTTACAAACAAAGGAACTGTGGAATGGACAGAGGCGACAGGTATGCCGTGCATGTGGTTGTTAGATATGTTTAAACCAACGCCTGCTACGGTTATTGTTATTCCATTTAAAAATGCTGCTGGACAACCATTCGATAAAGTAGCTACGACAAATTACTTTGGTCAAATACCGGCCGACAGGTTAAAACATACTGACGAAATCCTTTACTTTAAGGCCGATGGAAAAAGCAGGGGGAAACTAGGTGTATTGCCCGGGAAGGCAAAACCAGTTGCTGGCAGTTATGATGCGCAAAGCAAAATATTAACCATAACAATATTTGATGTAGCACCGGAAGGAAAATATTTAAACCAGGAATGGAACACTGCAAAGCCTTCCTTTTCGGGCGATGCGGTTAATGCCTATAACGATGGTCCCCTGGAAGATGGAACGCAAATGGGGCCCTTTTATGAAATTGAGAGCGTGTCTCCTGCCGCCTTTTTAAAACCCAATCAAACGCTTACTCATAAACATTCCGTTTATCATTTTACCGGTAGAGAACAGGGATTGGATGTCATTTCAAAAAAGATGTTCGGAGTATCTCTTGAGGATATTAAAAAAGCGTTTTGATGATAAATATTAAGGAAAGGGATTAAAAAAAATGATTTTAAAGTAATACTATTGAGCAAGTTGAACCACAAAGACACTAAGGACACAAAGCGGCACAAAGTCTTAGTGAAACTTAAAGTCTTTGTGTCTTCGTGGTTCAAATGGGCTGTTAGATTTAAAACCTTCACGTGTTTAGGTGGCAGTGATTCCACGTGTCAGAAGTTGTTTTTTCAGCAATAATAAAATTGAACATAATTCTAAAATTATAGAAAATGCTTTTCAAAAAATTCCAATCCTTCACGGCCCTGTTCTTCTTGCTTGTTGCGGTTAATGTTACTGCACAACCAGGCACAGGTCTTCCCCGCAGCACACCAGAGGTTGAAGGCGTTTCTTCTGCTGGTATTCTAAA
>JAOQAJ010000170.1 GCA_025963675.1 Segetibacter sp.
CAACCAGTAAAAACTACAGCAGTTGACAGAGAAAGCAGGGTGGGAAAAACAGGTTAACAAAAAATGAACGACATGGCGAACGTTACCGCCAGATCAACAACAAATGATTACGGATGAAAAATCAGCAATAGAATTAATGATCCAAAAACCATCAGTAATAAAAAGACCTGTAATCGAAACCGGGAGAAAATTGATAGTTGGGTTTGATGAAGAAAAATATAACAACAGTCTTAAAAAGCAATAGGCAGATTAAACATTCTTATTGTGAACTGGGCATTTCCTTCACCTAAAGATGTGTAAGCGCCATTCTCTAATATAAATCCTTCGCACCATTTTGTTATAGGGTCCACAACCCAATATTCTGTCACCCCTGTTTCTTCATATACCCTCTTCTTTTTTTTAAGATCATAGTTCCGATCCTCTGATAAAATCTCAACTACCAAATCAGGACTTCCTACAATTCCCTTCTTTTCAATTATATGTTTTCTGCCTTTTGAAATATAAATGATATCAGGTTGATAAGCATTTTTCCTGTCTAAATACACATCTACCGGTGCAAAAAACACTTCCCCCAACTGCTTCTCCTCGACAAAATTATTAAGTGAAGAAAAAATTTGGCGCTGAACTCTTGCATGTGCAGTGCTGGGGGCAGGTGACATAATTAACGCATCATTTATTAATTGACAATAAGTGCCTTCCGGCATTTGCTCAAATGCCTCTATTCCTGTCCTCGGTGGTCTCACATACGTTTCCATACCTCTAATTTAATCAAAACAATGTAAACAAATCATTTGTTACCGTTACATTAGAGTTCAAATAACTTGCCATGTCATTTCAAAACAAAACTGCTTTTATTACCGGCGCCAGTCGTGGAATTGGAAAAGCTATCGCACTGAAGCTTGCAGCTGCGGGTGCTAATATTGTGGTCGCAGCAAAAAGCATTGAAGAAAACCCCAAACTAGGTGGAACCATTTACAGCGCAGCAGAAGAAATAGAAAACGCAGGTGGCAAAGCCCTGCCAATTCAATGCGACATAAGGGATGAAATACAAATACAAAATGCAATTGAGAAAGCAGTTGAACGATTTGGTGGAATTGATATTCTCATCAACAATGCTTCAGCAATTTCATTAACAACGACAGAACAAACAGAAGCCAAACGATTCGATCTGATGCATAGTATCAATGTTCGCGGTACTTTCCTCGTTAGCAAAGCTTGTATTCCGTTTCTAAAAAAAGGTAATAATCCTCATATTCTCACTTTATCACCACCCGTCAATTTAGATAAAAAGTGGTTTAAAAATCATGTGGCATACACCATCAGCAAGTATGATATGACCATGATTTCTTTGGGACTGGCGGAAGAATTAAAAAAATACAACATCGCATCAAATACTTTGTGGCCAAGAACAACGATTGCAACGGCAGCCGTCCAAAACTTGTTAGGAGGTGATGCGCTGATTAAAATGAGCAGAAAACCAGAAATAATGGCGGACGCAGCCTATTATATTTTAAGTAAACCATCTGGCCAATGCACAGGAAATTCATTTATAGATGAAGCTGTTTTAGAAGCAGAAAATATTACTGATCTAAGTAGTTACTCGGTAGTTCCAGGGGCAACACTATACCAGGATTTATTTATTTAAACTGATCCTCAGGATTCAAGCAGCTTTATAATTTATTCGCTCCCCTTTTCTTCGTCTATTTTTTCTGGCCGCATTTGAGGAAACAACAATACATCTTGTATCGATGGCTGATTTGTCATCAACATACAAAGCCGATCAATGCCAATTCCGATTCCCGATGTTGGTGGCATTCCATATTCTAATGCACGCAAGAAGTCGTAATCGATAAACATAGCTTCGTCATCTCCCCTTTCCATCAGCTTCACCTGGTCTTCAAAACGTTCGCGCTGATCGATTGGGTCATTCAACTCAGTATAGGCGTTTGCTATTTCTTTTCCATTTACCATTAATTCGAAACGCTCAACCAATCCGGGTTTGCTGCGATGTTTTTTGGTCAGCGGACTCATCTCAACCGGGTAGTCAATGATGAAAGTCGGCTGGATGTAATGCTCTTCACACTTTTCACCAAAAATCTCATCAACCAGCTTTCCTTTGCCCATGCTTGCATCGCTTTTTAAATGCAATTGCCTGCATACATCACGTAACTGTTCTTCGCTCATCTCGCTTACATCAAAACCGGTATGCTCTTTAATCGCGTCGTAAATACTGATTCTTTTATAAGGCGCTTTAAAATCAATTTCTTTATCTGCTACAGTAGCTTTTGTAGTTCCGTTAACCGCCACCGCAACTCTTTCCATCAATTGCTCTGTAACATTCATCATCCATTCGTAATCTTTGTAGGCAGTATAAAACTCGAGAACCGTAAACTCAGGATTGTGTGTTCTGTCCATTCCTTCGTTTCTAAAGTTGCGGCTGAACTCATACACCCAATCAAATCCACCAACAATCAATCTTTTTAAATACAGCTCATTTGCAATTCGCATATAAAAAGGCACATCCAACGCGTTGTGATGGGTGATAAAAGGCTTTGCTGCTGCACCACCGGGAATACTTTGCAATACCGGCGTATCCACCTCTAACGCGCCGTTTTCGTTCAGGAATTCACGGATTGCATTTATAAGTTTCGTACGCTTCACAAACACTTCCTTTACATGCGGATTTACAATTAAGTCAGCATAACGTTGCCTGTATCGAAACTCAGGGTCGGTAACAGCATCGAAGGTGTGACCTTCAGCCTCCTTAACAATTGGCAACGGCTTAAGCGATTTTGTCAGCAAGGTAAACTCCTTTACATGAACTGACACCTCTCCCATTTTTGTTGTAAACACATAGCCTTTGACGCCAATAATGTCACCAATATCTAATAGCTTTTTCCAAACCTGGTCGTATAGACTTTTATCTTCGCCGGGGCTGATCTCATCACGCTTTAGATATACCTGTATCCTGCCAACGCTGTCCTGGATTACTGCAAAAGCAGCCTTACCCATATCACGAATGCTCATTAGGCGACCTGCAATACAGACATCAGCAAAATCTGCTTTATTTTCTTCGCCCTTGTAATTTTCTTTTATGTTAACTGTAGTTGTATTAACGGGATATAGTGCTGCAGGAAATGGATCAATTCCTGCCTTTTGTAAAGAGACCAGCTTTTCACGGCGTATCAATTCCTGCTCACTCAATTGTTGGTTATTACTCATTAAACTATTTTAAGAAAGCGCAAAATTAGGGATTTAGAAACGGAATGAAGTGTAAGATGAAAACCTCCAACTCCTTTCATCTTTCTTTAATTTGCCTGTTCTTCTTTTTGGTAGCCAGCTGTATGTTTTCATAGCATCATCCTTGTGTCACTCACTTGTACGGATTGATCTTTTGGCGGCGATTTAGCCACGAAGGCACAAAGGCACAAAGAAAGCTCACGACAGTATCGCGCTGCACACACCCTTGCTACCGCCAAGTTGCGAAATGATTTGCGGTAGAAGTGAGTGACACAACGATGCTGAAAAAAGTTGTGAAGCCGGTCAAAAAAAATCTAATCTAATAATTAGTTAGCCATAACAGCGTCTACCGTTTGCGTTTTAGCTGTTAATGGTTTCCTTGCCTTCACCTTTTCAAAATGAGAGTCATAGTCTGTTCTCAATGTTCCCATTACCCTGTCCCAAAACAAAAAGTACAAACCGTAATTTCCTTTGAAAAACTGGTGGTGCTGATTGTGATTAACAGATGTATTAATCCATTTACCAACAGGATGTTTTGAGAAACCGGCAGGATACAATTCCCAGCCCAAATGCCCGTAAACATTGTACACCATCATCACGAGGAAAAATATAAACAGGTGAATGAGATGCAGCGGCATTATCATAATTAAAACAACAAAAATACCTGCTTCAAAAACCGCTTCTGCAGGCTGAAACGAAAAGGCAGCCCATGGAGACGGATTGGTTGATTTATGATGAATTATGTGAAATTGCTTAAACAATCTTGGATGATGCATTGCCCGGTGCATCCAGTAAAAATAGGTGTCGTGCACAATGAACATGGCAGGAAAAGCCAGCCAAAACCACCACATACTATACTCATTTATATCCCGGTAGTAAAGGGTGTATTGGCGAAAGGGCGTTTGAAGCATTAGAGCGGGAACCGCGGCAAAAATGATAATCGTTATCAGGGAGTACGCAATCTCTCTTTGATAATCTTTTTTAAGGGGAAACTTTGGTTGTATTTTTTTATATGCTATTTTATACCTTTTTATTTTATACCAGATAAAATAAGCAAGACCCGCAATAAGAAAATAGCGAAGGGTAATTATAAAAAGTAACCCGTACCAGGTTTCTGCAGACAACATGATGCAAAATTATTGAAAAAGTAAATTAGGCGCTTGTAAGCAGAACTTGCCAGGCTTCATTAACTTTTCCTTCAGCTACGAGCTTTGCTGCATATTTGTGCAATTCAACATCCATTTCGTCGGGGGCTAATGAGTAATAACCAAATATTTGCCGCACCTGCTCATCGGCAAAAGATGGATCGACAGTAGGAAGATCTTCTACATTTCGGAGAGCACGTTTATGATCATCAGTAAGAAAATTACTCTGCCTGATACTTTCCGGTAATTCAATCAAGTTTTTTGGTTTTCGATAAAAACTACGAAACTACGCATAACATCTTAGCAATCATTTCAGCACGTTTCCAATCTTTCATGGTATCGATATTCACGTGCCATAGATTGTCACTTTCGAGGTACGAAATATTTTTGCCGAAAATAGAATTGTGATGACGAATATTGTCAGCCTTAAAAATATAAACACTTCCATCTCTTGCAAAAGATTTCGGCAATAACTGCCTTGATGGAATAATTGTTTCTTCGCCCGTAGCAATTTTTAAATACCCATAATTATCCGCTTCAAAAACCCAGTGCGGGTTGTATTGGTGGGGAACTTCCTTTACCGACACAAGGCAGTCTGCATTTGATGCAACAAATTGTTGGAAGCATTCATCTACAAAACCTTCACTTCTGAACGGACAGGTTGGTTGCAAAAGGCAGATATTATCGTAATGATCACTTTTGTTGTCAAAATAGCTAAGTGCGTGTTTTACTACCTCTAAAGTAGGTGTGGTATCCTCTGCAAGGTATTGAGGACGTATGAAAGGAACTTCGATTGAGGTATTTATGACAGAACCTGCAATTGTTGTAGAATCTGTACTAAGTATGATTTTATCTAAAAAACGGGATTGAAGAGCAGCTTCAAAAGTATAGTGAATTAAAAGCTTTCCACTAAGCAGCTTTATGTTTTTTCCGGGTACTCCTTTTGAGCCTGACCGGGCTGGGATGATACACAAGTTTTTCATCTTCGAATTGTAGGATTTTAGAATATCGGAGTTTCACCGTGGCTAACACATTGGCCATTTTTTTGCCGGCATCACCTTTTCCATAGACTAAAGATTGACGTGGCCTTTCATTGTTTTGCCAATACCGAATCGCATTTATAATTTCCTGTTTGTCATAATTTACTTCTAATAAATTGCAACCCCTTTCCCGTCCAATTTGTCGGCTTCCAATGTTTACTACCGGAATTCCCAAATACGAACATTCGCGTATACCCATACTGCTGTTACCAATAAGGCATACTGCATTATATACAAGCCTGAGAAAATCATCGGGGACCATGTTGTCGAAAAAGTGAACATGCGATAAATCATAGTGGCTACGATAGTAATTGATACTATGGGAAACAGCATCAGAGCCAGCGTCAGCATTAGGTGAAAACCAAAAAGTAGGTATTTTAAGATCTTTTATCGCCTGCAAAGTTTCCTCGACCTGGAATTTCGCCTCGCCAAATTCTGTAGTTACTGCATGTTGCATCACTACCAGGTATCCATGACTGTAATCCGGCTTACTTCCAAAACCGCCGTACTTTTTATAAGGATCAAAATTTAAGACAGGATTTTTCAAAACATTACGAGCCAAATCAATAGAAGGACAGCCGGTATTGAAAACAAAACCAGGATCTTCTCCTAGTTTTATTACAGTTTCCATTGCTTTTTTATTACAGACCAGGTGAATGTCTGCAAACTTTGTATTTGCATGCCTTACCTTCTCATCTATGCTGCCGGTAATTTCACCACCTTGTATATGTACCAGGGGAATGTTTTGATAAGATGCGGCGATAGAAACAGAAATGGTTTCAAAGCGATCTGCTATTACAACTACCATATCTGGCCGCAGTTTATAAAACACATTTGACAACTCGACCAACCCGACCCCAACAGTCTTAGCCATGGAAGTCAGGTTCTCTCCATCCAACATGGTGTAAACTCTTTCTTTTACCTCAAAACCATCGTCTTGTAAAATGTCGTCGATGTTTCCATATTTGTTTAAAAGTGCAGGTCCTGCCAATACAATTTGCAACTCTAGCTTAGAGTGTTTCTTAATTGCCAGAAGTGTAGTTTTAATGCGGCTATAACTTGGACGCGCTGTAATAACTACACAAACTTTTCTCTTAATCATAGGTACTGAAAATCTTCGTGGTTTAAAAATTGCCATTGACCTAAATCCTTATTAAGCTTTTTGCCAACAATAGATTTATAGTCAGAAGGTGCTATGCCGTAACCAAAAGGTTTCTTTGCTTCAAGGTCTTCAAACGAAATAATGTGATCTGCAGGCAGGCTCTTATTTATGCAAAGAGACTTCCCAAATAATTGCTTTAAACCAGATAAATTTTCGGCCTGGCTGTTTTTGCAAAATTTACTTTGCAACGATTGCCTTATTTGTTTCACCCCCTTAACAAGTCTTTCTACTTCATCAATTTCTAATGATGCTTTCGCATCTGGTCCAAACATCCTTTTATCGAACACAACATGAAACTCTAAAATTTCTGCCCCTAGCGCTGTTGCCGCAAGGCAAGCCGCAATATCTCCACTATGGTCAGAAAGACCACTTGGGATATTATAACGATCCTTTAGTTGTTTTATTATGTGTAACCCCCATTGCTCAGGCTGGGTAGGATAGGCAGTAGTACATTGTAATACAGCAACTTCCGTCTTGTTTTTTTTAAAAATATCCACAGCTACACCCAGCTCTTCCATAGTACTCATTCCACTGGAGAGAATAACCCGCTTACCTGTTTTAGCTATCTTTTCAAGCATTAATAAGTTGGTAATTTCCCCCGAACCTATTTTATAGGTATCGACCCCTGCTTGCTCTAAGACATCTACAGCCTTGCAGGAAAAAGGTGATGAAATAAACTGTAGCCCCGCTTTATGGCAATGTTCTTTAACATCAACCCATTGTGCTGTTGTCAATTGCATTCTTTGCCAATAGTCAAAACGTGTTTTATCTACGTAGCTAAAGGGAACTCTGAAAGTTTCATGTTCACTGCTTTCGGCTTCCGCTATGTGGGTTTGAAATTTAATAGCATTAATACCTGTGTTGGCAAGTGCATCAATGTAAGAATGTAGAATTCCTACACTTCCATCGTGCGCCTGGCCTATTTCAGCAATGATCATTTAAGTTTAATTTTTTTTTAACGAGACTGAAGTAATGCTATTATGCATCGTTGCGACGCACTACGTTCAACTTTTGGCAATTCTATTAAACTATTTTTTTATTAATTTATTATAAATGGCACACTGAAGCTTGCTACCAAAAAATAAGCTCAAGCAGTTTTTTGTAAGCCCGGAAATAAGAACGGGCTCAGATTAACACGTATTGTTGTTGATCCAGCTAAAGATTTAAGTATAACTATATTAGGAACGTTACGCTTATTAATGCAACGGATATTCATAGGGTGTTGTCAGACTAAAAAATAATTTGATATGAAAAACTTACTCTACCTGGTTGCAATCGTTTCATCGTTCTTATTTATTTGCTGCGAGAAGAATTGCAACCGAGAGGAATTAAAAGATTCGAGTATAGTTGGAAAGTGGATGCTGGTAGAAACGCTGGCTGATCCTGGAGACGGAAGTGGCAAATGGACGGCAGTAGATGTACAAGGTAAATACTTTCTGAAGTTCAATGCCGATGGCCGCCTGGAAGGAAATTCGCTGGAAAGGTTCGGCAACTTGACCAGATATAAAGTGCTTAATGACTCGTCTGTTAATTTCATTTATGCAGATGGCAGAGAGTTTGCTCTCCGGTATAAAATAAGCCGCGATTCTCTAACAATTACCGGAGGGTGTATTGAGGCGTGTGGATCAAGGTTTATAAGGAAACAACTTTAGCCGCCATTTAATTTCATAGAGCCGTTTCCAATCTTACCATTTTTCTTCTTCGGGAATGTCGGAAGGATTATTTTTAAAAGCCTTTCTGGATTCTATTTTTTGCAATTGCCTTTTAATGATCATTTCAGCAATAATATCTCCGGCGGTTGTTTTAGCCGACTCGGCTAAGAGCTGTTTCAGCTTTTTCTCCGAAATATCCAACCGGTACAAAACAGAAATAAGCAGAGAAAAATCGTGCGTGATTAAATAATTAATACGCGAAGCTATTTCGTTCAGCAATTGGTCGTACGTGTCGCTCTTCCCCGATAGCTGCAGTTGAAACTTTTGCAGATTGTCAGTCACTTCTTTTATCTCCTGGTCATTATTCATCGAAAAAAGTACATTTTAAAATTTCTCAACCACCCCCAATCCAAATAAAGCAAAGTCATATTTGACGGGATCGTTTGGATCTAGCAAACGAAGGTTAGTTGTAAGTTCAAGCCCGGCAGTCCAATCAATTTGATTTCTTTGAAGGAGATTAAAACGATATGCCACACGCGCCACATGCACATCTATCGGGCAAACCAGTTGCGCTGGCGTCATTTTTTTCCAAATACCAAAATCTACCCCTTTTTTATCACTTCTAACCATCCATCGCAAAAACATATTTAACCTTTTGCAGGTGCTTTTTTTATTCGGGGAAGCAATATGTTTTTTTGTTCTTGCCGGCGCATCTTCCATCGAGAAAAAATATTCAAAAAAATGGTTTAAGCCATTTTCAATAGTTTCCTCGTTTTCGTTCATTCCTAACGTAAAAGCTGTTTCTAAAGATTTGTTAGAAGTATAATGATGATGAAGAAAATGAACAAAATACAAAAGGTCTGTATCGTTGAAAGTGCGGTGCTTGAAGCCAAGCAACTTTTTGAGATCATTTTCTTCATGATTTAAAATAAAATCATAAGGAGCATAGTCCATTCGCTGCAATAAATCTTTCGACTTTTTTATTATGATGGTACGATTGCCCCATGCAAAGATCGAGGCAAATAATGCTGCTATTTCAATATCTTGCTTTTTAGTAAAAAGGTGCGGAATACAGACAGGGTCATCTTTTATAAAGGCAGGGGTATTGTACTGTTCAACTTTGCTGTCGAGAAAATCTTTTAATTCATCATTCACGCATCAAAGGTAAATAGCAACGACAGAAGTAGAAGGTAGACAAAGAGGAATAATGGTTTGTAGTAAAAGTGAGTGACACAACGAGGTTGATAAAGATCTTCTGATGGTCCCCTAAAAAACAAAACCCTGCTGATGGTAGCAGGCCTAATCGTTTCAAATGTTTTTTTATCTCTTTTTAATTTTTCCGCTACCACTGATTTCAGATGTAACCGTTTGAGGATTGCCCCAATAATTTATCTCTCCTGAACCCTGAATACTTGCCTTAAGTTTTTGCGAACTGGAAACATCAATTTTTCCTGAACCACTTATCTGCGCCTCCGCTTCATTCGTAATCACCGCTACTGCATTAATATAACCCGATCCGTTAACCTTTAAAAATGCTGAATTGTAATGGCAGTTTTCAGAATAGATATCTCCGGAACCATTAATTTCTGCCGTAAAACTTGTTCCCTGGAAGTTCTTCATCCGGTATTCGCCCGAGCCATTAATACCAATCCTGCTTAAGTCTTGAACGGTAATATCAACCATAATATTATTGTTTCCGATATTGTAATAATCTCTCCTGAACTGTAAAACCAGGGTACCGTTTTGAACAGATGTCTCAAAGATCTGGAGCAGGTTTTCGAAGCCTTTTACTTCTACCTTTTGCTGCACTCCCTGCACAATATTTACTTTACACGATCCGTTGACTTGCACGCCAGTAAAGCCCGAAACAGAACGGGTTTCAGTTAAAGTGTTTCCACTACCACGAATGGCATTCTTACTACAGGAAGTAATAACAAATGCGATTAAACAGAAAACAATAAAGGCACATAAATTCGTCATTCTCATAACTCTCATAACCAAATAGTTTTTGCGTTTTTTAATACTGGCGCAAAAGTATTTTTGAAAAGAGAGTACCGTTAGTTAACTGTGACGAAGTGATGTTTTATCGTGGTAAATGATGATTTAGAAAGGATGAACGTATTAAGAAGTTAAACAGATTGCTTTTTTTATATCATTACCAAACAACCTTTTGCTTCTTCTTTATCATCCAATTGCCTGGTTCAAATCCTCCATTAAATCCTCTGCATCTTCAATGCCTACACTCAACCTGATTAAAGAATCTGACAATCCATTTTTTATCCTTTCTTCTTGTGGAATAGAAGCATGGGTCATAGACGCGGGATGATTGATAAGCGATTCAATTCCACCCAGGCTTTCGGCTAAGGCAAAGACTTTTGTTGAGGACAAAACTTTTGTTGCAGTCTCTATGCTATCATCTTTTAATGTAAAACTCATCATTCCACCAAAAGCACGCATCTGTTTGCGGGCAATTTCAAAATTAGGACTGTCCTCAAAACCGCACCAGTACACTTTGTGAACCTTTGGATGATTACGAAGGAAATGCGCCACCTTCTCTCCATTTTCGCAATGCCGTTGCATGCGCACGTGCAGGGTCTTTATGCCGCGGAGAACAAGAAAGCAATCCTGCGGGCCCGGCACCGCGCCGCAACTCTTTTGAATAAAAAATAACTGGTCGCGCAACTCCTGGTCATTCAGCATAAGGCAGCCATGAATGACATCACTGTGACCACCAAGGTATTTTGTTGCTGAATGCATGACGATATCAGCGCCGAGGTCTAAAGGATTTTGAAGATAGGGCGAAGCAAAGGTGTTATCGACGCACACCAAAATATTGTGAGGTTTTGCAATTGCTGCCACTGCTTGAATATCTGTAATATTCATTAGCGGGTTGGTTGGCGTTTCAAGCCATATCAACTTTGTGTTTTCATTTATATAATCAGCAACATGGCTTGCATCCTGCATATTAATATAATGAAACTTAATACCAAATTTTTGAAAGATCTTAGAAAACATGCGATAAGAACCGCCATACAAATCGTTGCTTGCAATTACTTCATCTCCCGGCGACAATAATTTAATGACTGCATCTGTTGCCGCTACCCCACTGCTAAAACTTAACCCAAACTTTGCATTTTCAAGTACTGCCAACGCTGACTCTAATGCTGTCCGGGTAGGATTTTGAGACCGGGCGTATTCGTATCCTTTATTCTTTCCCGGCGCTTCTTGCACGTAGGTTGAGGTTTGATAAATGGGAGTCATGATTGCACCCGTTGAAGGATCGGGTTCTGCACCTGCATGTATAATTTTTGTATTCAGTCTCATATAAGAATAATAATATTTGGAATTTGAAATAAGGAATGCAAAGATGAACCATTTATTTGCATTCGGCTACCTTCCGACGTCGATAATATTTTTTGACGGGTTGATATAAGGGGACGAAAATGATTTCGCGACTTCAAACGGCGGCGGATACCGCACTCGGTAATCAACAGCCGTTGACGGGCGATTGCGGTTAGATACATTGAGAAACACAGAGGTAACGCCAGTCAAAATTGCCAGCCTCATGGGCCGCCTGGTGGTGGATGGGTTTTTGCAAAACCTCGGGTTTCAAAATGCCTTGTTTTACAAGCTTTTTCCTGCTTTCAATAATTCGTTCCTCCACTTGTGGATTTTTCATCCATTGCTTTTGTGGAGGTTCGAAGCCTATTTTATCCTTTCGCCACACGATTGATTTTGGCAACAAATCGTTCATACTTAACCGAAGCAGTTGCTTGGTAAACCCTTCGTATATTTTCATTGCAGAGGGAACACTAAAAATGAACTGTACTAAATCGTGACTGAGAAACGGCAGGCGCACTTCTCTTGAATGCGCCATAGAATTTCGGTCTGCATACCTTAAAAGTTCTTCGAGCCCGAATTGCATAGTATTGAAGTATAAAATATCATTTAACCTTGTAACAGCCGGTTTAAAAATCTTTGTCCGGTCATTATAACCCTCAAAAAAATCAGCGGTGATGTCAGGGTGGTTTGCCTGGTTTTTATAAGATATTTTATTCAATTGGTTTGCCGCTAACTGCGGCAGGTAAGCAGCGATATAGTTCTTCCATCCCCAACTAACTTGCTGACCGTTTTGCCTTGCAAATTCTATTTCTTTCTTAGCTTCTTTCCATTGACCTTCTGCTATTTTCTCCTGCCAATACCATTGGTAATATTTTGTATAACCGGCCATCGTTTCATCTGCTCCCTGGCCGTCCAAAATAACTGTTACATCTTTCTCCTTCGCAAGTTGATACACTTTAAACTGGGCATAAATGCTTGAAGACTGGAAAGGCTCTTCCTGGTGATAACTCAGCTTTTCAAAATCAGTAATGAAATCATCAGGGCCGGGAGAGACTTTGAAATTCTCTAACTTAAACCGCTCGACGACTTCGTCAATTTGTCTCGACTCATCTTTTTCAAAACCAGGAAATACTGCTGAAAAAGTCTTCTGATGTTCTCTATTGTTAAGCAATTTATTTATTACAGCAACTATTGAAGAGCTATCTAGCCCTCCGCTGATGCTTGAACCTATTGCTACGTCACTTCTTAATCTTCTTTTGACAGAAGTAGTAAATAACTCTAAAAAAGTTCCTTTTATATATTCACTTGAAACGTCTGTCAGCTCTGTTACTTTATCTATATCCCAGTAACTCCTGACTTCAAGATAAGGCTCATTGTTTTCCATCTTATAAATCAGGTAGTGCGAAGGAGGCAATGAAACAATGTCTTCAAAAAAAGTTTGCTGCTTGTTCATCGGGTTTTGTACCCAGCCAAGAGTGAGGTAATTGAGGAGCATTTCATTATCCATCTTTTTATTGATGCCCGCAGCCCAAAGTGCTTTCATTTCGCTGGCAAAAACAAACTGGTTGTTTTGGTATGAGTAGTGGTAATAAAAAGGCTTTTCTCCAAAACGATCACGTGCGCAAAACAAACATTTTTGGTCATCGTCCCATATGGCAAAAGCAAACATGCCGTCAAAATGCTTTAGACAATCTTTTCCGTAACGTGCATAAGCAGCAAGCACAACTTCAGTATCGCACTGAGAAGTGAACTTATATCCTTCTTTTTCTAAGGTTTCCTTTATTTCAGCATAATTGTAAATTTCACCATTGTAGGTGATTGTGTAACGATTGAGATAATGCATGGGCTGCGCTCCTGCATCGGTTAAATCAATGATGCTTAAACGGCGGTGACCAAAGCCGGTTGATCCCTCTGCATTTATCCAAAAGCCTTCACCTTCCGGTCCGCGATGACGAATAGAATCGGTCATTTGTTGCAGGCGTTGCCTGCTTACATTTCTTAGGTCCGGAGACAATATTCCTGCTATTCCACACATAATGGCTTCAGATATTTTTGCAACTAATGATCTTGCTAACACAGTATTGCCATATAACTAGCTAACCACAAGCACGAAAAATAAATAAGAAAAATGAAAAATTGTTTAACGCAAAGGTGCGTAAAATGCTGTGATACCAGGAGCGTAACGTTTGCGAGCGAAAATCTTTAGAGTAATGTACGGGAAAAGTGATTTTTAAGTTGCTATAGAAAAGCTAATGATTTGAGATAAGAAACGTTCGGGTAGACTGGTTCAGGATTGAGAGGTTCGAATGAATAAGATTATGATGAAAATTTAAACGATGCCAATGGTGTTACAGTTGAACGGAGCGTCGCAACAATGAGCTATTGAAAAACTATTGTTGACAGCCAAATAGTGCATCAAAAATAAAAACCCGGTAAGTTATCAGACCGGGTTTTTGCAACTAATATTTAACGAAATTTAAAAAGCAACAGGTACAGCTACTTTTAAATTTTCCCATTGAATGTTTAAGGCATTATTATCGAAATACATTGAAAGCGCTTCTACATTATCTGCAGTCTTTTGAACCGGAACATCTATTCTCGCAACATCTTTCTCAGCTTTGTAAGCAAAACTTCCCCAACTGTAATTGTCTTTATTTAAAACAATGGTCCACTTGTTTTCGGTTGGAATACAAAAAAGCGTATAACGACCCTTAGGTATTTTCTTTCCACCTACGGTTGCATTTTTAAACAATTCAATTTCAGTGGCTTCATTTGCACCAAGTCTCCACACTTCGTTATACTTTACCTCTCCACCAAAAATCTCTCTTCCTTTCTTTTGTGGACGACTATACAAAACACGCGCTGCGGGTTCTCCGTTAGCCTGTCCACGCATTTTCGCAATGGGATAATTTGGGGGAAAGTACGTAACATCCATGGGGCTTTTATCGAGCTCGGTAGGCTTAGGCTGCGCCATTAAAATATGCCCTGCTAATACAAATCCTAGTAAAAAAAGTAGTTTTTTCATTTGTTATTTCTTTAGTGACAAAGATATAGACCGATTATTTTTGCAATTGTTCAATTTGCTGAAAAGAAAAAGCTTTAACAAAAGGGAAAAAAGCCTGGTAGCAGCTTTGCAAGGCGGAATAATGGTTTTGAAATAACTCAAAGACCTCGACACTACTGCTTAAATAGCTGGCGCGCCTCGCTACGCTACGAAAGCTGTTTTCGGTACCTAACATCGTTTTATAATTATACAGCCAGTTTTGTGATTGCATATAAGGAAACATGGTTTGAAAAACAGCAGGTAATATTCCATGATGAGTTTTGAGAACCTGGTAAGTATCAGATGCATGTTGGTAGAGAGAGGTATCGGTAAATTCGTTAAGGTCATTAGCTAAAAAATGGTCATACGCCACATCTACGAAAGCGCCCGAATACAAACCAACAGCAGGTTTCAAAAAGGCACGCGCCTCTTTGGTTGCTTCGTGTAAGTCTGTAAAAGCATCAATTTGCCGATGCAAAACAATGCCGGCTTGAATACCTGCTGAATAATCGAACCTTTTTTTGCCCTTGACAAAATCACTGATCATATTTCCCACCAATATCTCACGATGATTGAAAGATAGGTATGCATGGGCGAGAAAATTCATACAGTTACTTTTTAAATTTAATCTATTACTGCGATTAGCCGGTGTTAGAAACCTGCTACCTTTTCACCCAAAAACATTGAGTTTTTTGTTGTAAGGCAACAATTATGCCCTTACATCAAACATCATCGATACTATTTTTTATGTAGCTGCAAATAACGGTACGAATAAATGGCAGGTATAATAGTGATAATTGCAATAACAAACATCATCATTATTGATGCAGTTTTTGCAGGGGTAAAAAGTGCGACAAGGGTAACAGTTATGCCTGCGGCAAACCAAAGCTTGCCCGCCAACTGCTGTGTTTTACGCCGTGTGTCTTCATCTTCAAGCGCCCATGGAGTACGTATTCCTACAAAGTAATTAGGCTTAACGCTATACATTAAATTACCACCCAGGCAAAAAATAAACCCAACATCGGCACCATTACTTTCGATAATGCAAAGCCGTTGTGAGCCGCTGAATAAATG
>JAOQAJ010000113.1 GCA_025963675.1 Segetibacter sp.
AACACCGGCTGTCGGTACTACTGATCCTGCCAGACAGGTCGGTATGCCAATGGGATATGATAACGGTACAATTACCGCAGTGGCTACGGCAAAAGGGCTGGCAAGTTTTTATGAGTTTAGCCAACTAGACCGTCGCAGAATGGCAAAACCTACAGCGCCTGTTTACTTTGTTACGGCAGCCCAAACAAATCTCTTACTTGCAGAGGCAGCTCAGAGAGGATGGATAACAACCGGAACAGCAGCGGAATATTTCAGGGCAGGTGTTAGAGCTCACATGGAGCAGCTTGCTACTTACGATGCTGGCTCAGCAGTTCCGGCCAGTGCTATCGCAGAATATTTAGCTGCAAATCCTTTGGATCCTTCAAAAGCATTAGAACAAATCAATACGCAATATTGGGTTGCTTCTTTCTTAAACGGACCTGAGGCATGGGCTAATTTCAGAAGAAGTGGATTTCCTGCGTTAACACCAAATCCTTATCCAGGTAAAACAATAGCGGGTACATTCATTAGAAGATTCACCTACCCTAACTCAGAAATTTCTGTCAATCCTGAAAACCTTAAGGCTTCAACAGCTTTACAGGGTCCGGATAATTTGGATACGAGGGTGTGGTGGGATAAGTAGAGATTTAAGCACATTGCCTAGTTGTGAATCCGAATATGAGATGCAACGTTTTCAACCATGTCGGGCTGCTCATTTTGACCGTCAATGATTACCGACATCATCATAAAACTTCGGTTCTAAATTTTTTAATTTTTTAATTTTTTCTTTAATAGACAACTTAAAAACGATTATGACTCCATCTCAGAAACTGTTAGCAAAAATGGGCCTTAAAGACCCTGAAATTAATGAACCTGTTGATACAGCTCCTGTGCAGGAAAATAGCAGGCGTTCCTTCTTTAAAAAGTCCACGTTAGGTGGTATCGCACTTGGAGGTTCTTTTCTATGTACTCCAATCGAAGATATCATTGCACAAACTACAGGCGGAGTAAGGCGTTTTGGAGCCCCGTCAGATTTGAGAATTACTGATGTGCGGTATGCCGTGACAACCGTTCTTGGCCGTACTGCCATTATTCGTATTGACACAAATCAGGGAATCTATGGCTTAGGTGAGGTTAGAGATGGAGCTGATGAACGTTATGCTTTGATGTTGAAAAGCCGAATTTTGGGACTAAATCCCTGCAATGTCGAAATGATCTTTAAAGTCATCAAACAGTTCGGTGGACAATCGCGGCAGGCAGGGGGAGTTTGCGGAGTAGAAATGGCATTGTGGGATATTTGTGGGAAGGCTTACAATGTACCTGCATGGCAGTTATTGGGCGGGAGGTACCGGGATACAGTAAGGATGTACGCCGATACTCCTGAGTCTTCATCTCCGGACGAACAAAGGAAATTAATTAAGTTTCGTACAGAGGAACAGGGGTACACGTGGTTGAAGATGGATGTGTCGATTGGTGAACTTTTGAATATTCCCGGTACATTGGTTAATGCTAAGGCGTGGTTAAACGAACGGAAAACATTGCAGCAATGGGGAGGCAATAATTACATGGCATATTCAAATACTTTACATCCGTTTACACAAATACAAATAACGGATAAGGGGTTGGATGAACTAGGTAAAATTGTAGATAACGTAAGGAGCATGGTCGGGTATGACATACCCCTTTCCACGGACCACTATGGCCATTTTGATTTAAATAACGGAATACGGTTAGGCAAGGCACTCGAAAAATACAGGCTTGCATGGTTGGAAGATATTGTTTCATGGGAATACACAGACCAATGGAAAACAATGTCGGATGCGCTGGAAACGCCTACGCTTACGGGGGAGGATATTTTCTTGCTAAAACACTTTAAGCCATTAATTGATGCCCGTGCAGTCGATATCGTTCACCCTGATCTTGCGTCCTCAGGCGGCCTGCTGGAGACGAAAAGAATTGGTGACTATGCAGAAGAGCATGGAATCGCGATGGCGATGCACCAGGCTGGTACTCCGGTTTCGTTTATGGCTAACGTACACTGTGCGGCTGCTACCCAAAACTTTTTAGCACTCGAACATCACTCTGTTGATTTACCATGGTGGGAAAGTATGGTGAAAACAACGGATGGCAGAAAACTAATTACAAAGGGATATGCTAACGTACCACTTACTGCTCCCGGATTAGGAATTGAACTAAATGATGAAGTCGTAAAACAGCATCTACATGCTACCGATAAGACTTATTTTGCTCCAACACCGCAGTGGAATGAGAAACGCTCACATGATAGAATTTTCAGTTAATGCTATGAAATGCTTTCGATAATTTAAAAGCACGAATTTTTCGATAAGAAGCTTGAGAGGCCTCCTTTTGCGGAGGCCTCTTTGTTATTTAACTGTTTAAGGTTATCTATTTTAGATCGACATTTTTGAAGGTTTATTGTACTATTGTAAAATTCGTATGTCAAGATTTTATTCTCACGTAAATACTGCTAAAACAATACTTGAGCTTTTTAAAGGTGAAATGCCTTTGAGTGCATTTCTCAAGACCTTTTTTGCCAAAGAAAAAAAATACGGAAGCCGTGACAGAAAAACAATTAGCGGGTTGTGTTATAATTACTTCAGACCGGGATTTGCTTTAAGCGAAATTTTTTTTGATGAAAGAGTGCTAATTGCTACTTTTTTAGGTGAAGAACGCCAAAATGATTTTTTGGAAAGGGAGAAACCTGAATGGAATAAGCAGATAACATTGCCATTGGATGAAAAATTACACATTGCCTCCATTGATGTTGAGCGCATTTTTCCTTTTAATAATGAGCTTTCTAAGGCAATAGATATCCCACGATTTAATGCTTCCTTTCTTGTTCAACCCGATGTTTTTATTAGGGTGAGACCAGGTAAAAAAACAATAGTAGAAAGAAAGCTTTTAGAGGCAAAAATAGCGTTTATCGGAATTGGTGAAAATTGCCTTGCTTTTGCCAATGGAACTAAACTTGAAAGTGTGGTAGATATAAATAAGGAAGCGGTGATACAGGATTTGAATTCGCAGAGAGTAGGAGAGATGCTGCAATTAGCCCATCTGCCGAAATCAGCAAAAGTTTGGGACTGTTGTGCAGCCAGCGGCGGCAAGTCAATTATGACCTGGGATTTGCTTTCAAATATTCAATTGACTGTTTCCGATGTGCGTCAATCCATTATTCAGAACCTTCACGCCCGTTTTAAAGAGGCTGGAATAAAAAGTTATCAGTCTTTTGTTGCTGACCTGACGAATCGTAACAGCTTTCAGGGCACATTAGCGGCTTCAACTTTTGATCTGATCATTTGTGATGCTCCTTGCAGTGGTTCGGGAACCTGGAGCAGAACACCGGAGCAATTATTGTTTTTTAAAGAGGACGAAATAACCAGATACAGTCAGTTACAAAAAGGCATTGCAATAAACACGCTTCCGTTCGTAAAAAAAGGCGGGTTTTTTTTATACATTACCTGTTCGGTCTTTAAAAGAGAAAATGAAGAAGTTGTTGAATTTATACAAAAGGAATCAAGCCTTACATTAATAAAAATGGAGCTGTTAAAAGGTTACGATAAAAAGGCTGATACTATGTTTGCTGCATTGTTTAGGCTATAACAACGCATGCAAAGCTGCGCAGTAGAAAAAAGTACAAGAGTGCGACGCAACGGAAGCTTTATAGCAATTCTTTTCCCTGGTTCCAAAAAAAATTATCCTTTAAATAACCGTAGTGTTCTTTTTTGTGATCTCCCTATGTACTGGAGGAAATATACGCCGGCAGGAAGATTTTGAGTATTTTTAAATTGAAGAGAAGTTGTCTGATTTTGAGTGATTTGAGATGTGACCACCTCGACAACACTTCCTCTTGTGTCTATAAGCCTGAGCGTTATTTCCGCTGTTTCCTGACCTTTAATAAAAACAGTAAAGTCGCTGGTGAAAGGATTTGGAAGGGCAACCAGCCATTCCTTTTCAAAGATGTTTCCTTTTTGTACCGGCAACGTACGGGTTGTTGTAGCATCAGTATACCTAACTGAATAAAATCCGGAAGGTAAGTTGTCAAGATTAGAAAATGTGTAAGTATAAACTTCATCTTTTTCGCTTGTGAAATCTTGTGTTGCCACAACTTGTCCTGAAGAATTTAATAATGAAATGGTAACCGGACCATCCATTCTTCCAATAAATTTTGCCTGGAGATTTCCGGCAAATGGGGTGGGGGTTGCAAAGAACCATTCATTGCCGTACGCTGCTATGTTCTCATCACGCTTTAGTAACTGGTACGCTGTTTTAAAATTAGGGATTCCAAATCCATAACGATTGTCGGGGCTATTATACTTGTCGGAGCTTTTGTATACGGCATCTAATATTTTCATATTAGAGAACCGCGGAAATGCCTGCCATAAACACGCAATTAAGCCTGCAACATTTGGATTAGAGTAAGACGTGCCATTACCTGTAGTTGGTTCATTGTTTAAGCTGGCTATAACAGTACCGGCCCCAACTGAAACTATATTTGGCTTTACTTTTCCGGGATACCCGTAACTACTGAAACCGGCGATTACTCCCAGGGTGTTGACGGCACCGACAGTACAAACACTGTCAACATCAGCAGGGAAAGATATATACTTCCAGCTACCCGCTCCTTCATTGCCGGCACTGGCGCACACGATCATTCCTTTTCTTGTCGCTATCGCCGCACCCTGTGAAACCATTGTAGAGTTCTTATACAAATCGTTGTAAGTATGATTAAAAGAAGGATCATCAAAAGTGGTGTATCCGAGAGAGGTCGAAATCATGTCGCTGCCGGCGCTGTCGGCAAATTCAGCTCCTACTACCCAGTTGTGTTCTTCTATCGGATACTCACTGGTAGCATTTTCAGTTCTCAATAGCCAGTAACTGGCTTTTGGAGCTGTGCCTACCATCTTTCCCGGCCAGTTTGCAGATAGAATACTTAAACAATGCATTCCATGTGAGTCGTCTTCGTTTACACTGTTATCGAATGCCACAAAATCCCGCTCGCCCAACACTTGCCGATTTATTCTGATGCTGTCAAAAGCTGTGATCGTTTTATACTGTCTAAAACCTGCATCTAAAACAGCAATTTGCATCGTCTCTCCATGATATCCTTTGTTATGCAAGAACTCTCCCTGGTGTATGTGCACCTGGCCGAAGTTGTTTCCATAATTGTAAGTGTTGTCGCTAACTTCTTCCATACGCTTTGCAGTAGGGGAGACTGCTGCTGTCGGTTCCTTAAACTTATCGTTAATTAAATTATTTATACTTCTGTAGCCTACACCTCTCGTTGCTTTCACAAATGAAAATGATTGTATCTTCTTTAAAGCATTTTGATCGGTAGTCTCAATTAGTACCTGGTTTAACCACTTTGACGTACTAAGAACTGTTATGTTGCCAGCCGTCCTGAGACTATCAATGTACTTTGAAGAAACAGGAAGGTCTAAACTGTCAATCGCAATGTTATATCTTATTCGCCTTTGTATTGCTCTTTCAGCCAGATAGGCAGACGGCGTGCTTATACTGTATGAACTGGCTGCTTTATCTCTTAATTGGATAATTATTTTTGGAAATTGGGCGCAAACATGAAGAGTCGCAGAAAGAAAAAAAAGTGTAGCTAAAGACTTTTTCATTCAACCAAAATTAATTTACGGGAAAGCAACAGAAAACAGGCCAATTACACATATGTGAATAATGTTTATCAATTGTGGCTAAGTAGCTGAAGTTTTACACCATAGCTGCCGTCTTCATATTTTGCGGGGGGAGGAGTAATTTGCCAGGTCCAGTGCAAAAATTCTTTATATATCAAGCCAACTCCTTTTGCATAGACCTCTGTTCCAACATTTCTTTGCTGGTAGTTATTTCGGTCGAATGGACCGGGTGGAGTCGTTTCATCCTGTTGGAATACTGTTACTGTGTTATCAAAAGTTGTATTGAGGATTTTGGAAGCCATTCCTACATTTCTGTATTCATACTGCCATTCATCGAGGTATCCTACGGTGGTATTTAGAGATTTCGTGTCGATATAAGAATGTCCTTTCCATGCGTATCCTTCTGTAAAAGGAGCGTGTAGTTTTATAAACCTCAAATTATTATCTACAAACTCTACCGTTTGTTGTGTTGGCGTAGCCACAAAAGTAGCGGCAGGTTGCCAGGGCTTTAAACCGGCAGTATCCCTGATAAATCTGAAAATGCGATATGAAAGCCGCCCTTGGTTATCTGTAAACGTTGACTCGATTGAGTCTTTTGCTAAGTAGCTTTTTACTGCCAAAGAAGATCCAAAAGACGCTAATACAGTTGAGTCTAACCGATATAGAAATGTTTTACCTACAGTGAGAGGATAGTAATCATTTAAAGTAGCTACCTCTAATGTTTCGGTTTGTTTAGAACAGCCGGAAATAACAGCTACAAATAAAATAATGAGTGAAACAGGGAATAATTTTTTCATTAAGGAAAATTCAGCTGTAAGATAATTAGTTTCTAATAATGCAGGCTGTGTATCCTAAAAACGAAAAAAAGTTGTGCATGTTGTGAACTGGCTTCAGACAGCAATTCAAAAATGATCTGATTCTAGCCATGAGAATGAAAAACAAAAATTGGCACATCAATTAAGTGAACAAAATGGCTTTTATAATTCTAAATTTTTCCCGTAGTAAAATAGTCTCTAAAAAACAGCAATTGATATTTCAAAGCTTCCCGCCAGTAATTCCAATCGTGTTTACCTGGTCTTTCGGTGTAGTCATGCGGTATTTTTAGTTGAAGCATTTTAGTGTGTGTTCTCCTGCTCATATCAATAATAAAATCTTCTGTGCCACAATCAATAATTATTGCCAGTGAGTCTTTCGGATATTTTTCTATGACGTTTATTACAGACCAATCGAGATACTGTTGCCGATTAATTGTAGTGTCTCCAAGCCTTTTTTCTACATCGTAGTTTTTTGTTATCCTGCTTACATCAAGTGCGCCACTCATACTTCCGCATGCACCAAACAAATCTGCATGTCTGAAACCAAGAAATAACCCACCGTGTCCACCCATACTTAAACCTGTAATTGCCCGTCCTTTCCGGTCTTTAATGGTATGGTAAACAGAATCAATGTAGGCAGGAATTTCTACTCCCACGTTTGTTTCATAATGCATAGTAAGATCGATTGGGCTATCGAAATACCAACTGCTATAAGCTCCATCAGGACAAACCATCATCAAGTGGTTCTCATCTGCCAGTTTTTGTAGTTGCGGGTCTTGTTTCGCCCAATCACTGTATTTGCCACTAAAACCATGAAGCAGGTAAACTACTGGTAGCGGCGGACCAGTTTTTTTATAGTTGGATGGCGTCACTACAACGCACTTAACGTTCTTAAACATGCTTGGGCTATAGACGTTTATAGTATCAATTGATGCATAAGCACAGAAACAAAAGTTGAAAAGGATGGAGATAAGAAGAAGTGTTTTTTTCATAAGGGGACGCCAGAAGTTGTTAGCCTGGTTATTAATTTTTTATAAATGTAATCACAGTTAGTAATTTTCGGAAAAAAAATAGTTTCAGAATTTGCATTAAGGAATGTTTGAGCCACCTTATATGCAAGTACATAAAACAAAAGGGTGAGCTCAATTTTGAGCTCACCCTTTATTAGTAAAAGCGCCGTTTTTTAGTTAACTATTATTACCTTATCGGTCAGTATTGCACTGTAGTCACTGAAGACTTTTATAAAGTACATTCCTGGGGCTTTGTTTGTAAGGTTAAAGTTTACAATTTGTGTTTGACCAGGTGTAACCACTACTGGTTTTTGTGCTACCAAAACTCCTATTTCATCAACAATCATTACAGTTACTTGTTTCACTTTAATATTTGATAACCGTACGTTGAATACTCCCGATGAAGGGTTTGGATAAACTTTCATTTCTGGTTTACCATTGATTCCTCCAAACGATTGAGAAGGATTGAATGATAGGGTAGCACTGGAAGCTGCCACAACAGGCTCACTTGATCTCATTGACGTTGTAATGCTGCCACATTTGGTATGTCCACAGTTTGTGTGGTTACAATCATTACGGCAAGTGAGATGATAGCCACAGTTTGAATGGCCGCAGGTTGTATGACTGCACTTGTTAACACAGCTGCTGTGATTTACGCCGCAGTTGCTATGGTTACAACTATGTGTGCAACTATTTTTGCAATAAGTATGAGCAGTAAACCCGGCATCAACAGTTGCAATGTTTTGATTATCCGCTAACGTTACTGATACATTTGTATTGACTGGATCACTATCTATAGCGTCATTAGTACCCTGATTGGCGGGTGCAGGAACAAAACCTAATGGTGTAACGAAATTTACAACATATGTTCCGGCAGATAGATTGTCAAAGTTATAAGCACCACTGTTGTTAGTCGTTGTGGTAGTTGTTGTGCCACCTGTTTTGGTGAGTTTTACTACTGCTCCGGCAATTCCGGGTTCTGTAGACTCTTGTATACCATTTCCGTTTTTATCGTTCCAAACGAAATTTCCGATTGAACTTGCCGCAGGGGTGCAGGAATTAATTTCTATGTCATCAATAAATACGTAGAAGTTATTGGCATCATAGGTGGCCATATCACCACGGAAGCGATACCTGAAATTTGCATTTTGATACACAGCAG
>JAOQAJ010000209.1 GCA_025963675.1 Segetibacter sp.
TTCATGGTCACGATCACGACCAGGATAATGTGAAGGAAAGGGACGGACAACTATACTTTTTCGACTCTCATGTTTCAGGAAACTGGGGCACAGCTTACAGGGGCTACCGGGTATTAGAGGTCATGAAAAATGGCGATATTCTTACTTATCAAATGAACCCTGCGAAGCAGCAACAGGTGAATAGTCGAAGCGTGAAATAGAAATTTTACCATCAAGACAAATATCACTAATAAAAGCTTTTTCTACTCTGCATTGCTATGCCATTGGATTGCGAAATAGCCGCACTGAACGTTGCCGGTATTTTTGATAGCGTGAGGAATTTTTGAATTTACAAAATAACATCGCCGGGAGTTGCCTGGTGAAAAGATTCACCTATTTGCATTTCTCCTGTCCCATTAATCATTAAGATGATTTCTTCTGTTCGGTGAGTATGAGGTGGATGACTGGCTATACCGGGATTTAAAGCCGTCGCATGTACATCAAATCTTTTAAACATAGAGGAAGGCCGGTCGAAGATCGGTCTTGATTGGCCTTTATTTGTTTGAAGTGTTACGAATTCTTTCCAGTCTTTCATAAAAGAACCTCCGCCTGATTTTCCTCTTTCCGCATTTAATCCATCTTTCGATCGATAAACGATTACATAATAGGTAACAGGTTTATCAGATACATTCATCATTGATTGTTTGTCTCCTGCGACCAATAAAATCAAACCTCCAGGTCCTAATATTTTAGTGGAGTCTTCTACCGTTGCTTTTACGCTACCTTCTTTAATGATGATCAGTTCTTCCGCATCCATACTTGCTTTTGGTGGATGATTCATCTGACCAGGTAGCAGGGTTGAGGTGTGGATTTCAAGATTTGCGAGATCAAGGGTACTGCCGTTTAATACTTGTCTTCTTTCAATGTTTCCCGCTTGTTGCACTTTCGCTTTACTCCAGCTATACACTCCTGATGGTAAAGAGTCTTTTTGCGAAATAGCAGAGAAAGCCAGTAAAAATGAAAGTCCAAGTAATTGTATTTTCATAATTAATCTTTTATCAATTGTTTTGTCAGGATAATAAGAAATGTCGGGATATAAGAACAATTAGTTTGTGCTTTCATTTTTACTAACGGAAGTGTATAACTCTGCAGATCGTTACATCTCAATCATTTTTCCAATTACTTCCTGTGGAGAGCTGGCATCGCCTTTTACGTTTACCTGTTCGAAGTAGTTATACCATCCCGCGCCTTCAACCATTTTCTCGAAATCTTGCGCAGATTCATCATTAGGAAAAGTCCAGACAGCAAAAAAGTCGTAATCAGCGCGGTTAAAAGTTGATGAGTCGTTTACTCCCCAATTAATAATTTGAACGCCGTTTTCTATTAATTGCTGAATAGCCGGCCCAAGTAGATTCATATAATTTCCTCTTTCCTCTTTTGAAAGATCTTTCCAGGCTGCTGTTGCTTTCCATAATTCCAGGTACATTTTCATAATCGTGTCGTTTTGGTTTTATTAGTGAAAAATAAATACATTCTTGAATGAGTGTCTTAGTGGTGGTTTTTCACAAATAATTATTAGTTCCGACTCAAACTAATTCTATAACCAAAGCGTGGAGTTTCGTCCTGTAATTATACAGTACAACTTTCGCATTCCTTTAAAAAAGTTTCGTCAACGTCTGCCCCTATACCAGGAACATCGGCAGTATCAAGCGTGAATTTGTTATAAGTAGCGCCACCTTCTACAGGATCTACACGATGACCAAGCATGCAGGTATCGAGATCGTAATATTGCACATTGTTGTTTGCCCATGCGAAGTGAAGATTGGCTGTTAGTGCCAGCCTGCTCTCAAGCATCCCTCCGATCATGCAAGGAATACCTGCTTCCTCAGTCATACGATGTATTAGTAAAGCCTGCGCAATGCCGCCCGACTTTGCCAGCTTTATATTTATAGAATCACATGATTTTGATTGTATCAGCCTTCTTGCATCATGGTGGTTGTAACAACTTTCATCCGCCATTACATGTACTGCAGCGTTGTGACACAACTCGGGCAAGTAATCATCGTACCATGTTCGCATTGGCTGTTCGCAAAACTGTATGTCGAACTGATCCAACGCCTGCAATGCAAATACTGCGTCTTCATATTCCCAACCCTGGTTTGCATCAACCCGGATAATAGTTCCTGCACTAACAGCTTGTCTTATTTTACTTATTTTTTCAACATCCTCATATGCATTTTTGCCAATTTTTACTTTTAAAATAGTAGCACCCTGTTCTTCAAATTGTACTGCTTTTTCAACCATTTCCTCAACCGGCCCGATACCAATGGTGATATCTGTTTCGACCGGTCTTTTCGCTCCTCCTAAAAATTGGTATAACGGCACATTTGCGGCTTTTGATGCTATATCATACAAAGCCATGTCAAAGGCACTTTTAATAGTAGAATTGCGTGCGGTAAATAAGTCTAATTCACGCAATCTTGCCGGTATATCGAGTGCGTCTTTACCTTTCCATAATTCACCGAAAGTCCTGGCCATAACGAGGCATGTATCCTGGGTTTCGCCTGTTATATAAGGAAAGGCTGAGCATTCTCCCACGCCAAAAATTCCTTCGTCAGTGTAAATTCTTATGAAAACATTTTGAGCGTATTCCATCGTTCCGGTGGCTATAGTAAATGGTTCCATTGGTATACTATAGCGGTAAATTTCTGTACGAGAGATTGTCATGAGATGGAGATAATTAGGATATTGTAAAGCTAAGGTTTATGTATTACCAAGGATCGAATAATGAAATGAAGATTTGCTTGGTTTTTTTTAATTCTTCGCTAAAAACGGCTTTCAGCTTTTTTACAGGGGAAGGTCTGTAAAGAGATCCTGCACTTTTAATTTTCTGATGTTAATGGTGAAAGCAATAGTCTTCAAAAACCTTTTTTCGGTTATGGTTGATTTGTAATAATTGCTGTAAACCTTACTATAGACTAATGGGATGTAAATATCAATTAGCGAATTAAACAAGGGGATTTGAATACCTGCATCATAAATAAAACGACCGCTGGCAGGATTATTTTTCCATGCTTCAGCATACGTTCCAACATCTGCAAAAAGTTTTAGTGGAATATTAAATGGTAAAACACTCAAAGGATTAATGTTGTCAGGAAGGTCTGAAGAAAGGTTTGCGCTCATTAACCAATCGTCTGTTTTGCCCACCTTGTTTCCCAATAACTGAGTATTTACTTTAAAAAATCCATCCCGTTCCATTATCTGCTGACTCTGCCAGCCCTGGAATTCATTCCGGCCAATAAAGTAATCGCTGTATGTATAATCCTCGTATCCGTTCGGTCCCGTCATGTTTAAGTTATACCGATCATTTCTAAATCTTACCAGGCTGGTTGCTGGTTTTAAGTAGAACATTTTTCCTGCAAAAAATCTTACAGACATTCCAGACTTTCCATCAGAATAATTGAAAAAACCTTTGGCTGTTAAACCGGTTTTTATAAAGTCCTTTCCCTGATCTGTTGAAATGGAAATACTATAAGGAAACAGTACCCGGTCGTCACTTACCTCAACGGATAGGCGATTGATATAAGAATTGTTTTTTACTAGGCTAACAACATCAAAAGTGTCGGATGGCGTATAAACAGTTTTAAAATTTAAATTGCCCTCATTCAATAAGAAAGTTTTCCATTGTAAGGTAAAACGACGGGTAGAAAGCGGGTCTTTGTCAAAAAGAGTGAGTTTAGCTGAAGGTACCCAACGTTGAACTCCAGGGATGAATGTAGTTTTATCAGCGGCAATGAAATCATTTTGCGAAAACGATAGGTAACTAAACGCTGTACTAAGATTGTATCTTCTGTTATAAAGGTTATAAGATACACGTCCAAATCCGTTTAATTTTTTAGACCCGGTTCCGTATAAAGCGCCTGCTATATATTGGAACGTCGGCAATGGTAAGGTATAGTTGTGAATCATCGCTCCTGCCATGCCTTTGTCATAATGGTTATAGCCAACAACAGGAGCAAGATTGATGTAATTGTTCTTATTATTCAGATTAAATAAAAGCGATGGTTTTAAAGGCTTTTTCGCCGGTGGCGATAAAGGCCCCGTGCCATATAACAACCCGAAATGCTTATCTAAGTCTTTGCCGGAAGTGCTTACGATACTTGCCTTAAAGTCTTCAGGATAAACATGTTTGAATTTCCAATTTGCATAATATTGCTGCATGCTTTTGTCAAACCAATCAGTTCCTAGTTCATCCTCCAGTTTCTGCATCCAAAGACTTGCTTTGTAATACGCGGAAAGCCCATAATTAGCAGTTGTAAAATTTGCAGAAGGTGTTTCTATAGGCTGATCTTTTTCAAGTTTTGTCACCGTTTCCAGCAGCATTCTTTCATCGTCTTCAGCTAGCTTATTATAAAAGAGTGTTTTTTTTGCAGGAAGGATAGAATACTTTTCTTTTAGATATCGTTTCTCATAGTAAGTGTTTATCCCTTCATCCATCCAGGGATGTGTTCTTTCATTTGTTCCAAGTGCTGCATAAAACCAGTTGTGCCCAATCTCATGTGCTATCGTTGCATCCAATTCCTTTCCTGCTTCAGGGGTAGTTATAAGCGTTATCGAAGGATACTCCATTCCACCACTGTTTTCATTTTTGCTTCCCTGCACAATGCTGCAAACAGTGTATGGGTACTCACCGATCCATCTGCTATATTTCTCTAAAGCATCTTTAGCGTAAGCAACACTTTCTGTCCATCCCTTTGATTTTGGTTTGTAGTAAGAAAAAATATCAATGACTTTGTTTCCGGGAAGCCGGACAGTATCATATTGCACTATAAAATTCTTGCTTGCAAACCAGGCGAAGTCATGAATGTTGTTTTGCTTGTAATGCCAAACTTTTGTTTTTCCTGTAATTGTATGTTTTCCTTTTTCCTTCAATTCCTGCAGTGTTGACTCATCCTGTAAAATTCCGGTTGATGCAATAACATATGCGGAAGGTGCAGTGATTTCTACATCATAATTTCCAAACTCGCTGTAAAATTCTCCCTGGTCAAGATAGGGCATGGGATGCCATCCTTTATGGTCATAAACTGCAGGTTTAGGAAACCACTGCGACACCTGGTAATCTTTTCCGACGTGTCCACCTCTGGAAAAATCATAAGGAAGTTTTACCTTGAAAGGGGTGCTAATAATGATCTTGTTTGCCGGAGCAAGGGGTTTAGGCAGAAGAACTTTTATGATGTCAATATTGTTACTGTCATTTACAATCTCCGCAGTGTTTCCATCTACTTTAAAATTTAGCTGATTTATGTATCCTTTCTGTTCTGCTTTGGAAAAGTAAAAATCTGTTCTACGTTCTTTTAATAGTTGTTCGCTAAAAGCTGTCCTGTCATTTTTATAAGCATTTGGCCAAATGTGAAACCATACAAATCGCAATGTATCGGGAGAGTGATTAATGTATTCAATCGTTTCAAAAGCGTCTAACGTATGATCCTGATCGTTTAAAGCAACGTTTATCGTAAAGTTTACTTCCTGCTGCCAATAGCCCTTTTGCGGGTATATCACGCTTGAAAGAAGAGTGGTTAATAAAAACAGAATTGATTTTTTCAACGAATGTTTGATTAGGAATTGAAGATAGTTTATTTGGGGAAATCGGAAATCGCTAGTTGAAATCGCTAGTCGCGAGTGAAGTCGCAAGTCGCGAGTGAAGTCGGAAATCGCTAGTTGAAGTCGGGAATCGCTGGTTGAAGTCGGAAATCGCTGGTTGAAATCGCAAGTCGCGAGTGAAGTCGGAAATCGCTAGTTGAAGTCGCAAGTCGCTAGTGAAGTCGGAAATCGCCGGTTGACATCGCAAGTCGCGAGTGAAGTCGGAAATCGCTAGTTGAAA
>JAOQAJ010000235.1 GCA_025963675.1 Segetibacter sp.
AATGCTGGTTTCAAAAAAAGAAATTCTTTAAGTCAGCTTTATACCACAGGCTCAACCCAGGCATCACTTTCTTTCAGCAACAAGATCAATTCTGACACTGCGATGTCGCTGTTTACATTTCGCTTTACTACTTCTTTGCCGCGGTACAACGTGATCTTACCAACACCACTTCCTACATAGCCAAAATCTGCGTCAGCCATTTCACCGGGACCGTTTACAATACATCCCATGATGGCGATTTTTACCCCTTTTAAGTGGTTGGTAACAGCGCGAATTTTAGCAGTGGTTTCCTGTAGTTCAAAAAGAGTTCGGCCACAGGAAGGGCAAGAAATATATTCTGTTTTAGAGATGCGGGTGCGGGTGGCTTGTAGAATGCTGAAAGCGGTAGAATTGATAAATTGCTCTATGGTTGAATTGTTAAGATAATTTCGTCCGGAAGCATTATTTACAGAAGCGTTGTTGTATCCATCGCTATTTATTCCAAGACAAATTCCATCGCCAAAACCATCAAGCAACAGCGCGCCACATTCGGTCGCATAATGAATGAGATGTTCATCTGCAGTTTGCCAATAACTGTCGCAAATAATAACGGCCGGGTTATGAATATCTCTAAGTTCAAGTTCCATAAACATACGGCGAACAGCAGGCATTGCATGCAGGTGAGTACTGCTTAAGCAAAGCACAACAGATTTGTCGTTAGCCAAAGCATCTAGATAAGTAAAGTCATTCACCGAAGTATCATCGTTGAAGCAATCGATCATTACAAAATTGAGATCGCTTTTTGTATCCGCTTTCGCGTATCCACTATCCTGGAAAATAGGGAAGTACTTCGTCTTGTCTTCAGCCTGCTGCCATGCAGAAGGATAGACAATTACTTTTAATGTGCCGGGTAAAGCAAAATGCAAAATTTGATTGCCTGTAAAAACATAATCCGCAGCAGCATCACTGATAGTCCACTTATCAGTTGCTTCATTATAAGTGTACCCAATGCTTTGTAAATCGTCGGTTGAAATTGAGCCAATTTTACTAAGATCAGCAATTACAACGGGTACATGTTTTTCCCCAATATTGTTAACTGCAAAGGTTTCTCTTCTTTTGTAGACAAATGGATCGTAAGGAATTTTGTCAATAGGTGGAATAGCTACAGTCTTAGTTGACAGTTGACTGTTGGCGGTTGACAGTTTCTGCTCAACATCCGTCATCTTGTTCTCTCCGTCATCCGTCATCTTTCTTTCATACCTCTTAACGAGGTCACGGCAAACCGGTATTTCAAGTTCAGGATCTTCGGTGAGGCTTACACGAATGGTATCACCAATGCCGTCTTCTAGTAAAGTGCCAATGCCAGCAGCACTCTTTACCCTTCCATCTTCGCCATCGCCAGCTTCGGTTACACCCAAATGCAGCGGGTAGCATTCGTGAAATTCCTGCATCATCTGCTGAATAAGTAAGCGGTAAGCCTGCACCATTACTTGTGGGTTACTGCTCTTCATACTTAGCACAATGTTGTGATAACTTTCTGCTCTCGCAATTCGTAAAAATTCCATCGCACTTTCAACCATTCCCATCGGGGTATCACCATAACGACTCATGATACGATCGCTGAGGCTGCCATGATTAGTACCAATGCGCATGGCAGTACCATACTCACGGCAAATTTTAACCAGTGGAGTAAAACGTTCCCTTATTCTGTCGATCTCTTCGTTATATTCAAGGTCAGTATATTCAATAAACTCGAACTTCTTTTTATCTACGTAATTACCCGGATTAACCCGAACCTTCTCTATAATTCTTGCGGCGATTTCTGCTGCATTGGGCGTAAAATGTATATCAGCAATCAATGGAGTTGTGTAACCTCTTTTTCTCAGTTCATCTTTTATATTCCTGAGGTTCTCTGCTTCTTTTTTACTGGGTGCAGTTATGCGAACCAATTCAGCCCCGGCCTCTATGCACCGAATGGTTTGCTCAACTGTTCCAATCGTATCCATCGTATCAGTAGTGGTCATGGTTTGCACCCTGATAGGATGATTGTTTCCTAGTAGCAGATCTCCAATCTTTACTTCACGTGTGACTAAACGGCTATATTCAGTTAATGAGTTACAGTATAATTGCATGATGTTCTTAAGTTCAACCGCCATGTATCGGCGAAGCACAAAAATAATAAACTCTAGCCGGAAGAGTTTATTCAGTGATTTTTAAAAGGGTTAAAGTTAATGAAGGCTAATGTTGCTATTCCTGATTTCTACCAATCTTTACTATTAGCACCACCCGTGTTGTTTTTTTTCTGCATGCCCTGTTGCAGTTTTTTCTCTTCCTGTCTTAGCGAGTTGAGCATGCGCTCAGCTTGTTTTTCGTTGAGTTTACTTTTATTCTGAGGTTGGTCGTTCGGCTTTTGTTTTTGTTTGTCTTTGTCCTGTTTTTTCTTGTCGTCCTTGGGCTGTTGCTGCTGTTGCTTTTTCAATTCATTCAAAGCCTTTTGCAGGTTTTGCCTCGCTTCTTCATCTGTAGGAATAAGCCTTAACGCATCCTTATATGCATCTATGCTTTCCTGCAATTTACTTTGTCTCGTCAGGGCAACTCCCTTATTGTACACCGCCCTTGATTTTCCAGCGGGTTCTTTAGCATTCTGTGCTGCATTGTCATAAACCTTTTCAGCAGCCTCAGTTTTTTTGCTTTTATACAAGGCATTTCCCAGATTATACATTGCCTGCGGATTTTTTTCATTTATCTCCGCCGCTTTCTTGTATTCTTCTGCAGCTTTATCGTATTGCTGCTTTTTATACAGTTCGTTCCCTTTCATCACAAGAGGCTTCTCTTTCTGACAATCAGCAATAAAAGAAGTAAGTACTAATAATATTGTTAATGCTATTTTCCCCATGACAACCACTTCATTTTTCGTTCAGGAATAATTGTTTCCAGCAACAACAAAATAACGGCGACCAATAAAAACCATTGAAAGAAAGAATTGTACACCCTTATCCCTGTTCCACCAATTTGCTTTTTTTCCATTTGATCTATCGATGCTACAACACTACCTGCTACTTCATCAGCGGTGGTAAATAAATGATATTGGCCTCCGGTTTGTGTTGCTAACGTTTGAAGGGCTTGTTCATTTAATTTGGAAACAACTGTATTTCCGCTTTCATCTTTCTTAAAATCATTTGAACCGGGGTCAAAGATCGGAGCACCTTCAGGAGACCCTATCCCCACGGTATGTACCACAACTCCATTATCCTGCAGCTCTTTTAAAACTTCTGCTGCTTTTTCATCCTGGTCTTCACCATCTGAAATAAGTATAACTGCTTTGTATTTTTTTTCTTTGGTATCCAACGATGTATTACAAAGCCTTAGTGCGTCACCAATCACGGTACCCTGGGTTGGAACAGCATTAGGACTTGCATTAGATACATATAATTTGGTGGCTGCAAGGTCTGTCGTTAAGGGCATTTGTAAGAAAGCCTGACCCGCAAATACAACCATCCCCATTCGGTTATTGCCCATTTTATCAATGATCTTTCCCAGAACTTGTTTGGCTCTTTCAAGACGATTCGGTTTTACATCCTGCGCGAGCATACTGTTGCTTACGTCAAGCGCGACCATGACATCTACACCCGTCCTGTTGCCCGTATTGCCGGGTGCAGGTGTTCTGAGGTTGGCAGCTGCAACAACACATAAAGCAAGTGCAGCAACAATTAAAAGAAATTTATAATTGAAATATTTGGGAGAATAATCGGAAGTAAGTGCATTTACCAATTCTTCATCTCCTATTTGTTTCTTTACTTTTCGCTTCCAGCGTAAAACAAGCACAAATAATAATGTAACGGGGACAAGGACCAACAGGCCGTATAAGAACTCGGTATTTTGAAACGATATCATTAAATAATTAAATGCATTGACTGCAAGCTAAAAAGATGTTTACTAAGGAAAACAAAAAATGAACCAATTACATTTCCCCTAAATGAAACCCAGTTGTTTTAAGATGCCGTTTAGAACATTCATCCTTATTTCCTGCATTTTGATATCATGAGCTCCTTCAATGTTTAAGGCAAAAAATTGTGGATGTTGATTTTCTTCGACCCATCCGACCACCCATCCAATCGCATTTCCGTTTTCACGAAATCCCCAACCCGTTTTATATGCGAGCGTATGATTCGAATTTTTTTCTACCACCATTACATCCTTTACAATCCGCATACTTCTTTTTTGAAACGGCAACTGGTCGAAATATAGTTTTTTAACTAATCCCAGTTGTTCATCTGTGGTAACTTTCAGCGTATTGTCAAGCCAGAAAGTATCGATTGTACCAATTTTTGGCTTCTCATACCTGGCGGCATAACCTAGCGTATCCAAATAAAACTGCATGCTTTGTTTGCCAATTCTACGGGCCACTTCCTGGTAGTATGGAACTGCCGACGCCTTAAAAGCCTCCTCCATAGTTAAATCTTTGTTCCAGCTTACAGCCGTGTCACCTAAAGGAAATTTACGAATCACCCCGTCCCATTTAATGATCATTTTTTCGTCTCTGATCTTGCCAGTTTCTAAACCAATAAGTGAATTAACTATTTTGAAAGTAGACGCTGGTAAATATGCGCTGTCTTTAAAACGGCTTAAATTATAAATAGTAAACTGACCATTCGCATTGTTAAAAATCCCGAATGTTCCCTCGACATGGTTATCATCAAAGTGCTTTTTCAGGCTATTGTCAATTGTCACATTATTTTGACTGCACGATCCTAAGGCACATAACAACACTAAAAAATAAAACCAGTTCCTCATTTAAAAATTTTTGGCAAAGATACAGAACGGGGATTTGTTACATTTTTTCATTCGAAAACGGAAGCCGGTATTATTTGGCTTTTCGTTCATACGTTTCCATTTTTATTTAATGGATTAGTATGAAAACTTTTCCCGGTTTTCTCCCACGAAATTAGATAAGATGGTTTTCTCTACTTCTGTAGATCCGCAGTGGCTAAAGAAAAAGCACCCGCTTTTGGTATGTGTTTGAGCCGCCGCAGGGAAAGAATTGGTACATCGTTGAACCGGCTAAAGCGCAAAACGACTGATGTTCGGTAGTACAAAACTGGCTGCCGAACTAACCAAAATTGTAAAAGACCCTTTTGATGCCCAACATTTATTAATAGACAGTATGCGGTTTGTAAAAGACGAGAACTGGATACAATTTGAAGTAAAAAGCTGGCAGGAAGTTGAGCGAAAGGATACAACTGTAAAAAAGGGAACCCCACCGGTAAAAGAAAAAAAGGTTTTTTATTTTGAGTACATTTTTACCTGGTCAAAGGCATGCTTATGGATAGATGAGCGGATATTTCTTTTATATGTTGTCTGATTATTACAGCAAATGGTTGTCAGGCGACTTCTCTCACCGCGTTGATATAGAACAACAGGGAAATTGAGTTCGCAAGTGGAAGTAGTAAGTAATTATGTCGCGAGGATTAAACATGTAATAGAGGACTTATCGCAACGAGTCAAATACAACACAATATAAAAGGGCATTGAAGAGGTTTCTTTCGTGCCCTTTTTGTTTTATATCTTTTATCAAATTGTTACTGTTTTTTTGGTTGCCGGCTTCAGTAATTCTTATGTCGCATTGTTGCGTCGCACACCTGTACATGGTGTGCATATGCATCTTTTAATTTATCATAGCATAAGATGTTTTTCAATCTGTTGTAAAAGAGGCGTATCATGTTGGTTTAATAAATCTTGCAGGAACAACTTCTGTCAGCCAAACATTATTATCAGATTCGAAAAAAATAAACCCTTGTTGATGCATTTCCTGTGCAGCAATTAAAAGTACGATCGGCTTTCCATGGCGTCGGCCAACTGTCATTGCTGTTTCGATATCGCTACTTAAATGAACATGATGCCTATTCATTTTTTGCAAACCTGTTTGTAAAATTGCTGTTAGATCTTTCTCTGCAGTTCCATGATATAAAATAGCGGGTGGTACTTTTTCCATATAGTTTAAATCTATTTCTATCGAGTGACCCTGACTTGCCCTGATCATGCTAAAGTCTTCATTTAATCTAAATCGCTTTTTGTTGTTTGTTTCTACAATATATTTTAGGACATCATAGCTGATTGTAGTACCATTTACCTTAAGTTTTGAAAGCAAATCTTTTACTGATGCCCAACCGTTTTTATCTACCTGAAGGTTAATTGATGAAGGGTTATGTCGCAAAACATAGCTTAAGGCTTTACTTATTTTTGTTGTTTGTTCTTTTGACAGCATTGGATATTTCGTCGTTACCAGTTCTTTTTATGGTAAAATGCTTTTAATATGATTTTTCCAGGTTGTTAGACTTAGAAGTTAAACATCAAATTTCTTAACCGTTAAGCTTACCTCTTTTACCGTTTTTGTAATCTAATAAACAGGTAACTGACAAATTTACCCCTACATTGCTTAACTACTTTTCTTAAAAAACAAAAAAATTAAAAAGATTATGAAAAAAGTAATTGCATTGCTTGTGATTTTATTTGCAGCATCAGGAAGCGTACTTATTGCCCAACAAGGCGGAGGCGACCCGGCACAAATGAGGGAAAGACAACTTACACAGTTGAAGGCTTCTGATCTAAAACTTACAGATGTGCAAGCCGATTCTGTGGTTAGCATTAGTATGGAGTTAAGGCAGCAAATGAGAGGACTTAGAGATCTACCTGAGGATCAAAGAGCCGCTAAAAGGAAAGAAATGAACGATATGCTTTTGAAAAGATGGACATCAGCATTAAAGGATGAAGCACTAGCAAAAAAAGTAGCAGACTACTACGAAAAACAAAGAGCAGCCAGAGCAAATGGTGGCGGTGGATCTCAATAAAGAATTTTTTTGAAACGGCGAAGTTTTCTTCGCCGTTTTTATTTCAATGATATTTTAGTCTTCCCCGCATTATTCTTCTAAGTTTTTTCCCGCATATGCTTTTACTTCAGCTTATTTTCATCTTACACTTGTTAGTCCTTTCGACAAGATGTATTTTGATGAAAATTTTTTTATGAGAAAGCTTCAAATGCGCTCTTTGCTAGTTCTGATTATAGTTGTTACTTCTATGTCAAGTAGTTTGTGCCAGGCAACATTTTCCGCCGATTCCATTAAGGCAATGCTTATAAAAGACTGGCAGCGAGGCAAAGAATATACACAGGAATATATGAACGCTATGCCTGCTGATAAATATTCTACCAGGGCAACAGATAGTGTACGAAGTTTTGCACAGCAGTTGTTGCATATTGCCCAAGCTAACATGTTCTTAGTCTCTACTGCAACTGGTGAGAAATCTTCTTATTCGGGTCCTGATCTTGAAAAAAGTGCTTCTGCTCAAAGTGCCGACTCTGTTAAGTACTACGTAAACAGCAGTTATGATTTTGTGATTAATGCTATCAGAAAATTATCTCCTTCGTCTTTTATGCAAACAGCTACTTTAAATATGGGTAGACCCCTTACAGAGACGAGGTTGAGCTGGTTACTAAAAGCTTTTGAACACCAGACGCATCATCGGGGCCAAACTACAATGTATCTACGCATTGCTGGCGTTCGTCCGCCAAATGAAAGATTGTTTTGATTCAATATCCAACTTTTAAGGGCAATACTCAATAACATGAGAAAAGCTGCCAGCTGTTAGCTTTAAGCCACAAACTACAATCTTTGAGAAAAGGCAGGAAAAGCTTGCAGCTTGAGGCTAGAAGCCTGGAGTTTGCTAGTTGAACGGAATGCGTCGCAACGATGATTCAACAAAGTTCTAAAGCTTGTACCCTAAAAAAATCAAATAAAAGTTCTAATACCTGAGGAGGTATAACTCTGCCTAAATTCTTTTGGAGTACAATCTTTTTTCTTTTTAAAAATCCGGTTAAAATTAGACATGTTATTAAAGCCGCACTTATAGGCCACCTCCGTGATACTGTGAGTAGTATCAATAAGCATTCTTGAAGCGTTGCCTAACCTGACTTCATTTATCGTATCTACAAATGTTTTTCCTGTTCTCGCCTTAAAGAAACGGCTAAGAGCAACCTCTGTCATCCCTGCAATTTTTGCTGCATCACTCAAGGTAATATCCTTATCAAAGTTATTATTAAGGTGCGCCATTATCTTATCTATCCTTCGGCTGTTGTAAGACAACGTTTCCATGCTGTTGAAAGAAGAGTCAGACAAGCCCTGGATATTCCTTGAGGTGGAAAGATCATGTAGTATGGACATTAAATCCAGCACCGAATCAAAACCATGTTTCTGCGTAAGATCCATAAGCCTCGGCATAATAGCCAACGTAGTTTCTTTTGAAAAACAAACGCCACGCAATGAACGCTCTAAAAGACTTCTGATGAAGCTCATTTGATTTCTTTGCAAAAATTTTTCATCAAAAAGATCGCGGTGAAACTGGATAGTGATTTCCTCAATATTAAGGCTTTTACATTTATGCGTAAACCACCCATGGGGTAAGTTCGATCCTACCAAAACCAATTCAAGATCATTAATTTCTTCCATGTGGTCGCCAATTACCCGTTTGGCGCCTTTCCCATTTTTGATAAAGTTTAATTCAAATTCTTCATGGTAATGTAGGGGAAAATCAAACTTGCTTTTAGTGCGATAGAAAAGGGTAAAGCAATCATTTTTTGTAAGCGGAGTAATCTCTCTTAAAAGTTTAGTTGACATAGCATTAAGTTATATACAATCGTTTATTGCAGCCATGATAGCTGATTGGCATAGTGAAACACGTGATAAATGTAGTAATAACAACTAATAAAGTATCATTTCCAGAAGATATTAAGACAACCTTTATAAAGGCCTGACAGCGTTTAAATGCTAGGTTTCATTCGGTTAAAGGCTATACAATATTGAAAAAAATATCTTTTTTAGATAAAAAAGTATCATTGCGTGGTGCGAAATACACCTATTTTTGGTCAAACAAATTCAAAGTTTGCTATATGTTCAAAGATGTACTCCAAAAGGGGCTGCTATTGTTAGCAAGTGTTCTCTTTTTTATCTCTTCCTGGTCCCAGGGAAGAGCAATTACCGGAACTGTATTTGATGAAAAAAATGCTCCTCTTTCCGGCGCTACAGTAACAGTTAAGGGTACTACAATAAGTACCAGTACAAATCCGGAAGGTGCCTTTAGGCTTCAGGTCCCTGGTACCGGCAGGATACTGGTTGTGTCATTTGTAGGTATGCAATCTAAAGAAGTAGCTATTGGCAGCGGCAATAACCTAAGTGTAACACTCACAGGTGGAACAACTACTTTAAATGATGTGGTGGTTGTAGGTTACGGAAGATCAAGAAGAGCTAACCTTACGACTGCACAGACTTCGGTTGGTGCAAAAGAAATTGAAAGAACAGTGAATACAACTGTTGAGCAAGCTATCCAGGGAAGGGCAGCAGGTGTATATGTTACACAAAACTCAGGTCAGCCTGGTGGTGGCATCTCTGTCTCTATTCGTGGTGTAAGCTCAATCAATAACGCGACTGAGCCTCTTTATGTAATTGACGGAGTGCAAATACAGGGTAGCAGCAGCGGAAATTCTTCCGGTAACCTTGCCGGTCTGAATCCTTCGGATATTGAAGACATGCAGATATTACAGGGACCTTCAGCAACGGCGATCTATGGTTCACGCGGAACTAATGGTGTTGTATTGATCACTACAAAACGTGGTAAATCTGGTGAAGCAAGAATGACTTACGGTTTTCAGTATAACATTCAAACCCCGCCAAAGCGTTTCAGTGTAATGAATTTGCAGCAGTATGCTCAAATGCAGATTGCTTATAAAGCAATTGCTGGTGGTAATGTAAGAGGTGAACTACTTGATCCCTCTCTACTAGGCCCCGGTACCGATTGGCAGGGTGAATTATTTAATAATGCAGCAATGCAAAAACATCAGTTAAGCTTAAGCGGGGGTAGTAACAATACTACTTATTATATGTCTGGTGAGTATTTGAATCAAGCTGGTGTAGCGGTTGGTTCTGGCTTTGACAGGTATAGTTTCAGGGTAAATCTTGACACTAAGACAAGATATTGTATTACTATAGGTACAAACATTAGTTTCAACCAGACTAATGAAAGAACCACAAAGAGCCAAAACGATCTTATTTAAGGTGCGATACAGTTAAGTCCTGAGTTGCCTGT
>JAOQAJ010000281.1 GCA_025963675.1 Segetibacter sp.
ATTATGATTATACGAGCAACTTTAATTTTACCCTTACACGCAGAAAAATAATTCTTACAAATTCATCCGAATGAATAGTAAAAAATCTTTTAGTGCAGCAACTCTACCTCACCGCTGTTTAATAATATAGCTGCTGTTTAATAAAAAACTTTTTCAAAACAAATTCTTCCCATTCCTTCAATTGTGAAAAAGGAGGACTTGCTTCACGATTTTCTGGATGGGTACGATGAAATTTTGGGATCTGTAATATCAAGGACTCTGGCATTAATACATGCCTTTGTCATACACGCCAGGTCAGTTCTTCTGTTTCATCACCTTACTTCCTCCATTAAAGTCTGTATGCTGCTGCCACAACACAAACCCAACAATAGCTTCCCGTTTTACAGTTTAGCAGCTATTATTCATTGTCTTTATACAAGTTCATTATTGGATGAGCGGTAACATAAATACAGCAGCATTTAGGTCACCAGCAGGATATGGCACCATGTATTAGTTTGGCAATGACATTGATCATCGCATTCCTGTCTTACCTGAGGGTGTTTTAGATACCAAATGTAGATCCGGGGTTAAAAGTCGCCTGAAATACATCCTGTCATTCCAAGCTACTTTACTAAAACATTTTCCGCTTTTATCGCGGAAACTCTTTTTACAATTTTTACTATAACACATAGATCCCCCTCAACTGCTCCAACTGTTGTTTGTAAAACCGTTGAGGTTTTATCAAAGAAAATAAAGGAGTAACGACGCAATCAACCCTAATCTCCTTTGCGTCTTTGGTGTAGTCCTTTAGTTTTGCATTAAAAGCAAAACTTGTATTATGATATCACTATTACCTCGTGATCTGAGATGGATTTTATCTCGAATGTAGTAAAGCCGTTAGCAACAGCAGGCGTTATTTTTTGATTTGAAACCAGGGCTTTAAGTGTTCTACCAGCGATTTGTTTTGGCAATTTCACCTTTACCTTCAAGGGTCCGATAGCAATTAATTCATCGAGCGGTTGGCGCCAGGTAGCAGCGCTCGTAAGGTTAACAATATGTAGCACCATACGGCCTGTTTGCTGATACAAATGGCAGTCTACGAGTCCCGGTCCGTCAACAGATAGCGGTACATCTTCTTTAATACCCCACCTAACCACGTTCTCCAATAAATTACCATGGTCAGGGTGGTTAAATCTTGCAAATTGCTTATCGAAATCCGCAGGTATGAAAGCAATTCGGCCTCCTTTAGTGTTGGATCGTAAAACTATTCCAGGAATATCAGTAGATGCTTGCCGCATATATGATTTTTCAGGAGGATATGTAGGAAACTGGGGAATGTAAGTCATAACTACTTCTGCCCCTGCATCCAGGCGTAGCGGGTGTAACAGACCGCCATATATTAAAATGTCAGTCTCTTCAAGGCCTTTTAAAATAGGATGCCGTTTGCCTTTTACCGCCGGCTCAGCATTGGTATGAGGGCCGACCATTTGTGATCTAAGCTCCGGTGTTAGTCGCAAATAGGTATGATAAGCATCTCTTGCCATCTTTTCATCTGGTATCTCCCTTTTAGCAACGGGAGTCACCAGATGAGCGCCAAAAACATCTGCTAATGCGTAATCACTACGTGCATCTCCCATTTCATCGTATAAACTGGTATCGCCGGTAGCAATCACGCTACCGCCCCTGTCGACAAACCTGCGGACAGCAGCAATCTGCTGATCGGACATTAACGCCAGGTTGGGCAATATAAGTAATGAGAACTGCGCTGCATCCCGCTCGATATGGTCAGCGTGAACAGGCAGGTAAGGTATGCGGGCTCTGATAAGTGACTGAGTCATGCCCCGCCACGGAAGTTCTACCAATTCATCCGCTTCATCCCGGCCATAATAATCTGTATTCTCCTGTGACCAAACGACGCCAATATTTGCAACGGGTTTACGATTTAACAAGTATTGTTCATTGTTTTTATGCCAGTTCATTACTGGCTGAGCCGTATGATACATCCTGCGGTCTTCGTGGTAGGCCGCAACCATATGCCACCAAGGTTGGATTCCCCCGGCAATGCCATTGATCATCCACATCCTTGCCTCAGCGGCAGGTTTGCTGCCAAGCCTGAACCATGGCTTTATGTGGTTGTACTGGGCCATACTTTCAGGTGCCAGCTTATTCCATCCCAATAATCCGTGCATCATTTTACCGATCTCTCCATTGTGTTGAAAGCCACTCGCATCTGAACGCGACTGGTCATCAAGCATAAGAATATCAGCCCGCTTTGCTATTTCCTTATAATCACGGAAGCTTCTGCTCTGACCGTTAATCGAACCACTGTTCATTCCCGACCATGTGCAATGCGGTCCACCTGCTGCCTTAGTCGTTTTGTTGTTTAAATCCCATATTTCAAGACGTCGGTCATAATTCCACCTAATCCATTGTTTGTACACTTTGTCGTCCCAATTTTTCTTAGCCGGTATGTTCTGCCCAATTTTATCACGGAAACTCCTTTTACAGTTTTCGCAATAGCAAATAGATTCGCGGCCTAAACCACTCCAGCTATTGTCGGTAAATCCTTCCGGTTTGTATAGTTGGGAAATTTCTGTAAGAATCGAAGGTATGTGCTCCTGGTAATATGGACTGTTGACGCAGGATATATAGAGATCAGCAGCTTTATAAGGTTTACCATTGGCATCTATAGAAAACCAGTCTGGGTGGGCCTTGTAAAACTCTTCATGTGCCCTGTTAGAATCCATTCGTGCAAACACTACAAGCCCATCTTCTTTCGCTGCCTTGCTTAACTCTCCAAACAGATCTCGGCCACCGAGGTATTCAGCGGTACGGTGCAGCGGTATTTTCGTAGGATAATACGCTACAATCCCTCCTGCGTTAACCACGACCCCTTCTGTGTTGGTTTGCTTCCAAAATTTCCGCCACCATGGAATATCATATTGGGCAGGATCGTTTTCAGTAATATTTATCTGGCCCCAACGGGTCACTCTTTGAAACCACGGCAAATTATTTTGAGGGTTTTCAACAAAGGGTAGGTCTTTAGCGTCCAGACTAAATGGATTAGTAGTGGCCAGTAAGGCTGTTGCCGCCGCAGTATTTTTCAAAAAATTCCTCCTGCTATTATCAGAATTATTCATATGCTCAATCGTTTGTTTTAAGGATCATTAGTTATTCAGGTATACAATACCGTACTTGGAAAAATGGTGAAGAATCGAGAGAAGTTGATAATGCAAACAATAAGTTCCTTATTGAAGACCAATTAAAAGCTGGGTTATGGTAAATACAATATTATCGTCTAAGTATTGCAACCGGAACTACAGTTAAAGCTTACACTGCCATATTAAATTCGGATCAACCACTTAATCATAGCCTTCGTTCTGAGGGTAAGATTCGTTGTTATTTATTAGTTGTATTTGACTAAGTGGTACCGGAAATACTGTCATATAGGGCAACATTCCAGAATTTTTCATCACATTAAATGCCTGGCCTGTTCTTACCAGATCGAACCACCTGTGGCCTTCAAAAGATAACTCTAATCTTCGTTCGGTAGCAATTTTCTCACGGGCATCCTCTTTCGTTAGACCAGCATATCCTGCCAGTCCGGCCCTTGTACGAACTTTATTTAATTGAATAAGAGCTTCACTTGTTTTTCCATTCTCGTTTAAGGCTTCTGCATACATCAACAAAACATCAGCATAACGGATTACTTTCCAATTTGCCCTGCTGTCATTCGCCGCAACAACCGGAACGAGGTATTTCTTGGTATAAGTCTGGTTAGTATTTGCCGGCAATTTTATAAACACAGAATCAGCGCCATAAAAACCACCGGTTACGCCTACTGTTATATCCTTCCTACGATCTTTAGCATCAAATAAATTAATCAAGGCCTGACTGGGAGAATTTTGTTCATCTCCATTTCCCCCTATGCCGTAATACTTAGTAAATGGCTGACTATTAGGCGCAAAAGCATTGGTGAGTCTGTTGCCTTCGCCTATTCCTTCCTCATATTCAATATCGAAGATATATTCACTGTGGTGTTCGTTCTTTGTGTAGTCAAATAAGTCTTTATAATTTGGCAAGAGCGCGTAATTCATGGTAGTGACTTCTTGCAGCTTGGTTTCAGCCTTCGCAAAATCATTTAGAGTTAAATAAACTTTGCCTAATAAAGACTTAGCTGCACCTTTCGTAGGTCTTCCAACATCTTTTCCTGAAAAATTTAACGGTAATACATTTTCTGCAGCCATTAAATCAGGAATGATCACTTTTTCATAAATCGTATTTACTTTCTCGCGGCCAACTTTATACCCTTCCTCTATAGATAAGGGGCTCGTGACCATCGGAACAGGGCCAAAAATTCGTACCAAATCAAAATACGATAAAGCCCGAAGAAATTTTGCTTCCGCTACGTACCGCGCTTTATTTGGCACACCAGATACATCTGCAGCCTCAATTTTAGACAAAATCGTATTGATACGAAATATTGCCTGGTAATAATTTTGCCAGGTAGAATGCATTAACGGATCAGAGCTTCTTATGACAAAAGCATCGGAATACGACCAGCTATTATTTTTATAAATCGATTGCCAGGAATCATCACCACGGATATCACCAAAAATATAAAAGTTTTGATATTGCTGTTGTAAGGTGTTATACGTAGCGGTTAGGGCATCTAAAAAATCCTTATCTGTTTTATAAACCACGTCGACACTAACTGAAGACGTCGGAAGTAAATCAATAAAATCTTTGCTACACGACATCATTAGTGATGATGCGATTGCTACCATTCTAATAATAAATAATTTTTTCATGACTAGTATTTCTTCAAATAATGAAATGATTTTAAAAGGATACATTTAGACCGAATATTAAACTTTTCGCTAACGGGTAATTGTAATCATTTACTCCCGGCGTTAAAGGATTTCCACTATTGCTGACTTCAGGATTGAAGAAATCATACTTTGTAATTAGCAGAGGGTTAGTGGCAGTTACGTACAGCCTAAGAGAACTTACAGAGAGCTTTCGTGCAATTTCCCTAGTGAATGCATAGCTCAGGTTAATATTATTGATCCGGAAGAACCCTCCCTCATCAAGAAACCTCGTTGACTTTTCGCGAAGACCTCCGGTAGGAGCATTATTTGGTCGTGGACTTACACCATCACCTGGTTCTCCTTCTGATTTCCAGTAGTCTTTTACGATTGATAGTTGTTTATATCTTGCTCTTGTATATAAGAAATTATCGCTGTTACTGAAGACCATATTTCCCTGAGAGCCCTGGATATTGACACTTAAACTAATATTGTTGTATGTAAAAGTATTGGTCATTCCATAATAAAAATCGGGGTATGGGGAGCCTATTACAGTTCTATCGAAGGTATTAATAACACCATCAGGCTTACCCTTGGGACCGCTGACGTCCTTGAACCTGATATCCCCCAAGCGTGATTGGTCAGAAGCACCTGGATTGAAAATTGGACCAGCAGACAGTTCCGCCTGGCTTTTAAAAACTCCATCTGTAATATAACCGTAAAACATGCCTATCGGCTGCCCCACCTGGGTTATATGATAGCTGCTAATAATTGGAGCACCTTCAGGGCCTAATTTGGTGACTTTGTTTTTGAAAGTAGAAATATTAAAGCTGGTAGTCCACGAAAACTTACCATCAATATTTCGGGTATTCATGGTAAAGTCCCAGCCCTTATTCCTCACTTCTCCAATGTTGAGTAATGATGTATTAAACCCGGTAGTAAGCGGAACAAAAACGTTGAGTAACAGGTTGTGATTAGTTGTTTCAAAATAATCAACTGAGAAGGATACCCTGCTTTTAAATAAGCTCGCATCAACACCAAGATTTAATGATCTCTGCTTCTCCCATGTCAACAGCGAATTAGCAAATTGCACTGGTGCAGACCCACCCACTGCCACACCACCAAAGGGATAAGATTCGTAGCCGATGTTAGCATATTGAGCATAATTACCAATGTTGTTGTTTCCGGTTTCACCATAACTCGTCCTTAATTTAAGGTCGTTTATGAACCCGACGCCTTTCATGAAATCCTCATTAGAAATTCTCCAGGCTATTGCCGCGGAGGGGAAATAACCGTATTTTTTGTCCTTACCGAAACGAGATGAACCATCTGACCTCATTGAAGCAGTAATATAATATTTGGAATTATAATTATAATTAACCCTCGACAAGTAGGAAATCAAGGCCCATTCACTCTCATTTGAATTGCCTTGAAATATTATGTTACTGGCGGCATTTAATGTATAAACAAGGTTATTAGGGAAGTTTCTACTCCTAACAAAGTTGGACCCATTTGATTGTTTCTGAGTTGTATATCCTATCAAACCCGATATGTTATGCTTTTTAAAAACTTTATTATAGTTCAATGTTGTCTCTGTTATCCAATTTAAATAACGGGAGGTTTCGTCAGAACCCTCAGCAACATTAGCAAAAACGTCAAGCAGAGGAATAAAACTGTAATAATGGTAGTTAGACGTGTTGGCTCCTAACATTATATTCAACTTTAGGGCGTCAGAGAGCTTATATTCCGTATTTAAATTTGCTAAAGTTCTTGTTTGTTCACCTCGCCTCTTTATTTCATTTGCTATGGCCACAGGATTATACACATTGTTTGTTGCATCCTGGCCAAAACCATTAAAATAACTTCCATCGGCATTGTGTAATGGGTACCAGTGTAGCCAGGTACTTGCGGCACCAACGATTCCCTCACCACCGCCACTTCCACCTGCGTCTACGAGATCATTATTAGTAGTATAAGCAGAATTTATATTTAATTTCATTGCTAACCTTTTCGATAACTGAGCATCGAGGTTCGCGCGAAAAGAGTATCTCTTAAAATTGCTGGGGATGATGATACCATGCTGGTTCATATATTCGCCGTTGACAGAGTATCTTACGGCTTCACTTCCTCCTTTAGCTGACAAATTATAGCTCTGCTGCGGGGCTACCCTGAAAATAGCATCATAGGGTTGCGAATTGGTTGTGTTGCGTCCTTCAAGAACGTCCATGACTGTTTTAGGTACCGGGCTAAACCATTTTAATGGATCTCCTGACACATCCTTCGCAGCATCGATATTTTGATTTTTAACTCCATCATAGTAATACCTTGCCTGTTCCTGAACAGTAAGAAACTCCGGGGTTTTTAATACCTTTTGCCAGCCAACATAGCTATCGAGGCTAACTACACTTGCACCTGCCCTACCCCGTTTTGTATTGATAATAATTACCCCATTTGCTCCACGTGAACCATAAATAGCTGTTGCTGATGCATCTTTCAATACATCTATTGTTTCGATGTCATTTGGATTTATCATTTGAATGTCTTCGGTGGGAAATCCATCTACTACATACAGCGGAGATCCTCCTGCTGAAATACTTCCAACTCCTCTTATTCTAATTTGCGGGGCTACGCCAGGTTCCCCTGAAACTGACTGAACCTGTACACCTGCTATCTTTCCGGATAAAGCCTGATCAACCCGAGTTACAGCCAGATCATCTATGTCTTTACTGCTCACCGATCCTACAGAACCGGTAAGATCCTTTCTTCTTGATGTTCCATATCCGACAACAACAACCTGGTCTAGTGAAGCGATATTGGATTTCATTTTTAGTTCTAAAGAAAGGGGTTTATCGCCTTTTAAATTGTAACCTGAAAGAGTTTGAGGTTCATATCCTACAGTTGAGAATGTAAAGGAATAAGGACCACCCACAGATATTCTAGGAAAGGTGAAATTGCCCGAACTGTCTGTACTTGTTCCTGTTGTGAAATTCGTTTTTGTATTCTTAACAATAACGGAAACACCACGCAGCGGTTCGTCATTGTTGTTCTGCACGGTTCCTTTTACTACGGTGGTAGCTGATTGTGCAACCGAGTTTTTAGCGGTTAACGTAAAAAGCACAAACAGGGCATAAAGAATGGCCCTACAATTAAATTGTATAATATTCATATGGCGAGAATTTTTTTTTAAAAAAAGGAAATAAAAAAAATTTCCTTTAGAAAAATATAAGCAAAAGACACTGTATATACGATTAAAGAAACATTTACCCCTACAGTCGGATAAAAATTTTTTTAATTAAAAAACAGAGTGGTACGAGCGCGAGCAATTAAAGAAATACTTTGCCGCCAGTAACCCTAAAATGAGTTTTTCTTACTTGCCGTAAACCCCTTTTTTATTTTACATATTGCAAGGGTTTGTAAGCAGCTAATTTGTATACACTTTCCGTTTACCGAGGGGGAAAAGACACGTTTCCGCTTCGCCCTTTGCACACGACTACGTTATAGTGATGGAGGAAGAAAAAGCAGCAAATCAATTTCAATAGCGAGATGACGAATCAATGCACAGATAGGATTGATCCCGTGACAATAACGCGGACCGGCACCAGCCTAAAGAGTACGAACATGTGGAGGAGCACATCAAGTAATGGGGTTTGTCTTCACTTTAAACAATGGCACAATCTCAATTAGTTGCTCACAAAAAATTATGTAGTTCCTTGTAAAGCCAAACCAAGCATAAAGCTGCATATCTTCTCTCTATCGTACATTCTCATCAAAACACACTATATGAATTCAATTGTTAGATTAATAATCAGAAAAGGAAAACTGAACAGAGGTGGCAATCACACCATCTTCCTTCAATACTGTTACGCCAGCACAAGACGCGTGCTCTTAAGTACAGGTATTTCAATACCGAAAAAACATTGGACAAAACTGTCAGCACCATCCTCCTTTGCTTCCTTGTAAATTTCGTTCAGTTTACGCACTAAAGGATCGTTTGTATAAGCAGCGAGCCAACAGAAGCCCGATACCCAGAGGGGTTTTAAGTTAACCTTTTCAGCGGACCGGGACCAAAATGCTGTTCGTATTCTTCTCGCCTGCCAGGTACTTACTGTTTCTACGCCTGACTTGCCAACTGCCTGATGGCTATATAAGCCATCAGGCCAATACTTGTTTCCAGCGCGGTTTCATCAATATTGAATGTGGGTGTATGCAATGAAGAGGTAATTCCCTTTTGCTTGTTGCCGGTTCCTAACAGGTAAAAACACGAGGGGGTCAATTGCGAAT
>JAOQAJ010000295.1 GCA_025963675.1 Segetibacter sp.
ATTCGATTCGTCCAAAAGCAACTCCCATTGGTGCGTCTCCGTGTTCAAGCATGCTCGTGCCAATTTTATTTCCGTCAAGAAATATTTCGTAAATTTTATTCATTAGAAACGGTTTCTCTAAAGTGACGCACAACGCGTATATTACCGCAATTGTACGAAATAAAAACGTTTTCTGGAATTTCTTGTAATGCCTTGATCTTCAAACTTTACCTATTGCGTTTTCTTGGTTGGATATTTTTTAGACAACTTCCACTTGTTCCATTTTGCAACATAAAAAACGCAAGTCAGATACAGCCATCAATGCCATGGCACACTCAATCACAGTGGTTTGAGGAGTGCACATTCGGTATTTTTACCAGTACCCTGCAAAATCTTTTACAAGACAAAATCCTTCTACAACATACCGATAATTCTTATAAACTACAACGCTCGACCTGCTTTTTTATTACAACAGTTAAACCAGCCCCGAAGAATGCTATAATCAAAGCAAGCTTACCAGGTTGAGAAAAGGTAACGCGACGGAGAAATAAAAGTTTTAAGCACCGGGTTTGTTTCGTTGCTTTTCGGGTCAGCCAGTCAGCACTTACAGCCGATCGAGGGGGCTTTGCAGATTGCTGATGTTTCTTATACAAACATGCGTGTAGCGTTCCGTAGTCTTCAGGTTATTATGCCCCATCAGTTCCTGTATTATTCGTATATCTGTACCAGCTTCCAGCAGGTGGGTGGCAAAGCTATGCCTCATACTGTGTACTCCCCCTGTCTTTGAATTTTTTGCCATTTGCTTAGCTGACTTAAATATCTCCTGCACGCTTCGTTCAGAATACTTTCCTCCATCTATTCCTTCGAAGAGGTATGCCTTAGGCTTATACTCCCTATAGTAATCGCGCAATTGCAACAGCAACTTTTCTGACAGCATCACCTGCCTGTCTTTTTTGCCTTTTGCCTGCCTCAGGTATATTACCATCCGTTCGCTGTCTATATCTTTTACCGCCAGGTTAACTATCTCGCTTACTCTTGCACCTGTTGCATAGGCAAGCATCAGTATTGTCTTATGTTTGTTGTTCTCTTTGCTGTTTATTATTTTTTTCACCTCGCTTTGCGAATGCACCGTAGGCAATTTTACTGGTTTTTTTGGTCTTGGTATTTCAAAAAACAGTTTCTCCTGGTGCAATACCTGTTCGTAATAAAACTTAAGCGCGTTAATGGTCGTATGAATTTTACTTTCACTACACTGCTTCTTTTTTATCAGCCACAACAAATACGATTGTATCTCGTTCGCGGTTAGGTCATTTATCATTCTGCCTCCCAACAGCCGCGCCAGCATTACCATTTCCCCCATATACAAGGCCATAGTATTTTGACTGTAAACTTTTAATTCCAGGTACTTTTTCATTTCTTTCAACGCACCTATGTTTTCTGCACTGATTACCAACCTCGATAATCCCGACTTCGTTAATCCATGGTTAACAATCGCACTTTTCGACCTGGGAACATTGGTTGCCAGCACACCACAACGTTTCTGTAAATACGTTTTAAACTCATCTAACTCTAACCTGGCATGTGTATGTAGAATTGCCTGGGCTGCTTTCAGGTTATCTTTATCAAATGGAATATACCAGCACCTATTCGTTTGCGACCACTTTACGTGCGGCACAGTTCTTATTACCCTGTTTAGTGGTACACTTTCCGAAAAATGAAATGCTATCTGTTCGTGTTTACGATGAAAAAATGCTTTGACATATACTACAGTCATCTCTGTTTTTTTATGGTGCTAAAAGGATCAGGTAGTGCCCATCGGATTTGATAGGTGTAATTCTTTAAAAGTAATTATTTATTAGTGAAAAGAATAATATGATGGTGCTTTTGTTTTTGGCGATAGCCTGTCCTCCTATTCCAACTTGTACTGCAGAACCTTTTACGTCCTGGTAGAAGGAAAGAGCAATATCGTATACAGAAGTTATTTTATTTTCAAAGAGCCCACTATCATCATCATGAAGTAGCCTCTTTTTTTTAGATTTATTAAGAGCTTTTTGCAACCAACTTAATAACATTGTTCAACACTGTTGTGTCACTCACTTGTACTTCTATAACTTTACGCAGAGTAGGAAGACCGGCAATGGCAAAACAATTATCAGAAAAGTATTATTTAAAACCAACTAAAGTGTACACGTTATGCGCTTCCTTTTGGTAATCTTTATCACGGTTTCGGTATTAAACACGTCCGGCCAGAAAAGCAGCTTAAAATGGTATAAAGGAAATACCCATACCCATTCATATTGGAGCGACGGAGATGACTTTCCTGAAATGATTATGGGTTGGTATAAGTCGCACGGTTATGATTTTATTTCCTTGTCTGATCATAACACATTGGCGGAAGGCGAAAAGTGGAAGCAAATCCCTCGGCATCCCTTCAGGCAGCGAAGATTTAATGAGTACTTGGAAAAATATGGCCCGAAATGGGTAACCTACAAGAAAGATCCATCAGGACAGATAAGCGTTAGGTTAAAGACGTTTAAAGAGTATCAGCCGTTATTTGAAGAAAAAGATAAATTCCTCGTAATGCAGGCTGAAGAACTATCGGATGAATATAAAGGCAAACCGATTCATATTGGTGCAATAAACGTAAAGGAGGTAATAAAGCCACAAGGAGGAAACAGCGTAGCAGAAGTAATGCAAAACGATTTGGATGCCATTTACGAGCAAAGGACAAGGACAGGACAACCTATGTTTCCTCATTTAAATCATCCCAATTTTAGGTACGCTGTTAAGTTAGAAGATATGATAAACCTTAAGGGCGAACGTTTTTTCGAAGTATATAACGGACATCCCGAAGTCCACAATTATGGCGACTCCATCTCTATAGGTATGGAAGAATTATGGGACAGACTACAAATTCATTATATAAAACAAGGTAAGCCCCTTTTGTATGCTTTGGCAACTGATGATGCTCACAATCATACCGAATACAAAGTTGGACTAAGCAATCCCGGACGTGGGTGGATAATGGTAAGAGCGAAGCAATTAACGCCAACTGCATTAATTGAAGCTTTGGAGCGGGGTGATTTTTATGCAACAACAGGAGTTGAGCTGAGTGACGTAAAATTTAATAATGGAAGATTAGACATCCAGGTAAAGCCTTCCACTGGCATTCATTATATTATTCAGTTTTGGGGATCAACTAAAACCGCTAAAGCCGGAGCACGCGGTGTGTTGCTAAAAGAAATAAAAGGCACCAAAGCAGTGTATCAATTAAAATCTCAAGATCTTTTTGTAAGAGCAAAAATTATTTCATCCAGGCCAAAAGAAAATCCATACCAGGAAGGAGATATGGAAACTGCATGGACGCAGCCAGTTATTTCACCGAAGTAACATTTGCAATAGTTTTAAGCATAAGTCCCTTAGATACGAGACGTTTGGCTTCTTCAATTGCCTCCGTAGTCACAGACATACGGAGAGCAGGGCGCACAGTTGAAAATATTTAAAAGCAAGCTGATTTTTCCCGGGCCTGATTCCTATAGCCAATTTAATGTAAGCGCCCTTAGAACGCTTAAACTGGCAGCAACAGTTTGATGTTTTGTAATAAATCCCGACTTTCGGGCCGCAGCACTTAAGCCGAAAAAAATTTTTATGGAACCGGCAGGAGAACTTTGTTCAACATCGTTGTGTCACTCACTTGTACTTGCATAACTTTATTGAGACTATTTCCGGCAGCGGGTGTTGAAGGTGATAACAACGGTCAACGGCGCTGCTGCAAGAAAGAAAGGCAACGTGAAAAGGACAATCCGGCAACAAAGGGCGCGCCCTTAACGAAACGGCGTATGGCAAAGAAAAAAGCCAGATTTATTTGCTGATCTTATCGATGCTAATGGAATTGTCCGTAATAGTACCAGTGATTTTCACTTTGTCGCCTATAAATTTGGCTACTTCCTTAGGATTGCTAATTGCATAGACTTTGTCGCCTACTACAAACACCGGCGCCTCACCACCTTTAACACATTTCTGAGCACAAGCTGCATGCTTGGAAAGGTCTTCTTTGGCACCACAGTGGGCATCGCTGATATAACCGGTCCAGGTGCCTTTATCGGCAGCGTAGGCAATCGTAACAAAAAGCAGGGAGAGCATAACTAAATACTTCTTCATAAAATTTCATTTATTGGTTAAGAATAATGCACGATAGTACAATATACAAAATATAAAGTGGGAAGCAATATTTTCAGGTTGCCACCCTGTCTAATTCCCCGGCTTGTTCGAGGTGTTCCGCAGGGCACCTCCAACTTAAGGATAAATGTTGTTCTTTGAACAACCGCTTCGAAAAAGCCACAAAAAGCTGCATTAAAGTCAACTGTAAGTCGTTTGTACAGGGCGGGTTGTTCGAGGTGTTCCGCAGGGCACCTCGAACTTCCCGGGTTGTTCGAGGTGTTCCGCAGGGCACCTCGAACTTAAGGATAAAGGTTGTTCTTTGAACAACCGCTTTGAAAAAGCCACAAAAAGCTGCATTAAAGTCGGGTTGTTCGAGGTGTTCCGCAGGGCACCTCGAACTTAAAGATAA
>JAOQAJ010000319.1 GCA_025963675.1 Segetibacter sp.
TAACCTCAACCAATGATTTTTTGAAATTTGTAACTTCAACTGTTATTTCACCGAAAAGTGCTTATAAAACGGAAAAATGTATAACTTTTTCTGTGAAAAATTACGAATAAGATCAACGCCAACTAGCAGCATTTATTGGTATGTTTTCACGCCTTTTTTATTAGGAAAACTGCAAAAAAGTATTACTTTATTTATTTTTAATCCGACAAATAAATCGTTGAGAATTAATGAAATACAAAAACGATGTTTAGCGACTTATTAAAAAGAACTTAATTTCGTTAAAGAATATATAAGTGTTTTTACATTAGTTGTTTAAGAGCCGGGTAGCTGTTATCTTGCACCTGTTTTACAACAATTCGGTACCAGGTTCGGTACAATATCTTTTCCCTACTTTTCGTTTTAATAAATATATTTAACCACATTTCATCACAATGTCTATGCGTAAGAAACTGTCTGTTCTTTTAGCTTCGGTTCTGGTTATTCATTTTCTTTTCGTATTTGCTACTGCCAAACCATTTGATACTGTTAAACCGATGTCAAAGCCGGTTAATGTTTCAGATACAGTTGTGGCTGATAGTGTTAATGATGGTGATGCTCCTGTTAAAAGTCAGGTTTCTGTTTACGATCTTTTAAACTTAAGTGAGTTAGGATTATCTCGTAACGCATTCAACTATGCAATGAAAGGTTACAGTTTTCTTCAGGCTTCCGGTAAATTACAAAATGACAATTTGATATCAATTGTTGATTTTAGCTTACCATCAAGCAGAAAGCGTCTCTTCATTATCGATCTTAAAAATAACAAACTTGTCTACAATACTTATGTAGCTCACGGCAGAAATTCGGGAAGAGAAATGGCAAGCGAGTTTTCTAACCAGCCGGAGAGTAACAAAAGCAGCCTTGGTGCATATGTGACAGGCGGGACTTATATTGGTAAGCATGGATATTCGATGCGTTTATTAGGTGAAGAAAAAGGAATTAATGATAATGCTAACAGTCGTGCAATCGTTATGCATAGTGCTGCGTATGTAAGTGAAGGTGCCATCAGAATGCAAGGTTTTATCGGACGTAGCCTTGGTTGTCCTGCTCTACCTGAAAATTTATATAAGCCGATAATAGAGAAAATCAAAAATGGTAGTTGTTTATACCTATACAGCCCCGATAAAAACTATGCTGCTCATTCACAAATAATCAGAAAAGTAGCTTAATAAATTTCCTGAAAATTTTTTAGAAGACAGTTTGTAGATAATACAAGCTGTTTTTTTTTGCTTCAACTTTTGTGTTTCAAACTGATTGTCTTTCACCATCTTCTCCTTATTCCACCTCTTAATCTTATCAAAATATTCGATGTGGTTATTATGTATTTTAAACCCATTTCGGCGGTTTTGTATATTTTCGTCGCTCATAAACCAATCAACTTTTGATGAACGAGATATCTTTGTTAGAAGAGGAAAATTTTTCGGCATCTGAAGAGGTACTTTCAGATAGCAATGGGGGAAATATGAGTAAAGAAAATGAGCAGGAAGCGACTGGAAAGGAAGTAAAGAAAAAAGCTTCAAAGGTAGTACCTCAAGCGGCAGCTGACTCTAAGTCGCCAACTCAAAAAGGTGGCGGACAACGGGATAAAAAGGTTAGTGCTAAAAAAGCAAGCGAAAAAAAGGTCGGCCCGGTAGCACCTGAACCGGCCAAAGCAAAGAAAACAGTACCAGCTAAAAAAGCGGCAGTTGAAAAAAAACCGGAAGAGGTTAAATCAGCAACTTCAATAAAAAAGTCGCCAGTTGCAAAACAAGCTACCACTGCGGCCAAAAAAATAACCAGTACGCCGGCAAAAAAGACACAAGCTGCTCGGCCCGCCATCAAAGTTGATGTTCCGGAAATTGATGCCGCCCCAACTTCATATCAACAGGTAGAACAACAAGCGAATACAACTGCGTTAAATGAAATTCAAGAGACTTCTGTTGATATTACGCCTAAGACATCTAAGCTTAGAAAAATCACTTTTCAGATAAAATTTCAAACAGTAATCGGGCAATCACTTTTTGTTTCTGGTAGTCATCCTCTGTTTGGCAGTAATGATCCGGAAAAGGCATTTCCTTTAAGTTACTTAAATGAGAATTATTGGTTCGGAACCATGGAAGTATCTGATGAAGCTCCCTTAACCTCCGATATTTCCTATAATTATATTTTAAAGAATGCAGATGGCTCCACTACCGCTGAATGGGGAACGGATAAAGTGATTCAATACGGAGCATTTGATAATGAAGAATTGTTATTAATTGACTCGTGGAACCCATCGTCTCTGGTTGCAAATACCTATTATACCGAGCCTTTCCAGGAAGTTTTATTAAAAGAAAACTTTACAGAGATAGAAGCCATCATACCCGAGAAAGTAACACACGTTTTTAGGGCTAAAGCTCCATTGCTTGCAAGAGGCCAGGCTTTGTGTATTATTGGTTCAATACCGGAATTGGGTCACTGGAGTATAGAGCAGCCTTTATTGCTTTCAAGAAAACAAGGACAAATGTGGCATTCCATTTCACTGGATTTGTCTGATGCCGATTTTCCATTTAATTATAAATACGGAGTTTACGACACAAATACGAATACGTTTCTCGAATACGAGAGTGGCAACAACCGGGTTCTTTATGATGGTGCATCAGATAAGCTTACTGTTGTTTCTGATGGTTTTGCTGCTATTTCTAATAATGGGTTTAAAGGAGCCGGCGTAGCCATTCCTGTCTTTAGTTTAAGAAGTGCTAACAGTTGCGGGGTAGGAGAGTTTGCGGACCTAAAACTGATGGTTGACTGGGCAAAGAAGGTTGGATTAAAGTTAATTCAACTGCTTCCTGTTAACGATACAACAGCTACGCATACTTTTACAGACAGTTATCCTTACGCTGCAATCTCGGCATTCGCTTTACATCCTTTGTACCTTCATTTACCTGCCATTGTAAATAAAGAAAATCAACATTTATTAACCGACTTGCAAGACAGGCAAACCGAACTTAACAGCAAGGCGGAGGTAGATTATGTAGAAGTGATGCGGGTTAAATGGAACCTGATAAAACAAATTTTTCCTTCTCAAAAGGAACTAACTTTTAGAAGCCCTGATTTCAATGCCTTTTTTGCCGAAAACGAGCACTGGCTTGTTCCTTATGCAGCCTTTTCGTTTTTTAGGGAGCAGAATAAAACAGCAGACTTTAACCAATGGGAGTCGCACCAAAAGTTTGATGCGCAGCAAATAAAAGAACTTGCCGGATCACCTTTACAGGCAGACGAACAAATCAGTGTTTACTATTATATCCAGTATCATCTACACCTTCAATTAAATGACGCAACTAATTATGCGCACCAAAATGGAATAATAGTAAAAGGCGATATACCTATCGGTATTTACCGTAACAGTTGCGATGCATGGCAAGAGCCTGACTTATTTTACATGGATATGCAGGCCGGAGCGCCGCCTGATGATTTTGCAGTTAAAGGTCAAAACTGGGGCTTTCCTACCTACAACTGGAAGCGGATGCGTGAAGACGGTTTTAGCTGGTGGAAGAAGCGCTTCACTCAAATGAGCTACTATTTCGATGCGTTCAGAATCGACCATATTCTTGGGTTTTTTAGAATTTGGAGTATTCCGATGAATGCAGTTGAAGGGATAATGGGTCATTTTGTTCCCGCAATGCCTGTTCACATTAATGAACTTATTGGCAGAGGAATTCCATTTAACTATGACCGGTTTTGCACTCCATTTGTAAACGATACAGTGTTAACCCGGTTCTTTGCGGGCAATCTTCACAATGTTACAACTCAATTTTTGGATGCTTTATCAGATGGGCATTATAAATTGAAGCCGGAATTTGATACGCAACGAAAAGTGGAAGCTCACTTTGCTAGCCAGGAAGATACTGAACAGAACCTAAACATAAAACAAGGTTTGTTTAACCTGATAAGTAACGTTATATTCTTCGAAGCCGAAGGTTCAGAACAGCAGCAGTTTCACTTTAGAATTGCCATGGCTGATACACTTTCTTACCAGCTTTTAGATGGACATTCGAAACATCACTTGTACGAGTTGTATGTGAACTATTTCTTCCGTCGCCAGGATAATTATTGGGAGAAAGAGGCGATGTTGAAATTGCCTGAATTGAAACGCAGTACCAATATGCTGATCTGTGGCGAAGATTTGGGAATGGTACCAGATTGTGTGCCAGGCGTTATGAAAGAGCTGGCCATTCTAAGCCTGGAAATCCAAAGGATGCCAAAAGATCCAACGCGCGAGTTTTTTCATCCCAATGACGCGCCCTATCTCAGCGTAGTAACACCTTCTACTCACGACATGAGCACGATCAGAGGTTGGTGGGAAGAAGACAGGGCAGCAACGCAGCGATTTTTCAATAGCCAGCTTGGTCAGTGGGGCACGGCGCCTTACTTCTGCGAGCCCTGGATAAACCGGATTATACTATTGCAACATTTGTATTCACCTGCCATGTGGAGTATCTTTCAATTGCAGGATCTGTTGGGCATGAGTGCAACGTTAAGAAGGGAAAACCCAAATGAGGAAAGAATAAATATACCTGCAAACCCAAAACATTACTGGCGATACCGCATGCATATCCCTCTTGAGCAATTAGTAAATGAAGATGAGTTTATATCAGAGTTAAAATTACATGTTGTAAAAAGCGGAAGATAGATGCAAATTCGATTAGTCATCGTTAAAAGTGTCAGACTTTTAATAAAAGCAATATTGTCAAAGCCATTGAGATTCTCAGTGGCTTTGCTATAAAGCAGGTGATAAGCACAATGACTTTTTTGTAACCAGCAGCAAACAATAATTAAACATTGTTGTGTCACTCACTTGTACCTACCGTGTGTACTCATCT
>JAOQAJ010000343.1 GCA_025963675.1 Segetibacter sp.
AAGATCACCACCTGGACGAAACTCCGGAGGGACGGTTGTGGCTTGCAGTGTCTAAAAGGGCTTTAGATAATGCCCAAACGATAGAATTACCATACAGACAAAATGGATACTTTCATGCTGAAAGGCCTGGAGCCCTGGCACTGCAGTTTATGGCAAATTTTGGCGAGCGGATAACGTTTGATGTTTCGAAGAAAACAGGAACTCGTTTTGTCATCTTTGCCGATTTGTTTAAACAAAGCGACAATACATCTCACCTACTTTCTGCTGACACGGGCAGTACCACCTTCGATTTTGATATTGAAGAAACTGGTACTTATATTTTAAGACTGCAACCCCAGTTGTACAACAGCGGAGAATATAAACTTTCTGTTTCAGTTGGCCCTTCACTTGACTTCCCTGTATCTACAGGCAAGGCAAATGTTGGTAGTTACTGGGGAGACAACCGCGATGGTGGCAAAAGGTCACATGAGGGGATCGACATTTTTGCCCCTAAACTTTCTCCGGCGGTTGCGTCTGCAGACGGTGTCGTTACATCAGTAAAAGAAGGTGGACTTGGCGGTAAGACAGTGTGGATGAAAGTAAATGATAAAAGGACTTTTCTTTATTATGCTCACCTCGACAAGCAATTGGTACATGAGGGTCAGTCTGTAAAATCAGGTGAAGTTGTGGGGCTGGTCGGCAACACTGGTAATGCAAAAAACACTCCTTCACATCTTCATTTTGGTGTGTATACTTCTGATGGTCCGGTAAATCCACTCCCATTTGTCAATCGCACAATAAAGACAGCTCCTGCAGTTCCGGCTAAAAATCTTTCAGGTTCTTTAAGACTTGTAAAAGCGCAGAAAACCCCTAATGGTCTATTGATAAAAGCGAATACTGATCTTGTGCCGTTGGCAGTTAATGCAAAGGGGTATTTAGCCGAACTACCAGATGGAAATATTATTCAAACGCCATTTACATCTGTAAAGGTTTTACAACAACCGGTAAAGTTTCTACCCCAATCTTCGATGGCAAGCGCAGGGGTAGGGAAATAGCTTTTAGGACAACCTGTAATCGCAGTTCAAATTAAGCATAGGGAGTTCGGTTCGAACTCCCTTTTTTTTGGTTCTGAAATGCCCGTGCACCCCGGTTTGTACTTTTATCATTATTATTTCAATTTTTTATACTTACTAAGCGATTCGGAACCACAAAAGATTTCAACTGCTACCATACAGCGTTTAGAACAATCACACGTTCATTTCAATAATGGATCTGTTCCGGACGATGTATTCAACCGGAGTAGTCTATTAACGATTCGTGGATTCACCATTATGAGCGTCGGAGGTTTTTTAGTTGGTTTCGGTACTCGCTATGCTGGTGGCTGTACAAGTGGTGACGGCATTATGGGCCTATCAGCTTTGCAATGGCCTTCACTAATAGCTGTCATTTCTTTCTTTGCTGCAGGTATCTTAACCTCTTATTATTTATTACCAATCGTGTTAAACTTATAAGATGAAAAATATTAGATATCTCGTCCCCGGAGCCTTGTTTGGTATTGTGCTTTGTAAAGTGGAGGCTGTCTCTTGGTGGAGAATGCAGAAAATGTTTCATTTCGACGCATGGCATTTGTACTTACTGTTCGCTACGGCAATACCAACAGGAATAATTTCTCTATGGATAATTAAAAAATTCAACATAAAAACCGTTAACGGCGAAGTAATCAATATCCCAACGAAAAAATTCAATTGGGGTTATGTGTACGGCGGAATCATCTTCGGTATCGGATGGGCCTTTTCCGGCGCATGCCCCGGTCCCTTGTCAGCACTTATTGGAATGGGGAAAACCGTCGTGATAGTTATTTTTTTGAGTGCCCTTATCGGCACATGGACATATAGTTATCTGCCACCGAAGCTTCCTCATTAAAATGCACCGTTGAATGCCTAAAGTTATTTAGAGCCTAATGTATAACCAGGGTTATGGCAGCCAATCTAACACCTTAAAAACTAGTCCGGTAAGATCTCAGCATAAAATCCCAGGTCACTTATAAGATTAATAAGCAAAGAAGATTGAACTGAACCATTATAAGATTTTACCCGTAAGATCTTATCACAATCGTTGAGGTCAAAGTTGGCTTTATAATCAGCAAAATTTTCATGAATTTGAGAAACCAGCATATTTGCATGATTTGACTCAATTACGTTGGTTTTAAAAACTTCTACCATAACAACTATTAATTCATCCGATATCGCACCGCCCGTACTAATACTAGCGTTTGATATTTAAATTCTGTTTAAATGGCTAGGTGCCAACTCTAACTTACACCGCCCTGGTCCATCCACATGATCTCCCAAAGGTGTCCATCCAGGTCCTGGTAGCCGTGGCCATACATAAACCCATGCTCCTGCGGCTCTTTATAAGTCCTTGCGCCGGCAGCTATAGCCTTTGCAACCATTTCATCTACTTTTTCCCTGCTTTCCGCAGACAAACAAATAATAGAGCCGGTGTATTTTGTTGCATCAGCAATTTCGTTTGGAACAAATGTCTTAAAAAATGGTTCGACCAACAGCATTATAAAAATGTCTTCTCCAATAATCATGCATGTAGCTTTTTCATTGGCAAACTGGGGATTAAATGTATAGCCTAGTTTGGTAAAAAATTCGATTGATCTGTTTAGGTCTTTAACGGGAAGATTTACAAAAATTTTTGTTGCCATTGTGGGTGAATTGTGAGTTAATAGTTTTTTGGTTTTGGTTCAGATATAGATGCATCAATTCATTTCAGCCATTCGAATATTTCTTAGCTGAATAATATGCCTTTGGGTATGAAAAATGATGAAGTGGAATAATTCAGGTTTTGTTAATTCTCCAAACCCGGGAACATCAATTGTTTCAAATAAATTTACTGACTTACTTAATTCTCTTACACGTTCCATTGATTTTTTCAAGTCTTCTGCAAAGGCTCCTCTGGTGTACCCTGTCTCTACAGGCAGAACAAACCGGGGTGACTGAATTTTTTATCAAAATTTAAAAACAGTTCTTTTAACTCCAGTACTCTTTCTTCAGCATTGCGGTCGGCCGCCTTTGCGCGTGCACTTAATGCGTCTGCAATTGCTTCCGCTGATCTAATGATATGTTCGCAAACCTTCGCAGCATTCCAGGCTGTTGACGAACCATTCGCATTGAATTCATTTTCTGAAAATGATTCAGTTAGCTTCAGTAATTGGCTGGTTGCATCGTCAGGATTCAGGTACCATTCTTCAGCAATAAATTTCTCAGTTATCATAAGATTTTTTTGGTTGTAAGCTGTAGTGCTTGCTGCAGCATTGTTGTGTCACTCACTTGTACAATATCACGTTGTGGAACATATTTCAAATGCAGGCATTCTTAATGAATCGGCAGATGCATTTACTTTTCTTCAAGCACAGACAAAATGTTGCCTGCAGTATCCTTAAACCATGCAATCGACGGCCCTCCCGCAGCTCTGCAAATGCCCTTTTCATCGGTTTTTATTTGGCCCTCATACTGTTCAAATACAACACCTTTTTCAATGAGAGCATCAACCGCGACTTCAATATCTTCGACAACGAAATTGAGAATAGTAAAGGTGGCCGCTTCGTGATCGGGTTTTGGGTAAGCTATTATTTTGCTCCCATCCTTTAACTTGATTTCTAAAATGCCCATTGGTGTGTCAGCCACTTCTAACGCAAGAACTTCACTATAAAATGATTTTGCCTTTTTTAAATTATTGACCGAAAAACCGCTGAAGGCCCTTTCGTAATCGAACATGTTTCGTTATTTATTTTTGTTATTCAGATCACATCATTACAAATCCAACTGATACTGCCATACGGGATACAATTTTGTAGGTTACTCAATAAAAACTATTGAAGCGAATTGATTTCTAAGACTGGAATTCTGCTATCAAAACCTTTGTACAAACCTACTGCCTTTAATTTTCTTTTTAAGGGGTAAATACGGCAATATCAGGGGTTGATTACGACAGAGACTTTACTTAGATTTGAAATATGAAACACATATCTATTCTCGTTCCAAAAGGAGCTATTTTAGGCAGCCTTGAAGGTTCCCGGCAACTGTTTACCCAGGTCAATCATTTCTTCACGGCTAAAGGTGCGCCGCCAATATTTAAGGTTCAATTGGTTGGGCTTACCAAAGAAACTCCATTATCAGGAGGGTGCTTTACTGCAAACACAGACGTACTAATAGACGATGTAGAAAAAACAGACCTCATCATCATACCTGCTCTTGACGGCGATTTAAATGCTGCTGTTGAAAACAACAAGGCTTTCATTCCCTGGATAATACAGCACTATAAAAGCGGGGCAGAAGTTGCCAGCCTTTGCTTAGGAGCGTTCCTGCTTGCATCTACAGGTTTATTAAATGGACGAAAATGTGCAACGCATTGGATGGCGGAAGCAGGCTTCCGACAATTGTTTCCGGATGTAAATCTTGTAACAGAAAAGATTATTACAGACGAGCAGGGCATTTATTCAAGCGGAGGCGCTTTTTCATATCTTAACCTGATCCTGTATTTGATTGAAAAGTATGCAGGTCGTCAAATTGCTGTGTTGACCGCTAAAGTGTTTGCTATAGAAATAGAAAGAAAGGACCAATTATCATTCGTGATTTTTGAGGGCCAGAAAAACCACGAAGATGAGCCGATAAAGCAAGCCCAGGAGTTTATTGAAAAAAATTACCACGACAAAATAAGTATCGAACGGTTGACATCAATGTTCGCCCTGAGCCGCAGAAATTTTGAGCGCAGGTTCAAAAAGGCGACAGCAAATACTGTTGCAGAATATATACAACGGGTAAAAATTGAAGCAGCTAAAATGTCCCTTGAATCTACACGGGATAACGTAAACGAAGCAATGTACAAAGTTGGATATAACGACCCTAAGGCTTTCCGGGAGAGTTTTAAGAAGATTACAGGTTTATCTCCGTTGGAATATAAGAACAAGTATAACCGCGAAATGATGGTTGCTTAATTACTTATTGCAACAGGCCTTACTATGCAATAATAAAAACAGTAAGGCGTGTTGTGTTCCTAACCCATATTATTTCTTTTTTCCAAACTCAGCAGCCATATTCTTTAGTTGGACAGACGAAGTAGTTTTACTTCCTTCTTCTACTAAAACCCTGTATCTAAAAGTTACAGAATCGCCCGGTTTCAGTGTTAAGTTTTTTGTTGACTTTCCATTGGTAAAAACTTTTTCTCCTAAAGGGTTTGCAGCAAATAAACCGTACCCCCTTGCATGCCAGAACGTGGGATAATTTGGATTTAACGGATGATCAATAATGCTTACACTTACCGAATCATTACCCATTTTTCCATATACCTTGCACCAAACTGCTCTTGTACTCCAGGCATCGTTGCCCTCTTTACCTTCGCTTGTTATATAGTTACCGTTAGGTATTTTATCTGTTCCGGCTTTTACGATAGTTACAATGCCTTTATCGTCGGTAAATTTTTGGTCTGTAGTAGCTGGTATCTCTAATGCATGTGCAAGGCGCAAACCTAGTAAACCATCTTTAGCATCATTAAAAACTACCTCGGTTTTCGCCTTCAACACCGTTGTTCTGTCTATAATCCGCTGGTTGCCTTTTCCTGTAAATTCATAAGTAGTAGTTTCTTCGAGCAACACGTCGTTGTTTTGGTTTGTCCAGTTAGCGTGATACGCAACCACGCCTTTATCTCCACCTGCGGTCTTTAAGATCTTATCTGTTTTAATCCAGCCGTACTGGCTTTTTTTCTCTTGTGGAATGGCAAACGAGTTATTCCAAAAATCTAAACCATTTACATTTTCAAAGTTCAACCAAAGGCCGATATGATGGGGATGATCAGTCGGATCACCAGCTTTAGGATTTAAAGGAAAGCCTCTTGTGACTTCAGTTCCTTTTGCAGAAAAGATCGGATACAATACGGATTTTTCCAGGTTGGCAGGGTATAAAAAACTGGTAAAGAGCTTTCCGCCTATTAATACATCAAGCTTATTCTCTTTGGAGTCTTTTACAATCTTAACCGCTTGATTTTTTTGAGCAAAGGACTCAGTCACAAAAACATTACAGATCATACAGGCAACAACCGAATAGAAAGTAGATTTCATTTAACTGTGTTTATTTTTTAATAACGATACTATTGTTTTAGGGCATTCTAAACGAGTAACCGAATTTAATGCGGTTAGCACTCTAACTATAAAATAAAAATGAAAATTAGCATTTTTGTTGGTGAACTGAGGAACGGCTAATTATCAAATTTCAGAAGGTGTGTAAATCGCTTAGAAAAAAGCCGGTTTAGTTATTGAAGTTATAGTGCGTCAGACCTTGTACGATGTGAGAAAAGATGATTAGAAAGATAGCAGTTGAAGTGAGTGACACAACAATGTTGAAAGGTGGTATTCTGATCGTCGCAAATAAATGAAATTTTAAAAGAAAGCGCTACAACTTCAAGCGAACAGACGCCTCTGCAGCTTTCCAAAATTATATTCATGAAAGACTTAATCGTTATACATTTGTTTTTACTTTCCTTGTTTTTAAAAGGAAAAGTTTATTTAACATGAGTTCTCATTCCAATAGCAGAGTTTCTGCTGCAGGTATATTAATCGCACTCGGAATCATATATGGCGACATTGGTACATCTCCTCTTTATGTTTTAAATGCTATCATAAAAACCAGGGCAGTTACGGACCTGCTGATTTTAGGTTCATTATCGTGTATTATTTGGACGCTGACCTTGCAGACCACAATTAAATACGTTGTCCTGACACTGCGCGCCGACAACAGGGGTGAGGGTGGAATCTTTTCGCTCTTTGCGTTGGTAAGACGCCGACGTCGCTGGCTGGTCTTCACAGCGATGATCGGTGGAGCGGCATTACTGGCCGATGGCATGATCACGCCACCTATTTCAGTCGCCTCAGCTATCGAAGGATTAAGAAACATCCCCTCCTTCGCCGCCATTACTGATACTACTATTATTGCAATTGTCCTGGCAATTATCGCAGCCCTATTTTTTTCGCAACAATTTGGTACCGCTTCCATAGGTAAGTTGTTTGGGCCTATCATGGCGATCTGGTTCTTTATGCTGGGTATTCTTGGGGCCAATCATATCGGCGATTATCTACACGTTTTTGCAGCCTTTAACCCCGTGTATGCAATAAAGTTGCTTACCCAGTATCCGGGAGGGTTCCTGTTGTTGGGTGCTGTTTTCTTGTGCACAACAGGAGCCGAAGCTCTATACTCAGACCTCGGCCATTGTGGCAAAGGAAACATCAGGGCTTCGTGGGTTTTTGTAAAAAGCGCTTTAATTATCAATTATCTCGGGCAAGGCGCATGGCTGCTGTCGAACTATAAAGGGATGGTGATTACGGAAGAGATGATCACCAGCGGGTTTAATCCTTTTTACGGTGTGATGCCTGAATGGTTTGTAATCGTAGGGATCGCTATCGCTACCAGTGCAGCTATTATTGCCAGCCAGGCTTTGATCAGCGGTTCATTCACTTTAATCAGCGAAGCAATCCGCCTGAATCTGTGGCCAAAGATGAAAATAAAATATCCATCAGAAGCAAAGGGCCAACTGTTTGTTCCCGGAATCAATGCGGTGCTTTTTGTAGGATGTTGCGGTATTGTCCTATATTTTAAAAAGGCTACAAATATGGAGGCGGCTTATGGTTTGGCCATCACCATGTGTATGATCGCCACAACTATTCTTTTTGCCAACTACCTGGTTTTACATCGCACTTTCAGAGTTTGGATCTATCTTTTTCTCGTTGTTTACCTGACCATCGAGATTTCGTTTTTAGCAGCAAATCTCGATAAGTTCCCCCACGGCGGTTTTGTCACATTAGTTGTCGGCGGTGCATTATTTCTGATTATGTACGTGTGGTACAGGGCAAGAAAGATTAAGAACCGTTACGTCGAATTCGTACGGGTCGAGCACTACATTTCAAACCTTCAGGAACTGAGTAATGATAAGACGATTCCAAAATATGCAACACACCTGGTGTATCTGACCAGCGCCGACAACCCTAACGAAATAGAACATAAAATCATCTATTCCATTTTAAACAGAAAACCAAAAAGGGCCGACATTTATTGGTTTATTCATGTCGATACTTTAGATGATCCTTATACCATGGAATATAAGGTTGACCACATTATTCCCAACGATATTATCAGGGTAGAGTTTCGTCTCGGTTTCAGAGTGCAGCCCCGTATCAATCTACTATTCCGGAAGGTAGTTGAAGACCTTGTGGCAAACAAAGAAGTAAATGTTACCAGCCGTTATGAAAGCCTTGAACGCAATAATATTGTCGGAGATTTTCAGTTTATCAAAATGGAAAAGTATTTGAGCCAGGATAATGAACTGCCCTTTACCGAGAAATTAATTATGCGTTTTTATTTTTGGTTAAAGGAAGTCAGTTTGTCAGAGGAACGTGGTTTCGGACTGGATACCAGTAATGTTAATGTTGAAAAATTCCCGCTGATTGTAGCCCCGGTTACTAACGTGAAGTTGAGAAGGTTGGAGTAGGATGCAGGGGATACCCTACTAGCTTTTAGCTGCTAGCTATTAGCTGAAAAACAACCAATGGCCTTAAAAGTGCTGGTTTATTTTTGTTACAGGCGTTTGTTTTTCATGGCTTCATCGTTGCGTCGCATTACGTTCATCTGTAAACCTTTTGGCAGCTTTTCTTATAGAGTATTTTCATGAATATTAGTTCGGGCTACGTTATCGATGGCACCTCGTCACCAATCAACCGCTGTATCAAAACATCGCAATCCAAAAGCACCCTCTATTTGAGAGATGAAATCCGGCAATACGCGATAAGCTTGCAGCTAGCGGCTAACAGCCAGAAGCTTACTCCCAACTTTCTTCACCCCTTAACAATTATTCCTTTGGCGCTTTGTAACTTTGCCGGGTTATAAAAATTATGAAGAAGTTCAACGTTCCAAATATTTATCGAAG
>JAOQAJ010000353.1 GCA_025963675.1 Segetibacter sp.
GTCATCTTTACTACTTGGTCGAAAATGCAAACCATTATACTTGTCAATAATCATATTTTCAATTGCTCCAATTTTCGATCCGATGACTGGCGTTCCGCTACCAAAAGCTTCTATTATGGTTAATGGCAATCCTTCATACCATATGGATGGGAAAATTAATGCAGAACAATTATTCATTAGAAAAACTACTTCCTCTTTATTTAATACCCCCAGGTATTCAATGTTTGTGTGCCGCGAGCTGTAATCAACTACTTTATTCTTCAAAGGACCGTCCCCTGCTATTTTTATTTTGAAACCGGTAGAAGAAAACGCTTCTAGCAACAAGCTGATACCCTTTTCTTCTGACAGCCTGCCGATATAAAGAAAATAATCAGAAGTTGCATACTTTACTACTTTAGGTACTTTACAAAAGTTAGGCTTTATAGAAATTTTACCAGCAGGTATAGCTAAAGTAGAATCGGAGAATAAGTGTTTAGAATGATCATTTAATAATATAAATCTATCAACTAGGTTATAAGTGCCTAAGGTTTTATGAAGCTGATTAGACAGGCTTACCCATAATGTAAGTACCCTGGAATTTTGATAAACGCCTTCGATTACTGCCTTCCAGGGGAATTTTTTATTTAAAGAATTCAAGAACAACGTGCCGTTATGAAAAAGTAAAGCAGAGGGACATAACAACCTGAAGTTATGCAACGTCATTACTATCGGCGTCCGACTTTTTTTTATTGCATATATAACCGATGCAGAAGCACCAAAATGTAAGTTGTGAATGTGTACAATGTCGGGTTTATAGCTTCTTAACTTTTTCCTTGTCTTTAGATAGGAGGGAACATTAAATGGTAATTGCAATAATTTAATGAGCGCATTGGTCTCATTATTAAACCCTAGTAATTGCACTTCATTACCATTGTTTCGCAATAGGTTCATTTCTTCGCTAACTACTGTGTCTTCACCACCTCTAAATTTGTAAGAACAATGAACAATTAATACTCTCATATGAAATTTTGTAGTTGTCAACTCAACTACTCTTCTTAATTTGAGATGTTAGTTTAATTACTGTATTAATTACCTTTCGCCTTGCTAAGGCAGGAAGACTGTAAGGTTTCTTTAATTGCCTTTGTAAAGAAGGTTTTATTATGTTAACATCACAAAAAGTAAAGGTTCTTTTTGATCCGTCATCCTGGGGAGTTTTCAGATAGTCAACTCCAAAAGTATTCGTAGACTCATTATCAAAACCAATATTAGAGCCTTTAGAAATTATCGGGTAAACAACTTTGAGCCTGTTCTCTGAAACGTGTACCTGCATTTGTATATCCCAGGTAGAGATTTTGCCGCTAATCTGTTTAACTAACATCCTGTATAAGTCCAAACCTTCACGATTCAAACGATTTCTAAAGTTTGGAGACGTTTTCATTAATCGAATTAGTTCCTTCGAGTCCCAAATAACGTGCTTAACCCGATCAGCCCAACTTGCCCACCCGTAAGAACAAAACCTATTATGGATGATGGTGTCATATGGATAACTACCGATGTTTATGGGGAAGCAATAACCGGTTACACAAAAGACTTTTTTTTCATTTTTGTAAAATGCCAATGCATCTAGCATGTACTTTATATAATTTGGAGTTACAACCAAGTCATCTTCTACAACTATAAATTGAGCGTGATTGCTAAATAAGTAAGTTAAACCTGCCTGAAAGTTAGGGCCGGTGCTTACATTTCTTTCTCTATAATGTTTATAAACATTTCTAAATCCGGTGAGAGAGTCAATATATGCTCTTGTTTCAAGTACTCCAATTTTGTCTGTTTCATTTTTATGCCCGTCAGCAAAAAAGATAATGTCCATCGACGAGCATTCAGGGTTCTTAAGTAGTGCTTCAATGGATACCTTAAGTTTTCCGGCTCTCTTGTAACAAAACACTGCTATTATTGTTTCTTCGCTCATTAATTAAGATTAAACAGGTTGACAACCTTTCATATAATCACTTTTTAAAAGTCTGCCAGATAAAAGGGAAAAAGGTTTTCATCCAGACATTAAAAAAGGCAAAGGGATAAGATAATGGAAAGTGAGTCTTAATAAAGGTCATATATTCATTATACGCTAATCCTTTCGGACTTTTCAGATACTCAATACGCTGCTTTAGGGAAGTGTTTTGAGACTGCCAGTTATGACCATGATCGTTAACACATGAACCTAAAAAACCGGGAGCGACGTACACTTCAAAACCCGCTTTATTAACCTTCAAAGTATAGTCATAATCAGCCAATCCATGGGTATACACATCACATAATATTCCAACCTTGTTAACTATTTCATCTGGAACCAACATGATGTTAGCATTTGCAACATCACATTGCAGGTATTCAGTTTTACTAAAAACTACCACATCATCTTTCCACCTGTTTTTTGAAGTCAACTTCCTGCCACCATAAGATCTGGTGTTAGTGTTTGGATCGACGGTACTGCCGATAACAAGTGCGGGTGGTTTAAACGTTTTACCTAACAAAACAGCAATAGCTGTTTCATATAAAACTGTGTCATCGTTGAGCAATAAGTAATAATCGGGGTTTGATTTTTTTGCTTCATTCCATGAATTGCGCATGCCTCCTGCCCAGTATAGAGTTTCATCAACATAAATATGAGCGGCAGGAATAATTTTTTTTACAGCTTCTACAGTGCCATCGGAAGATGCCGCATCAGTGACATATAACTCAACTTCAACCTCTGAGGGAAACGCTTGTTTCGTCAGGCTCTCCAAACAAGCAATCGTTTTATCTCTTCTGTTAAAAGTTGTAAGTAATACTGCTATCCTCATATAAAAAAACTTGAAACCCAGTTTTACTGCACGTTAACGCGCTCTTCTATTTTTTCGTGCGACATTTCCTCGTAATATTTTACGTCTTCTGGTTCTTCTTCATGTTCCTCTTTGACCGCGTGATCCTTTTCTATATAGTATAAACATAAGCCCATATGTCCCCAAAAAATCAGTGGAAGTACATAGTTAAACGAGTAAAGTAAACCTGATAAACAAAATGAAATAAGAATTATAGACTGCTGCGTTATTTTTTTGCTGAAGGCTTTAGAAGCAACAAAAGCAAACAGTGAAAACTTAAATACAAATCCTACGATACCCTGGTAAAATAACATTTCCATATATCCTTCATGAAAGTGCTGCCCGGTTTTCTCCGGCCACCAATCCACTAAAGGATTGGGCATCTCGAAACCTTCGTATGTCCAGCCAAAAATCGGTCGTTGAAGAAAAAGTTTGAAATAGACCTCGCGCTGATCTGCCCGGAACTTTCCTGTACTGTCCTCCTTCGCCGGATCGAAAATCTCGCTAAATCTGTCAGCCATAAAATCAATAAAACCCGGTAATAAGTTTGATACAAAAAAGTATGCAATAAACGTGATCAGAAGGGCACCAATAGCAACATTCCAGAATTTTGAAAGAGTTAAATGTTTGACTCTTAAACTTAAAAACGAATAAATAAGAAAAGAAAAAATTGTACAACTCCAGACCGAGCGATGTTGGTGTATAAGAATAATTACGAAACAAAACAGAAGGGGTAATAGAAACTTGTTTTTTTGTGTGTTAATGAATTTATCAAAATACCATAGGGTAGGAATAATCATCATGTAAATCTTACTGGAATGAAGGATACGACCATCACCGGAAAAAGGACCATAATCATTCATTTCAATCTCCGCAAGACTGAAAGAAAATCCTCTTCCATAGAAGACCATAAAAACAATGTAAGTAACGAGGTAAAACTTTGCAAGAAACTCTAAGAGGTCAAGATCATAAATCCTACTAATGTATTTAATAAAAAGAGCGAAGATCACCGGAAATAATATATAAAACATCGTCAGTTGTTGAAAAACGGTGTTGTATATATACAGTGATTCCACTATTAACTTTAATATCAAAAGTGCAAATATTCCTGTATACACTTTTTCGTAAAACCTAAGTTTGTCTATTGAAAATACCATGAAGCAGGCAATCAAGAGACTGGAAATTTTTTCGTAACTTAAGACTATTCCTGAATTCGGAACTACTAGCCATGAAAACATTTCTTCCACAAGCAAGTAGGTAAAAAACACCAGAAGTATTTCTTTTAAATAAAAACGATAATTAAATATTCTTAAAACAAAATTCATGGTCACTACTTAGGCAATACTTTTAGCCGGCTTTCCAAAACGACTTTTGATTATTTTAGTTATTTTATTTACTCCTCTTTCAAACAGACTTGTAAATTGCATCCGGTCAAGTTTCGAATTCAACTTTTTCACTTCAGGATTTTCGCGGTCATCATACCACCTGATTTTTTTCTCATTATGTAAATACATCTTCTGTAGTGATCCTTCCTTCCCTGGAGCAATCACTGTGCGATATATTTCAGCTTTCTTATCAACCAATTGCTTACTTATGTATCCTAAATGCTTAAGCCGGTAATTTGTATTTATTTTTAGACCCCCAATTCCCTTCACATTAGGACTATCGAGTACAAAATTCTCAAAATAACCCTTCGGTGATTCTCTCCACATAAAGCGATCGTGAATGCATGTATAAAAAAAGTAGTCTCCAGAGCCGGCAAAATGATTGTCATCAATAAAGTGGTATCTGCGAAACCCGTACTGATTTACCAGCTTTTTGTTCATCAGTTTGTCAAGGTGGCGTCTTGTAATTTGACTTTCAAAAATTTCATCAACATCCAGCCAGAAGCACCAGTCTGGATTTCGTTTTCGCGCCATCGCATAAAGTATATTTTTATCCCGTCCCTCGTTGTATCCTTCGGTCTGGGTTATGTCAACTATTTTTTGGTGTGCTTTTAATACTTCATATGTGCCGTCGGTTGATCCATTATCTAAAGCCACTATTTCATCGGCCAGCTTTTCAAAACAATTTAACCATTCATTTACGAATTGAATTCCGTCTTTTACACGGAGCAGTACAACAAGTTTTGGCATCTATTGCTATAAGAATTTTGTTCGTTTAAATAATGCTGTGCTGACACTTTCAACTGACAATATCGTTACTAAGAGAGGTAGAGTCTAAATTTTAATGTCAGTGCTCTTAAAACATTTCTTATTTCTCTATCAGTAAGTAACACAACAAGTAAAAAAGCAGTTGTAAAAATGGTTGCATTTAATAATAGTCGCTGTAGGTACATCTGCTCCTGAAATATTCGGTTCATTAACATTTTCAACAGCCAGCCAAATAATATGCTTATCGGCACCAACAGTGAGAGGATGTTCAGTACACTTTTTAATAAAGTGATCTGCAGGTATCCAAGTTTGTAAAGTCTATAACTGAAATAGAAGAAATCGGCGATAAGGGTGATTGATAACCAGACAACAATAGTCCCGGTAATGCCATAAGCACGACCAACAAAAAATAACATTATGGCGACCACTATCCCTTTCAGGATATTAATAAAGCTGTTCATTTTAATATCCCCCAGGGCATACCCCATATTCGACATAAAATATCCAATCAAATTAAAGAAGAACGTTATCAGCAATAAATTAATTATAGTATCTCCGGCATACTGGCTGCTTCCTGTCCATAAAGAAATAAGGTCTTTGTAAAGCAACCAAAATATGAAGGTTGTGAAAAGGGCTGCATATGTATAAAGTCTAAATTGCTTGTTTATGAAGGAGATTATTCCCTTATGATCTTCTTTGCCTTTTGCATGCGAAATCAATGGCATTAAGGCTACAGAATGTCTGCCGATAAGACCTTGGGTCATATTAATTGGTCTTCTGTTAATTTCATAAACTGTTATCATGCTCGGGGCAATATATCTTGCAAGGATGATCATGTCAAGACTCCCGGATAAACCTGAGATTATTCTGGAAACCGAAGTGAATGAAAATATTTTGATGAAAGATTTAAAGTGTTGAATATCAAAATTTATTTTCAACCCCTCTCTTTTCAAAGCCTTCTGCATCGAAACGAAATTGTAAACATTAATGAAAAGTGACCGGCACATGTTTGCAAATGCGATGGAAATGATTCCAAAGTCAAGGTATAGAAACATAATATTTAGCACTAAGAAAACGATATTTGCAAGCATCGATGCAATTGCAACGTTCGCAGAATTATGTAGCCCCTGGTTAATGCCAGACATACTAAATGAAACAAGAGACATGCCGGTTGCGATGATTGATATTACAAGGGCAATTTGCAAATTAGGATATTGAGAAACGTCCTTGTTTATAATTACACCTAGAAGAAAATAAAAGATAAAGCCAACTAAGACTGAAATTATTAAGATTATTCCGGAAGCTATAAACCCTGAACCAATTGTATCGCAAACATCCTTTACCAATTTTTTGCCCCTTAATTCAGCAATTTTTTGTTGAAGTATATCTCCTACACCAGGATCAGTAAGTGTCATCCATGCTAAAATGTTTCCTGTTGCTAGCCAGATACCCAGAGTTGTTGCATCGATGTGCTTCAGGTACAATGGCAATAAAATAATAGAATTAAATATGTTTGTCAACACATAGCCGTATTGAAAAATAAAATTCCATTTTAATACTTTCTTATTCATAGCTCCATCAAATCATTTATCTGATTATCCTCTATCATTTAAATCTGCCCGAGATTCGTTGCTTCTAAATTTGCAACATACTATCAATGGAATATGAATGCGCGTTATTATATTTTAAAGTTCGTATTGAAAGACCGTTTTTGGTTGTAATTTTTTTTAAGAAGAAACTAATATTAAGGCTTTTGTGGCACGGCTTCGCCGATCTGAACCACAACCTTTCAAGTTGTAGCAGTTAATAGTTTTTTATAAAAAATTGGGGGGGTAATATTAGTTCTTAGAGGCTCCTAAAAACTTAGTGGTCTTTTTGTTATCAACGTAACCATATACATTTCCATAACCGTAACCGTAACCATAACTATAATTACTGTATCCTCTGGTTGTTATACCATTAAAAACAATGGCCATATTGCTAAGCTTATTTATCCTATTGTTAAGATCAATTCTCCCGACCAAAGTTTTCGGAGTATAATTATGTCTAACGATGAATAAAGTAGCGTCACAAAGCGGGGATAGCAAGTAGGCATCTGTTACCGGACCTACGGGAGCAGTATCAATGACGACGTAATCAAAGTTTGCAGTCATATAGTTAAGTAGTTCTTCGACTCCTCCGCTCATGATTAACTCAGCGGGATTATCAGGAAGTTCGCCTGTAGGAACAAGGAACAAATGCTTATGGAGATCAGTAGCTTTTATTATTTCCTCAATCTTACATTCTCCCTTTAAATACTCCGTAATTCCTATTTGCTTTGATACGCTTAATTTATTATTTAGGGAAGGATTATTCAAATCGAAATCTAATAAAGCAACTTTTTTTCCTGTGATAGCAAGGCTTAGAGCAAGATTTGTTGCAATGAAGCTCTTACCCTCACCAGATATAGAGGAAGTAACTAATATTTTCTTTTTGGTACTGGAATTGATTCCCATATAGCTTAACGTGGCCCTTAACTTTCTAAATTGCTCCGCAATGAAAGTTTTTTTGCCCTCCCCAACCACAATGGGATTTTTTGTAGCTTCAGCAGCTATCTCTCCAATAATTGGGAAGTCAGTCATATTTTCAACTTCATGCCTGAACATAATCTTGCGACTCAATGTTTCTTTACCCATCACAATCCCAATCCCGCTGAATAATGCTAATAACAATGATGAGAAGTAGACGACTTTACGTTTTGGACTTACCGGAGAATCAGACGATTGTGCTCTGTCAACTATTCGGCTGTCAGAAACAGTAGCAGCATGAGACAAAGCAGTTTCTTCCCTTTTCTGTAGCAAGAAATTGTAGATTTCATTCTTATTTCCCTGCTCCCTGTTAATATCAATTAATTGCCTCTCTTTCTGCGGCATTCTTTGTAATGCAGAGGAATATGCCCCATTGGTGGAAGCAAGATTACTTCGGCTTGCAAGTAAGCTTCTTCTTTGATTTTGGATATTTTCTAATATTCCCGGTTTTATTTTTTGAATCTGGTTAGATAGAGACAATAAAATAGGACTATTTTCTCCGGTCGTCTTTTTCAAACTTTCATACTCTAGTTCCGCATTATATAGCCTTTCGACCAGGCGCGAAAGCATAGGATCGTTAACTCCCATAGTTGCCGGTACAACTCCTTCAGCTTTATCCTTAGCAAGCACATACCGCTCTACCTGATCAAGCACAGCAATCTGAAGATTTACCTCACTCAACTTTTGATCATTAGCACTTACACTTTCTAAATATAACTTGCCCTCGGTGCTGATATCGACAGCTCCCTGTCTTGCCTTGAATTTTTCAATCTTTCTTTCAATGGAATCCAAATCATGCTTGACGTATTTTAAACGTTCGTCTATAAAATTCAACGTGTTTTTTGCCAACGCATTTTTATCGTTAATAGCAGCGGTATTATAAGTAGATAAAAGATCATTTACAATGTCCTCACCTCTTTGAGGTATCTCGTCTTTAAAGCTTAAATCAATAATACTTGACTGTTTGCTGGATGCAAGAACAGTGAGCCTGGCGGCGATACTATTTATCACGGCTTTAGGAGTTTGTAGTTCGAAGAAGAACTGATTACTACCACCACCAATGTACCGGGGATTGGGAGCAAATTTTAGACTGCCAAAAGGAGTAGAGACAAAAGTATTTAAGGGATACGTCGATCTACCGACTAAAACAGTAGAATTATTTGCATTATAGGTAAAAGGAACTTTTTTTGTCTCTCTATAATTATTAAATTTTTCTACTACAATTATTACAGGAGATGAAGTATAGGCTGATACTGTTTTGAAAGATCTTTGTTCAGAAACAGGTGCATAAAGATGGAGATGATTAACAACATCAGCCAAGAGGCCCTTTGACTGTATGACCTCTATTTCATTTTC
>JAOQAJ010000376.1 GCA_025963675.1 Segetibacter sp.
AATTGGCAAAAGCTTTTACAGACAAGCAAAGCTCCTTATAACGTCTGTTCATCTTCATCTAACCAATTTTTTTCTCGCTTACTAAAACGTGTTTTGCATTTTTTTAAAATCCCTTAAATAAAAGCTGAAGCAGCCAAAAGATTTACAGATAATGTGATTGCGACGCAACAATGATGCTATGAAATATCGCTGCTGGTATTGAAAAAAAAAACAAAGACAGGTATAGTAACCCCACATTACTATACCTGTCTTCCTTTATTATCCCATAATCGACTTTATAGTTTTTAGCGGTATGATCGCCCAGTCGGGGCGATTTTTAAGTTCGTATTTGAGGTCGTACAATGCCTTTTCAAGCATGTACGTTTCAACCATCATTTGAAAGTCTTGCTTGTCTGATGGAATGAAGGAACTGTCTTTTACCGTTTCGAGATAAGCCTTCATAAAAAACCCGGTCATATAATGGGTCCAAATACGCGCAAACGGAAGCAAGCTGTTTATGTTCTCTTCTTCAACATGGGTAGTTTTAAGAAAGCCCTCAAACGCAACGTTTCTAAAAGAACGGATCATAGCTGCTACATCTCGCAGAGGTGAACGCTTTAATCTTCTATCACTAAAACTTCTGACGGGATCACCAACAAAATCAGTTATTACAACGTCTTTACCCGTAGATAAAACCTGTCCTAAATGATAGTTGCCGTGAATACGAATCTTGATTACATCCAGCTTCTTGGCATAAATTCGTTTAAGTCGTGCAAGAATTTCTTCTTTTTTTCGATAAAAATCTTCTAAGTCTTGCTTTACGATATCAGGATAGTTATCGAAGTTTTCGGCCTTGTTTTCATAAATTTCTCTAACGACGGACTGCATGGATGAGAATAATGATCGTTGATAATGCAATGAAAAATCTTCAGGAGCAAAATCTTTAAGCGCTCCTCCTGATGACAGGGCCAGGTGCATTTCACCAGTTCTTTTTCCAATTAACCGGGCCTGTTCGCTTGCAGTCGCTCCTAATAAAACCTGGAGTTCGCCAGGCAGTTCGTCATACCCTACAGGCTCCGTTAAAGTTCCAACCAGTTCAGTTGATCGCAGTTGTTCTTTATCGCCCGACAAAATCCTTTCGATATAATTGCTGATACGAGTTATCATGAAATGGTAAGCGTCGCCATGGTTCTCTATCAACACCTGCAGCATTCCTAATGCAATCGTATCGTTTTCAAATTTCCACTCTATGGAACCACAGTACTTTGGCACGTATTCGAACTTCGCGTTTTCTGACAAATACCGTGTAATCTCAAGGTCAGGGTTAGTAGTCGGATCAATTTTTCGGTACATTTTTAAGGAAAAGCCATTATCGTAATCGATAGCCGTAAAACCATCTTCTGTATGAATTTTTGATTTTAACTCATGTAACTGGTCGAGTTGTATTTTAAGTTGTTCGTTGCCGGAAAAATGAATGCTGCTATTGCGCAACTCCATTGTTTCATTTCGTCCCATTCTTTCGATCAGAGAATGCTGTAGCTCAGGGGTAAATAAAGCATCTACCAAAATGCCTTCCTCGTTTGCAAGTTTTAAATTAGCTATGATAGCCTGCGGGCAGTTGGTGCCAAGTCTTTGCGCGAGTTTTTCTTTTGCAAAAGTTACCGGCAACTGGTATGACTCAGGTAGTCCACTCTCATATCGAACTTCAATTAATAATAAAATTGTATCGCCACCTACAACAGGCACAACTGCATGGTTGGTTATAACGATACTGTTAATTGGCTTCCCTTTTCCGACGAACCAATCTGTTTTTAAAAGATATTCCCCTAAGATGTGATTTTGAAGTTCATCTAAAACCACCCCGGTGGTTAATTCATCCCAGGTATTTATTTGTATTGATGGAAGAGACCGCTGATCCTCTGCTTCGATAGCAGTTTTGTGAAGAATGAACCATTCATAAGCATGGGAACCAAGCGTAAAGAAGTAAGGCGTATCTTCTTTTACAGCCGGAAACTTATTTTTGCTGAAGACCTCTATTGGTACATATCCTTTAAATGCTGAGAGATTTACTTCAGCAGCCTGAGAATGTTTAGAAAGGTTAACAATTATAAAGAGCGTTTCATCCTGGTAAGTACGGGTAAATGCAAGAACCTTTGGATTAGGTACATGAACGAATTTTAAATCTCCTCTTCCGAATGCCTTAAACTTTTTGCGCATACTGATCATGCGCTTCATAAACCAGAACAATGAAGAAGTGTTAGCCCTTTGCATTTCAACGTTCACCGACTCATAATTGTAACCAGGATCGAGAATGACGGGTAAATAAAGCTTTTGCGGATTTGAGGCAGAAAAACCTGCATTTCTGTCGGGGGACCATTGCATTGGAGTACGAACGCCGTCGCGGTCGCCCAGGTAAAAGTTATCTCCCATTCCTATTTCATCGCCATAATAAATAACAGGAGTGCCGGGCATTGAAAACAGCAGGCAATTCATCAGTTCTATCCTTCTTCTGTTATTGTCCATTAAAGGAGCCAGTCGATGCCTGATACCAAGATTGATCTTTGCTTTAGGGTCTTTGGCGTAAACCTTATACATATAATCCCGCTCCTCGTCGGTCACCATTTCCAGCGTAAGCTCATCATGATTTCGTAAGAACATTGCCCATTGACAATTGTCTGGGATGGCCGGGGTCTGGTCAAAAATATCTGTGATTGGATAGCGGTCTTCCATTTGTAGCGCCATAAACATTCTGGGCATCACAGGGAAGTGATAGTTCATGTGGCACTCATCGCCGTCGCCAAAATAAGCAGCCGAGTCTTCAGGCCACATGTTGGCTTCTGCGAGAAATACCGTTCCCGGATATTTTTCATCAACATGCGCCCTTAGCTTTTTTAAATAGGCATGTGTTTCAGGCAGGTTTTCTCCATTTGTTCCTTCACGTTCAAATAAGTAGGGAACGGCATCGAGCCTAAATCCATCTACACCCATATCGCACCAGAAGTCGAGGATCTTCAAAATCTCTTCTTGTACCAATGCGCTATCGTAATTAAGGTCTGGCTGGTGGTGGAAGAAACGATGCCAATAATATTGCTGAGCTACAGGATCCCATGTCCAGTTACTTGCTTCGTAATCAGTAAAAATGATCCTTACATCTTTCCATTGATTGGGATTGTCAGTCCACACATAGAAGTCTCTTTCAGGTGATCCTTTCGGTGATGTTCGTGCACGTTGGAACCAGGGGTGCTGGTCTGAAGTATGATTGATTACAAGTTCTGTAATTACTTTCAGGTTACGTTTATGAGCCTCTGTCATAAACTCCTTAAACTGCTTAATATTTCCGTAACGTGGATTGATGTTGTAATAATCCGCTATATCATAACCGTCGTCTTTGAGCGGTGAAGGGTAAAAAGGAAGTACCCAAATTGCAGTAACTCCAAGCTCCTGTAAATAATCGAGCTTTGTCATAAGCCCCTGAAAATCTCCTATTCCATCGCCATTAGCATCGCAAAACGCCTTTATGTGAAGCTCATAAATAACTGCATCTTTATACCAAAGTAATTTATCGTCTGTTTTTACATCATTTGCCATAACTACCCATTAAGTTTTGATGGAGTACCAGCATAATTTACGTGCCACTACTTTAGCGCCGGTAAGCGGGCAGCTTTGGTGAACGGCATATGTAGGTTTTGTTATAAAAAAAGTTAGACACAAGTAAACAA
>JAOQAJ010000411.1 GCA_025963675.1 Segetibacter sp.
ATCGTGACTTGAAACCCACACCGTATTAAATTAAAAGTTTCATTGTCTTGTTCTGTATAAGTGTAGATATGATAAATAAAATAGGTTGGTCGTTCCTACTGGTTATTGGTTCTTTATTTGGTTATAACTCCGCCTTCTGCACGGTAAAACTTCCGATGCTTGTACGCGATAGTATGATCTTGCAACGAGATAGCAAAGTAAACATATGGGGCTGGGCAGATAAGGACGAAACTGTAACAGTAAGTTTCGCTGGTAAAAAATATAAAACAAAGACCGGAGACGATCGTAAATGGAAAATTGTGTTAGCACCTTTAAAAGCGGGGGGGCCCTATACAATGAATATAACTGCCAGCAATCAAATAACACTCAATAATATTCTTATAGGTGACGTTTGGTTTTGTTCAGGACAATCGAATATGGTGCACCAGATGGATTTGCATAAAGAGAGGTATGCAAACGAAATAGCACAGGCAAACTATGCTGAGATAAGGCATTTTTGGATTCCTACATTAACTAATTTAAAAGGTCCAAATGAAGATTTACCGCTCGGTTCCTGGAAATCTGCCAATCCGAAAGATGTACTTCAGTTTTCAGCAGTCGCTTACTTCTTTGCAAAATCTATTTATGAGAGATATCACATTCCCATTGGTTTGATTAATGCCAGCGTTGGCGGCACTCCTATAGAAGCATGGACCAGTGAGGAAGGGTTTAAAACTTTCCCTACTATTATGTCAACAATTAAAAAAAATAAGGATACGGCTTACGTAAATGGATTAAACAGGAAAGCTATTGCGGCCAATGCAAACAGGCCGCAGCCTCTGCTTGACAAAGGATTATTAGCAGGCAGGCAATGGTATGACACGAGCTATGTTCCGAAAGGTTGGCATAATATCAACATCCCTGGTTATTGGGAAGACCAGGGAATAAAAGATTTAGATGGCGCCGTTTGGTATCGACGCGAAATTGATGTGCCGGCATCTATGACAGGTAAACCCGCAAAAGTTGCCCTCGGTAGAATTGTGGATGCTGACTTTCTATATGTAAACGGTAAGCTTGCTGGTAACACTACTTACATGTATCCTCAAAGAAGGTATATGTTACCTGCCGGCGCGCTTAAGCCGGGAAAAAATCTTTTCGTCATCCGCGTCCTCAACAATTACGGAAAAGGCGGTTTTGTTCCTGATAAACCCTATTACTTGTCTGCTGGTAGCGATACACTTGATCTTAAAGGAACATGGCAATACAAAGTCGGTGAAGTGTATAATCCGGAAACCAGGTTTGTGGCAGGTGGTGGAATTTCTGCGCAAAATCAACCTACTGCATTATACAATGCGATGGCAGCTCCCGCCACAAATTATACAATTAAGGGTATTCTTTGGTATCAGGGAGAGACCAATGTAAATAACGCTTCGGAATACGGAAAGCTTTTGCCCGCCCTTATAGCTGACTGGAGAGGCAAATGGAAACAACCTGATCTCCCGTTTTTATATGTACAACTCCCTAATTTTCAGGAAGTGCAATATGTGCCTTCAGAAAGCCAGTGCGCGGTATTAAGAGAAGCTCAATTGAAAACTTTGTCTATCCCCAACACCGGCATGGCTGTAGCAATTGACCTGGGTGAATGGAACGACATTCATCCCGACAGGAAAAAAGAAGTCGGCGAACGTTTAGCACTTGCAGCACTTAAAGTCGCTTATAATGAAAAAGACGTTGTTCACGCAGGGCCCATTTACCAATCGTCGAACACCGAAGCCAATAAAATAATACTTACATTCAATAATATTGGAAGCGGCTTGATCACAAATGACGGCGAAGAACTGAGCCGGTTTGAGATTGCTGCTGCTGACAAAAAATTTGTTTGGGCAACAGGAAAAATCGAGGGCAATAAAGTGATTGTTTGGAATGAGACGATTTCAAATCCTATGTATGTACGCTATGCATGGTCTGACAATCCTGACGGAGCAAACTTGTACAACAAAGAAGGATTGCCTGCATCACCATTTAGAACTGATCATTAGTAAATCCAATGTTGTTGACTTAAGAAAGTTTCACGCAAAGAAACCAAAGGAGCAAAGACGCAAAGGTTGCTTTCTTCTTCTTTCCGCCTGTGCGAGAAAACCAATTACTACTTAAGTAAACGACATTTAATTTCGAATTGAAAGATTTTTGGTTGCCGGCAGAAGTATATTATTCAACTTTACTTGCGTCGCACTCTTCAACATTTTATTACATATTCAACATAAAACATGAAAATCATTACCTGCCTCATTGCACTGTTTACGGTTGCTTCTGCTTCTGCTCAGCCACAACGCTCGGCTGCCGACAGTATCAGAAGAGATAGTATGATGCGTGCGGTGCAAAAGAGCACACAACAGGATTATCAGAACATGCTCGACCAGTTGCATATAACTTCTACCAGGCCCGGCCCTTCCGGTAATCCACAAGCCCCCAATGCTGCTAATAGTGACGAGTCAAAAGCATCTCCTTATACTACACTGCCTGATCCGCTGGTGCTAAAAAATGGCAAAAAAGTAACTGCAGCAAAAATATGGTGGTCACAACGAAGACCAGAAATAGTAGAAGATTTTGACCGTGAAGTATATGGTCGGGTACCAGCAAATACACCAAAAGTAAACTGGGAGATCACAAGAACAGCGGATACAACTATTGGCGCAATAAAAGCAATTACAAAGTATTTGCTTGGTCATGTAGACAATTCAGCTTATCCGAACATCAAAGTAGATATACAGCTTACTTTAACCACGCCTGCTAATGCCAAAGGTCCGGTTCCCGTAATTACGGAATTTGGTTTTGTATTTCCTCCCGGCTTTAGAATGCCTCCCCCACCAGCCGGAACGCCTGTTGTAAAAAACTGGCAGGAACAGCTCCTGCAAAAAGGCTGGGGAGCAGCGGTAATCGTTCCTACAAGTTTCCAGGCAGATAATGGTGCGGGGTTAACTCAAGGAATTATTGGATTGGTTAATAAAGGTCAGCCGCGTAAACCAGATGACTGGGGTACTTTGAAAGCGTGGGCCTGGGGTGCAAGCCGTGCTATTGATTATTACGAGACCGATAAAGCCGTCGATACGAAAAGGTTAGGCATTGAAGGCCTTTCGAGATATGGTAAGGCAGCCATTGTTGCCATGGCTTACGAACCTCGCTTTGCCATTGCCTTTGTTGGGTCGTCGGGTGCGGGTGGCACAAAAATTCTTAGAAGGGTTTTTGGAGAACAGGTAGAGAATCTTGCTTCATCAGGAGAATATCATTGGTTTGCCGGAAACTTTATTAAATATACTGGTCCCCTAACTCCAAACGATCTACCTGTTGATGCGCACGAACTGGTTGCATTATGTGCTCCACGGCCAGTGTTTATAAGTGTTGGTTCTCCTACAGTAGAGGGCCAATGGGTAGATGCTAAAGGAATGTTTCTAGCCGGCGTTCATGCCGGACCAGTATATACACTACTTGGTAAAAAGGATCTGGGCACAACAGAATTTCCACCAATAGAAACTGCCCTGGTTGATGGTGAAGTAGCGTTTCGGCAACACAGTGGCGGCCATACTACAGGTCCAAACTGGGAGACTTTTATTCAATACGCGAGTCGATATTTAAAATAGACGGTGAAAATCGTCTCGCGCTGGCCGGCAGATTTCCCATCAACACTTGGTTAAATTTTTGAATATAAAGAGTACAAATCTTATGTTTAAAATTAACCCTCCACAAATGAAATTTGCCACAACTAAATTCTTCGCCTGTTTTATTGTGTTATTTATAAATAGCGAAGTCTCTGCGTGTGTTAACTGCAACAAGGAAATCAGGGATGCAATCTTTGACAGTGCTTTTTATCCAAACCTTGTTATTATTCTTTTGCCTTTTGTAGCATTGGCTTTTGTTGTTGCGGTTATTTCTGCTATTTCTGTAAAAAAACATAAAGCAAATGTTGCAGCTTTTCCAGGAAAACAACATCTGTCGCCGGCGCCGTTAATGGCTGCTGCAACGGTTTTAGGAATCGGGCTGGGAGGATTTATCGACGGAATTGTCTTGCACCAAATACTCCAGTGGCATGAGATGCTATCAAACAGGATTCCTCCTACAACCTACGTAGCTAAAAGTGTAAACATGTTTTGGGATGGCATCTTTCATGCTTTTACATTGATGGTTACTTTAACCGGCGTTATTTTACTGTGGAAGTTGTTGAAACGAAAAGACATTGATCGATCCGGCAACTTGCTGGCAGGCGGAATGTTGTTTGGCTGGGGGCTATTTAATGTATTGGAAGGTATTGCCGATCACCAGCTTTTAAAGCTACATAATGTAAGAGAGATAACTCGTGATAAAGAACTCTGGAACTATGGCTTTCTCGTCTTGTCATTTCTGTTTATAGCTATTGGACTTTTTATAGCAAAAAAGACAAAAGACGATGAAGGGCATTACCATCTCGCCTAAGCACTTTTGTAGCTCATTCATTAATCTATCAATCATCTTATCGTCGTGTCCTTCGTGGTTCTTCGTGTACGTCGTGTTCCAAAAAAAGGATCACAAAGGGCACGAAGGCTTACACAAAGGGCACGAAGAAACGTTATTTCCTGAAACTTATTTAACTATCATTACTGCCTCCTGGCGTCGTGTCCTTCGTGGTTCTTGGTGTGCGTAGTGTTCCAAGAAAAGGACCACAAAGGGCACGAAGGCTTACACAAAGAGCACGAAGAAAGGTTATTTCCTGAAACTTATTTAACTATCATTACTGCCTCCTGGCGTCGTGTCCTTCGTGGTTCTTCGTGTACGTTGTGTTCCAAGAAAAGGACCACAAAGGGCACGAAGGATTACACAAAGAGCACGAAGAAAGGTATTTCCTGAAACTTATTTGACTATCATTACTGCCTTCTGGCGTCGTGTCCTTCGTGGTTCTTCGTGTACGTTGTGTTCCAAGAAAAGGACCACAAAGGGCACGAAGTCTTACACAAAGAGCACGAAGAAAGGTTATTTCCCCATTTATACAGAAGGTGGAAAAAGATGCCATAAAAGTATATCTGTACAAGTGAGTGACACAACAATGATTCATCAACAACCTCTGCCGGTGACCAAAAAATTATCAGTGAGTCCGTTAGGAGGTAACTAGCATTTCAGCCGATTCTTCCTGCACTTTTTGTCTGGATGCTTTGCTTCGAATTATTCGCCCACCCGCCATTAATAAAATGAAGGCAGTTACAGCGCAGCTAGCCATTATTGCAGTCATTGGTACTGCGGTTCCATCATTGAAATAACTTACAAGCGCGGAAGTTAATGCACCAATCCCCATTTGTCCGCTACCTAATAAGGCGGAAGCGCTTCCGGCATTTTTACTAAATGGAGCTAGTGAAAGCGCAGACGTATTCGGAAAAGTGAAGCCCTGGCAACTAAGAAAAAGAAAGCATAAAATGATCGTACTGTACAGACCTAAAAATCCCATTGCCGTTCCGGTCAATAACAGCATACCAATAACCGATTGACAGAATAACGCAACCACCACTATTTGCTCGCTTTTATATTTTCTCAGCATAAAAGAATTCAGTTGGCTAGAGCTGATTAGTCCAATTGCTACCATCGCAAAGATCCATCCGTATTGTTTTTCTGACACTTTGTATAATTCCATAAATACTGATGGCGAGCCGGAGATATAAGCATACAAACCCGCCGATGCAATGGACCCGGCGAGGGCATAAGTATAAAATTGTGGTTCTTTTGCAACACCTAAAAAACCATTGATAATAGGCTTTGGCTTTAAAGAAAAATCAGGATCAGGCTGTTTGCTTTCGGGGAGAAAAAAGTGTACTGCTAAAAGTATCAACGCTGACATTACAGCAAGGACACCGAATACATAATGCCAGCTAAACTCTGAACTTAGGTAACCACCAAGGGTGGGCGCAATAATGGGCGACACCCCTACAACCAGCATTAGCAGCGAGAACACTTTGGCATTTTCACTAACAGGAAAAAGGTCGCGCACCATTGCCCGCGAGGCAACCATACCCGAGCAACTGCCCAGCGCCTGCAACAATCTTAGCCATATCAACTGGTCGGCTGATGTAGCCATAGTGCAACCAACAGAGGCTATAAAATATGCAGACAAGCCAATGTATAAAGGCTTCTTACGACCATACCTGTCTAACAAAGGCCCGTATAACATTTGGCCAAATGAGATACCGATAAAAAAACTGGAGAGTGACAGCGAAATTTTAGCGACTGTCGTATTCAAATCCGCAGCAATCGAGGGAAAGCCAGGTAAATACATATCGATTGAAAACGGGCCGATAGCAGATAAAAGGCCTAAAATCACAATAAGCTTAAACTTTTCCCTTCCCTTCATGCCAATGTATGGTTTTAAAATTGTGCCAGAAGAGTGAAACGTTTTTGGGTTTGGAAGTTTTGAGTTTTGAAGTTTTGAGTTTTGAGTCCAGAGTTTTTCGAAGGGGAATATTACACTCAAAACTTTTAACTGCAAACTTCCTAATCGAACAAGTCGGAGGATAAATATCGGTCACCTCGGTCGCAAATGATACAAACGATAACGCCGGAGGTCAACTCTTTAGAAAGTTCGACAGCTGCATGTACCGCACCGCCGCTGCTCATGCCGCAAAAAATACCTTCTTCCCGGGACAGGCGTTTCGTCATAATCCGGGCATCTTTTTCATCAACTTCCATTATACGGTCTATTCTTTCTTTCTTAAAAATCTTAGGTAAATAGGCCTCTTGCCACTTTCTTATACCAGGAATATGAGAGCCTTCACTGGGTTGACATCCTACAATTTGAATATCACTATTTTTCTCTTTTAAGAATTCTGAAACCCCCATGATAGTTCCTGTAGTTCCCATGGCGGAAACAAAATGAGTCACTTTACCATCAGTATCGCGCCAAATTTCGGGACCAGTGGTTTTATAATGCATTGCATGATTATCAGGATTACCGAATTGGTTTAGCATGAGATATCCACCTTTTGCTACCTGGGCCGTTGCATAATCTATCGCTCCTTCCATCGATTGCGATTTTGGTGTCAAAATTACTTTTGCCCCAAAAGCCTGCATTGTCAATACCCTTTCACGGGTGGCATCTTCAGGCATCACGATTTCTATTTCAACGTTAAATAAGCTTGCAATTAGTGCAAGCGCAATTCCCGTATTTCCACTGGTTGCTTCTATCAGCTTAATGCCTGGCTTGATTTCCCCACGGTCAATAGCCCCTTTAATCATACCATAAGCTGCACGATCTTTTACGCTACCTCCCGGGTTATTACCTTCTAGTTTTGCATAAATGGTAACAGCATTATTTGTTGGAATTTTTTGCAATTCGACTAAAGGAGTATTACCAACGAGATCAAGTATTCCAGCCATGTTGAAAGATTTTATTGATGCGGCTGCAAAGGTCTAGTATGATTGCCAGATAAAGAAAATTCCAGAAAGATTATGTGATTATTATGACTAAAGCAAGCGTGACAAGTTGCACCGTTTACTTTTTGGTTTGACTTTTACCGGTTTCACCTGGAAAGAATCGATTAGTTTGCCCCCATATCAATCTTGGTATAAATTTGAACAAATTCAATTAGTGTTAGCAACAAAGACCCTTTTTGCCTCTTTACTTTCTGATAATGTAACATTTGAAAAATCGATGAGTAAAGTGCAGGCTGACGAACTTTTTACATTTTTTAAAAAATCTCCGCTTTTTAGATGGAGTGATGCAAATAACGATTGTGAAGACCGGGCAAATGCAATATGCATACTGTTGGATGAATGGAAAGTTTCAAATTGTAAAGGGTGGGTTTTTAGCGGCTATGTCTTTAAAAAAATAGGTTACCTTAAAAACTTATGGAAATACCACGTGGCTGCAGCGGTACCGGTCAAGACAGAAAATGAAGTAAGCTTTTATATTATTGATCCTGCTACTTGCGCATCTGCAGTAAAAGTTGAGGAATGGGCAGCGAACGTCACAGATAACCCTCATAGCTACTATTGCCTGAAGAGGGGAACGGTGTACATTTTTCCTAAAAAGATCA
>JAOQAJ010000004.1 GCA_025963675.1 Segetibacter sp.
AACCGCATCGCTCTGATCCACGATATTCTCCTCCTGGTTGTTGTAGCTTAGTGTACCCCCTACCTTCATCCACTTTTTAATCTGGCTATCGAAAGAAAAACGACCAGCATAACGCTTCAGGTAAGAAGTTAACAAAAGACCCTGATCGTTACGGTAGCCAAGAGAAATTGAATAGGTTGTATTCTCATTACCTCCGGAAAAACCTATCTGCTGGTTCATACCCAGCTTATTTTGGGTAGCCTCCTTTAGCCAATTTGTTTCATACAAGGGCTGACCCTTACTGTCGAATAGTAGCGGATTAGTACGTGCTAATGCCGGATTTCTTGCAACATATCTGCCTGCTGCCCATCCCGCCGGGTCATACTTCTCCATGTTCTTATACGCCAGATCTTCAACTGCTAAAAATTCTTTTGCATTTAAAACCTTTGGGAAATTTGGACCTACCGTTGGTACAAAATATTCAGCGTCATAGGTTATTCTACCTTCACCTGCACGTCCACGCTTAGTTGTAATAAGAATTACTCCATTTGCGCCTCTCGCTCCATAAATTGCGGTAGATGACGCATCTTTTAAAACCTCAACAGAAACAACATCGTTTGGATTAATAAAATCTATTGCCTGGCTTGCCTGGGGTTGATTTGATTGTGGAAGCATAACTCCATCAATCACATAGAGAGGATTGTTCGAAGAGTTAATAGAACTAAAACCCCGAACCCTTATATTGGTTCTACCTCCCGGACGACCTGAATTTGTATTTACCTGCACACCTGATATTCTTCCTGCAAGTGCCTGGTTAAGGGATGCCGCGGGACGCTCCGCCAATTGTGACGCTTTTACAGAACCAACCGCCCCGGTCAGGTCAGATTTTCTTCGCGTACCATATCCTATGACCACCACCTGGTCCAGACCTGCGGAAGATGCCGCCATGGTTACATTTACTTCAGATTGGCCGCCTACATTAATAGTTTGCGTTTCAAATCCTACACTGGAAAATACAAGAGAAGTTCTGTCATCTGGAACTGTAATTGAAAAGCGTCCATCACTGTTTGTAGTATTACCTTTTTTTGTGCCTGCAATTAGTACAGATACACCTGGTAAAGGAGTACCCTCAGCATTTACAACTCTTCCTCTTACTTCATGAGGAGGTAGGGCAAATGCGCTGAACTGAAAAGTGCTAAAAAAGAGTAGAAATGCAGTTAATAGAAAACCGCGGCTGGTCAGAAGTTTTTTCATAGCAATCAATTAAAAGTTAATGAAAGGTAAAATTAGTATTGTTAAACTGGTTAACAAAAAATTAGAAGTAATTCGATAACCTAATAAACAAGAATAATCGGCAAAATGCTGCTTGGGGAGAACAATATTTAGAATAATCGCAATGCTAGAAGTATAATAAAAAAAGCCACTCATCGAGTGGCTGTAACAATTTATTTTATTATGTTAAATCTGTTAAACTTTAAAGTGCGAGAAAGCTTTGTTAGCTTCAGCCATCCGATGTGTGTCTTCTTTCTTTTTAAAAGCTCCACCTTCACCTTTACTTGCTGCGATTATCTCATTCGATAATTTTTCGGCCATACTACGACCGTTTCTTTCACGGCTGAAACGAACCATCCACTTAATGCTTAGTGAAATCTTTCTGTCCTGACGAACTTCAGAAGGAATTTGAAAAGTAGCACCACCTATCCGTCGGCTTCTTACCTCAACTCCCGGAGTAATGTTAGCTAAAGCTCTCTTCCAAATTTCATAACCATCTTCGCCTGTTTGCTTAGATACTCTGTCAACAGCATCGTAGAAAATGGTCAAAGCAATACTCTTTTTACCTTGCCACATAATGTTGTTAACAAAACGGGTAACCAGCTTATCGTTAAAGCGAGGATCTGGTGCTAAAGGAATTTTTTTAGGTTGCGTCTTACGCATGTTCTTATAATTTTATGCAGCCCTGCTGCCTAGTTAATTTAAAAATATTTAAGTGAGGTACTTCTATCCTCTACTATTTTTTTGCCTTTGCTTTCTTAGTACCGTATTTAGAACGACTCTGCTTACGGTCTTTTACACCTGCAGTATCAAGACTACCGCGAACGATGTGATAACGAACACCGGGTAAATCTTTCACACGACCTCCACGGATTAAAACAATAGAGTGCTCCTGTAAATTATGACCTTCACCGGGGATGTACGCAATAACTTCAATCTTGTTAGTTAAACGAACCTTGGCTACTTTACGTAAAGCTGAGTTCGGTTTTTTGGGAGTAGTTGTGTACACCCTTGTACATACACCACGACGCTGAGGACATGCATCAAGTGCTCTTGACTTGCTCTTTGCCTTTATAATTTCTCTACCTTTTCTTACTAATTGCTGTATTGTAGGCATTGTTACCTTTTAATTTTTTTCGGATTGCAAAAGTACTGGCAATGAACTGAAATTCCAAAAGTTGAAATAAAAAATATTACTAGCCCCGTAATTTTCAGTCTTCATTTATTCTATTGCACGTACTTTTTTAAGAATTCTTTCTGATTTTTTTATTCCTTTTACCTTCAAACAAATCAAGCAATTAGCCAAAATCTGCTACTAATTGCTCTAGCTACCCGGTTTAGTTACACTTAAACCTTATACATCCACCCAAAGCGGTCAGCAACTTTACAATTTCGTATCTCATTTAACCGTTTTTTTAATTCCGGCGAAACTGACCAGTTTTCTACGTCGAATTCCATTACATATTCTTCGTACCTTAACTCCTTAATTGGAGAAATTGTAGCCGCAGTGCCAGTGCCAAAAACTTCACGCAGTTCTCCTGCCTTATGGGCTGCAATAATTTGATCTATGCTTATTTTATCTTCTACTATCTGAAAACCCATTTCTGTTAAAATAGTAATAGCACTGTCTCGAGTAACACCAGCCAAAATGGTACCTGTGGCGAGTTCAGGGGTATAAGCTTTGTTTCCAATAATGAAAAACACATTCATCGTTCCAATCTCCTGCACGTATTTATGCTCGACCGCGTCGGTCCATAAAACCTGGTCGTAGCCGAGCTTTTGAGCTTCAGCAGCAGGTAATAGACTTGAGGCGTAATTACCGGCGGCTTTTGCAAAGCCAATACCGCCCGGAGCAGCACGAGAGTACTTCTCCTCTACATAAATACGCATTGGCTTACTGTAATAAGGACCAGTTGGACTGAGAATGATCATGAATTTATAACTGTCCGATGGCTTTACTCCTAAAGTTGCCTCAGTTGAAAACATAAACGGACGAATGTACAGGGAATGATCGTCCTGACCAGGTATCCAATTCTTATCTATGTCAATCAACATGCGCATTCCCTCCATAAAGATTTCTTCTGGTACAGGAGGCATTTTTAGTCTTTCGGCGGAGATATTGAAACGCTTGAAGTTATCAATCGGGCGGAAGATGAAGGCATTCCCTTCTTTATCTTTATAAGCTTTTATGCCTTCAAAAATTGCCTGGCCATAATGTATTGCAGCAGTTGAAGGATCGAGAAGTAATGGCTGGTACGGTTTAATCTCAACGTTTTTCCATTCGCCATCTTCATAATCCGCCTCAAGCATATGATCAGTAAAATATTTTCCAAAAGTTAAGTTCTCAAATGAAAAAGACTGAAGTTTACTCGTTTCTGCCTTTTGAACATTTATCTCAGGAGCTGCCACCATAAATATTAATTTTGCTGCAAAGAAACGAAAAATGCCTGCAAAGGCAATAAATTGGGATGAATTATGAGTGAAGAAAAAATACAATTGCCTGAGTTTTTAATAGCTGAGTTGTATAAAGGAAGCCTGGTTGATTTAGAAACTTTCACGTTAAAAACCTTATCGACCGAGATAGAGGAAGGCGCGCCAAATGAAGCTGAAAAATCAAGATCAATTAAAAAAATAAGGTATTTAGGAGAAAATCAAAAACGAGTTACAATTATAGTTAACGAACCAGAAGTAGTTTTTTTATCGGAAGAAGACCTGACCTTCCTAACCAATATTTTAAAGGCCTGCCAACTTACGCTCGGTGATATCGCCATTGTAAACACTGCACAACAAGAAATTAATTACGAAATAATTAAAGAACAATTAACTCCCTCAACTATTCTTTTGTTTGATGTAGAACCATCTGCCGTTAAGCTACCTTTTATGATACCGGCCTTTCAGGTACAAACATTTGATAGTTGTACAATTATGCTCGCACCTGCCCTTCCCTTAATCAACGCAACGAATAATGATGGAAAGCTTTTAAAAACAAAGCTTTGGGTAAGCCTTAAAAAAATATTTAGTATCGGTTAGAAACATGCGGTTTGCCAAAAGCTGCCAAACGATTTGCAGTCAAAGTGATTGCGACGCAACGATGAAAAATTGAAAATATGATGCTGGTATTTTAAGAAATAATATAAAAATGCCGTTCGGATAGTATTCGGTTATACTTTATCCAATCCCTTCAGACAGAAAAATCCGTCTTTATAGTTCTATTTTCCACGCTTTACACAAACCCCCGAATATGGATACAATCGTTTTTGCGACCAACAATGAGCACAAGGTTGAAGAAATAAAAAGTGTTATTAGAGGACGCTATGATATTATTTCTTTAAACGAGGCAGGAATAGCTATCGATATACCAGAACCACATGCCACTTTAGAAGAAAATGCCACTGAAAAATCTTCGACTATTTATAGACTTACCGGAAAAAATTGCTTCAGCGAGGATACGGGATTAGAAGTTGAAGCATTGAATGGAGCGCCGGGAGTGAAAAGCGCCAGGTATGCCGGAGAAGGTAAAAGCCCCACAGATAATATTGCAAAGCTTTTAGAGGAACTTTTAGGCAAGAAAAACAGGAAGGCAAGATTTAGAACGATTATTTCTCTTATTATAAATAATTCAGAATATCGATTTGAGGGAATTTGTGAAGGAGCAATTACAGAAGAACCAAAAGGGAACCTCGGCTTCGGTTACGACAGCGTATTTGTGCCATCAGGAAGTTCTAAAACTTTTGCTGAAATGGAACTTGAAGAAAAAAATAAGTTTAGCCACAGAAAGAAAGCCACTGTAAAACTGGCTTCATTTTTGTCCGGTTTTGGGAAAAAATAGTTGCAATTAGAGAATATCACAAAGAAAACTGCAACCAATTGAATATTTACGGCGTCTGTACAATAAATACGGTAACTCAAATGTTATATAATTGTAGTTACGAATGGGAAATGAGGCAGAAATTAACATGGTAACTGAGTAACCCCTATAGATATGAAAAACAGTCCATCAAAAAGTAATTTTAATAATAACTCTTCAAACAATCAAGAGCGATTAGAGAAAGAAACAAGATTTTCTTCAAAAGCTGTTAAATCTACTATGACCGAACAACTTACTATACCACCCGCCAGAGTTTGGGATAAGATTGAAAAAATCCTGGACGAACAAGACAATAGAAGAAATAGTGCAAATAATATGATTGCCTCTTCTTTTGAACAACCCAATTACCCGAAACGTCGGAATGTTTATTTAGCTACTGTGGCCGGGCTAACCGTAATAGCAGGGTTGATGTGGGTAATTCTGTAAAAGCTGGATTTGGTTAAGATGCCGGTATTTTTGTTTGACATTTGTATAAATGGAACGAATTAAAGTTTCACTCCCTCACGTATTTCAGTTTTATACTACTTTAAAGATTCGAATTACCGACTTGAATTATGGAGGTCATGTGGGCAACGACGTATTTTTATCGTTAGTGCATGAAGCCCGCCAGCAATTTCTGCGCCATTTTGGATACTCAGAATTAGCATTTGAAGGTACAGGTTTGATAATGGCAGATGCAGCAATTGAATACAAACGAGAACTTGAATACCCGGACGAAGTAAGAATATCTGTTTCCGCCTCTGGTTTCGACAAGCTTGGTTTTGATATGTTCTACAAATTAGAAGTGAAAGTAGCAGAAGAATGGCTGTTAGCTGGTAAAGCAAAAACAGGAATGTTGTGCTTTGATTACGCAGCTAAGAAGAAAGTATCGGTGCCTGCAAAAGCTATCGAAAAATTGGTTGGCCATTAGTTTTGGTAATTTGTAATGCGTACATCATCACCTTATTTAAAGTACTTATTCTTCATTCCAAATTTTCCAGCTTTCTTCTGCCTGAATAACTAGCATATCTGAACCGTTTTTTGTTATCGCTCCCATTTCTGCTCCTTTCTTTAAAAACAACGTTTCTGCGGGATTATAAACCAGGTCAAAAAGATAGTGGCGAGGAGACAAAAATTGATAAGGTATATCGGGGTAAGTTTCAATAGACGGATACATACCGACTGGGGTGGTATTTATAATTAAAGTGTATTGGTTTAAAATCTCCTTATTTAATCCCTGGTAAGTAATAACTTTTTTGTCTGAAGCATTCTTTCTGCTAACAAATAAAAAATCAATTGATAATTTTTCAAGCACATATTCAACTGCGGCCGCTGAGCCACCAGTGCCGAGAATGAGCGCACGGGTATGACTGCTTTCAAGTTTTGGTGAGAGCGATTTTTCGAAACCTGTTACATCTGTGTTGTACCCCGTCAGACGTCCGTTTTTTATTTTAATACAATTGCAGGCACCCATCTTAATAACCGGCTCCGTACTATCACTAAGAAAAGGAATAACCGATTTTTTATAAGGAATGGTAACATTTATTCCTTCCAGTTCGGGGCTGTCTTGTAAAAGACCTGGTAGCTTGTTTATGTCCTCAATTGGAAAAGAATCATAAGAGCACCCGACAATTCCATCGTCTGCAAATTTCTGAGCAAAATAAGCGGGGGAAAAAGAGTGAGATAATGGATAGCCAATCAGCCCAAATTTTCTCATTATCAATTTTTATTGTCGAGGTACAGGTGAAAGGTATCGCCACGTAAACCTATTCTCATTGCCTCAAGTGGAATGATTTCAGTGGGAGCAATATTTCCCAGGTTTACGTTGCAGCCGATCAGCTCAAGAAAATACAACTGCTGATCTTTTTGGGGCGCTTCCCATATTATTTTCTCTGCAGGAATTTGTGTCAGAATTTCTTGCACCAACCCTTCCCTAACTTCACCAGAACCTCTGTAGATACCAACAGTTCCAGCTTCCCTTGCCTCGGCAATCACATAGGTAGAACCAGCTTCAAGTTCAGCCCGCATCAACTCAATCCACTTATAAGGTGGAATAATATGAGCGGCATCTTTGCTTCCAACTTCACTTAATACAGTTCCGAACTTTGTAAGTTTTTCTATATAGCCACATTTTTCGGCATGTGGTATAGTGATTGATCCGTCACTTACTTCTACATGTTCTATACCATAATCTTTCATCATGGCTATATATGCATCAAATGCATTTCTGATTAAAAAAGCTTCGAAAAGAGTCCCGCCGAAGTATACAGCCATGCCGGCCTTTTGATAAACTTCTATTTTCTGGCGGAGGTTCGGGGTAACGAATGCAGTACCAAAACCAAGCTTTACAATATCAATATGAGAAGAACCAACACTCATTAAATTTTCAGCCTCTGAAATGCTCAACCCTTTGTCCATAATCATCGTTAATCCATGAGTCCTCGGCTTTGCTGTTCTTTCAGGAATTTGACTTAAGTTAAAATTCATTTCTCCGGTTGCTTGGGTTTATTGCGGCAAAAATAGTGATTGAAGGTGAAAATGTTATTTAACAATCGACGAAGCCATAATGTGATATGATAATCTTCTATTCTTTATTTTTGGTAACATATTTGACTAATAATAAAAAAATTCATGCGCTCTATATTTATACTATTTATTACTTTTCTTATTTCTTCTTGTATAAATGCCCAAACAAATGCTGGCGCTGGCGGCTTAGATACGTTAGCGGCCTACCAGAAAAATCCAACCATTCCACCATTTAGTATCCAGATGCCTGACAGCAGTTGGTTCAGCAAGGTTAATCTTCAAGACAAGAAGCCAACACTTATTTTATATTTCAGTCCCGATTGTGGTCATTGTCAGCTAGAAACCGAAGAAGTGATTAGTAAAATGAAAGACCTTAGTAACCTTCAAATTGTAATGGTAACCAGCCGACCTTTCCAGGACATGGTAACCTTTGCTGACCGGTATAAAATCAACAGGTTTCCGTCTATCAAAATAGGCACTGATCCTTCAAGAATGATCACCCAGTTTTACGCAGTTAAGTTTACACCGTTTTCAGCTTTATACGATAAAAAAGGCCAATTGGTAAAAGTGTATGAAAAGGGAATTAACATGCCCGAACTAATCAACCTTGTTAAATAACTTTTTTCGTCTTTAATTAGATGAAATCACCTGGCTTCAGGTTGTACGCAAGCAATTAATTGCAGCAACAATTTAAGTGGCCTTTATGATACCAGCTTCACAACTACATCACCATCGTTGCGTCGCAATCACTTTATCAGCATCTCATTGAGCAACTGCAGTCTTAACGCTGCATCATTGCCGCATTTGTAAAATTCTTTCATGCCCGCGCTTTTTTAAAAGCTCAATATTTACTGATTAGTACAAGTGAGTGACACAACAATGCAGATGAAAGATTTGATGCACAAAAACAAAAAACACGACATCGATTCCAATTGTAACGATCATTCAACCTGTCAAGGTTCGATAAGTACAATTTTTGCAACACCGTCTACAACAGTTTACAACGAGTAGGTCGCAGCTTTTTAAAAGAAAACAGAAACCCAATATTGGTAACAAGGAATAGAAACGGCACCGTATATGTTATTATTTTGCAGAATTTGTTTTCAAGTTTGTGCTGCCACTTCGTTTCTTTATTTTTACACAACTCAAATTTCACCCTCTGAATAAATTTCTTAAGATAACAGGAAGAGTTTTATTAAGCTTACTTGCGCTATTGCTGTTGGTGTGGCTTTTAATTCAAACTTCATTCGTTCAAACCTTTATTGTAAAAAAGGTGACGAAACGTTTGTCTAAAGACCTACATACAGAAGTAAGAATCGATCGTGTAAATTTTGCTTTATTTAATAGCATGAACCTTGAAGGCACTTTAGTAAAAGACCTTCAAAAAGATACTTTGCTTTATGCCAGCAAGGTTAAAGTAAGAATTACAGATTGGTTTTTTTTAAAGGATGAATTGGTCCTAAAATATGTGGGACTTGAAGATGCTTACGTAAATATGTATCGTAAAGATTCTATCTGGAACTACCAGTTTCTTGTCGATTACTTCTCTCCCACTACCCCAAAAGACAAAAAGAAAAAAAGCAATTTAAAATTCAATCTTAAAAAGCTTGATTTTAAAAACATTGCTTTTGTAAAAAGGGATGCATGGGTTGGAAACATAATGGAGGTTAGAGCAGCTAATTTACAATTGGAAGCAAATGAAATTAATATAGACAAAAACCTGTTAGACATAAAACAAATTGATCTTGATAGGCCAGTGTTTTCGATTACTGACTTTAAAGGATTAAGGCCGCCTGTTGTAAAGAAGGAACAACCAAAAGCGGATACTGCATTGTATTTTAATGCGGGAGACATGCGGTTAACGGTAGCCAAAATCAATATTAAAAGCGGTGCTTTTCAAAGTCTAAAAAGTATTGATCGTGCACCTTATCCATATTTCGATCCCCTTAATCTTCGCTTTGAAAAGCTAAATGGAAGCTTTTCAAAAATTAGTTTTATCAAAGACACAATTAAAGCAAACATCGATATTGCTACGAAGGAAAGAAGCGGCTTCGACTTACGAAGGCTAAAGACGAATTTTAAACTTACACCACAAATTATGGAGTTTGCAAAGCTTGATCTGGCAACACCCAGAACGCGTTTGCAAAACTACTTTTCGATGAGCTTTAAAGACTTCAGTGCAGACTTCGGCAACTTCGTCGAAAAGATTACCATGGAGGCAAGGTTTACAAATACCGAGATAGATAGTGAGGACCTTGCCTACTTTGTTCCGGCAGCGAAGACATGGAAAAAAAGAATAAGCTTATCAGGAATCGGAAAGGGGACAATTGGAAACCTCTCAATTAAAAATCTTTTTGCAAGAGCCGGTGGAAGCACCACTTTAAGTGGAGATATTTCCATGGTTGGTTTACCTGATATAAACAAAACCTTTATTAATTTCCAAAGTGGAAATTTACAAACTACCTATAGAGACGCAGTAGCGTTTATACCGGCGATCGGCAAAATAGATAATCCGTCGCTTGCAAGTTTAGGACAGGTAAAGTTTAAAGGCAACTTTAAAGGCACTATTTCAAAGTTTGCTACAACCGGAGCATTCAGTACAAACCTTGGCGGTTTTCATACTAACATTGTAATGGAGTTACCGTCCACCGGCATTGCAGTTTATAATGGTCACCTCGGTACCGACAAATTTAATCTCGGAAAATTTTTACAGATCAAAGAAATGGGTACGCTTTCTTTTGATGGAGCTGTAAAAGGTGTTGGACTTACACTTAATACCTTACGAACCAGTGTGACCGGAAAGATCAGTCAGTTTAATTTTAAAGATTACAATTACCGAAAGATAGATGTTGAGGGCACTTTCCAAAAAAGACAATTTGACGGTACAGTTAAAATTGATGATGAAAACATCGATTTCGTTACTACCGTAAAAATGGATTTCAGGCAAGCCCAACCTCATTTTAACCTGCTTGCCGATCTTGCTCACAGCAACTTTCAAAAACTGAAATTGTACGACAAACAGCTGGAAATAAGTGGTCTGTTTGACTTAAACTTTAGCGGTAAAAACATTGACCAATTTCTTGGATCAGTTAAGGTCTTTAATGCCAACCTTGTTCAGGATAGTGTTCGTTTAAATTTCGATTCCCTCAGCTTGCAATCAGGATTTGAAGGACGTCGAAGACTTCTTTCTTTAACCAGCAATGAATTCGACGCATCAGTTGAGGGAGAATATAACATTCTTGACCTTCCCAATACCTTTCAGATTTTCCTTAATAAATACTACCCTGCCTATATAAGCAAGCCGAGAAATAATGTAAAAGATCAGCAGTTTAATTTTATACTTAATACTAAAAATATTGCCGGTTATACTTTACTGTTCAATAAAGATTTAACCGGTTTTAGTAATAGCAGCATCTCCGGAACAATCAATACTATTGACACTGTTTTCGAGTTGAATGCAGATGTTCCTGCTTTTGCTTTTAAAAAATACAGGTTCAGTAATATCTCTTTAAATGGCCGAGGTAATCTTGATGTGTTGCAGTTGAACGGAAACATTGAGAACATCTGGTTAAGCGACAGTTCCGGTTTTCCAAATACTACCATAAGCATACTTTCTCAGAAAGACTTATCACAAGTAAGCATTAAGACGAAAGCAAACACTACACTCAATGAACTTAACCTGAATGCTGATCTTACAACATTTTCAGACGGCATAAAAATAAAATTCAACCCGTCTGATTTCGTAATAAATGATAAGCGATGGATCTTAGAAAAAGAGGGTGAGATCAGTGTCAGGAGGAATTTTGTTTCTGCGGAAAACGTACGGTTTACACAAAATGATCAACATATAGAAGTTAAGACAACGTACGATGAAGAGTTTAATAAAAGCAATCTGCTTGTAACATTACAAAATCTAAATATTGGAGACTTTGCGCCATTATTGACGACTGATCCAAGGTTAGAAGGATTAGCATCCGGACAGGTAATTATGAGAGACTTTTTCGGAAAGTTTAAAATTGATGCGGACCTAAAAGCAGAGCAATTTAGATTGGATAATGACTCTGTTGGGGTTGTCGGCATTAAAGGCACTTATAACAGCAGCAATGGCAAAATAGGATTTAACGTAACGTCAGATAATGAACTTTACAAGTTCGCGGCAGACGGCAGCTACGACCTTGCTGATACAACCGGTATTCCGCTACTCACTTCCATTAAACTCGACAATACTAAAATAACTATTGTAAACAAATTTCTCAGTAGCATCTTCACCGATGTAAAGGGATTAGCGACAGGTGAATTACATATAAACGGCAATCCCAAACGACCTGAATTATTAGGCAAGGTTACTTTAACGAAAGCCAGTTTATTGGTCAACTTTACCAAAGTAGAATATTTTGTTGACGCAGCAACTTTTACATTTACAGAAGGCGCCATAGATTTTGGCTCATTTAATATAAAAGACAAGTTTGGTAATGTTGGCCAGGTATCAGGAAAACTATACCAACACCAGTTTAAAGATGTCAGGTACGACCTGGCGCTTAGCACAAGACGAATGTTGCTGATTAATACAAAAGCAAGCGACAATAGTCAGTTCTACGGTAATGCCATTGGAAAAGCTTCCTTAAACATCACCGGTCCCCAGGAAAATATGCGGGTTAAGATAGTGGCAGAACCTGTAGACAGTTCCCATATTTATATACCTACTAACAATACCCGACAAAGCACAGAAGCAGACTTCATTGTATTTAAACAATACGGAACCGAAATGAAGGAAGCTGTTACTGAAAGCCCTAGTAACATAACTGTTGACCTTGACCTTACAGCAAATTCATTAGCTAAGATCGATGTGATATTAGATCCCGTAACCGGCGACATTATCAAAGCCGTTGGAAATGGAAGGTTGAGAATTCACGCCGGCACAACGGATAATATGACGATCAACGGCCGTTATGAAATTCAAAGCGGAAGTTATGATTTCAACTTTCAGTCTTTTATAAAAAAGCCTTTTATACTAAGAGAAGATGCAGGCAGCTTTATAGAATGGAACGGAGATCCTTTCAATGCCAAATTATCTGTTGAAGCATTATACGTTGCTGAAAATGTGCGGTTGGGTGATTTGGTTGGTGGTCAAAACCTGAGTGGTACAATACAAGGTTACCAGGGAGATGTTTATGTTATTGCCAACATCACAGGCAATTTGCTTCAACCCAATATCGATTTTGCGCTTGACTTCCCTCCCGGCTCGCAGGTTAAAAACGATGAAACATTCAACCAATTTCTTAGCAAGCTCGAGAAAGATAATAACGAGATGCTGAAGCAGGTGACTTATCTGATTGTATTTGGTTCGTTCGCGCCTTATGGCGAGGGAAGAACGATCGGAGCAAATTTTGCGACTTTAGGTTTTAATACAATTTCCGAGTTAATTTCAAAACAGGTCAATAATGTTGTATCCAACATTTTATATAAGATAACCGGTGACCGTAGTTTGCAGTTTGATGTAAGTACCTCGGTTTATAATAGTAGCAATATGTTGTTTAATGGAAATGTGACGGCAACTAATGCGATCGATCGGCAGAAGGTAAATTTCAAATTAGGTAAGAGCCTGTTTAATAATAAAGTAATTGTAACCTTTGGTGGAGACATTGATTTTAGAATGGGAACCAACACGGCCACTTCGCAACAATTAGGCAATCTTCAGTGGTTGCCTGATCTTACAGTTGAAGTCGTTTTGTCGAAAGACAGAAAGATAAGAGCAATTGTTTTTAGCCGCAATAACCTTGACATTTCTACCGGAGCACAATCAGTTGGTCGCCGCAACCGCCAGGGAGCAAGTATCTCCTACAGAAAAGATTTCGAGTCTTTTTTTTCGTGGCGAAATCAAAAACCGGCAGAAAAAAGTGATAGCACACCAGCTGCAGCCACAGTGCCGGTTACCATGCTGAAAAACGAAGAAGAAAAATAAATTATGCGGCCGGGCTGAATTACCGATAATTAAGATTTTAGCATCAAAAAACACTTTCCGTTGTGGTCGTCGACAAGAGTTCCATCGGTTGAAGGGCTACGGTGAGCACACAAGTTTTTTTGGAACACGGATAACACAGATTGAGAGGATTAGGCAGATTACCAGGCAAGAAAACCTGAACCAATCCGTTTTTATCCGGAAAAACAGCGTTAGCGAAGTGATATTACCAGGAAAACAATTTAAAATCAGTTTTTATTAGTTTGATCCGTGTCATCCGTGTTCTATTGTTTTGAGAAAAAAGATGAGTACACACCTAGAGTTGAAGGGTGCGACGCAACAATTGTCGAAAAAATAGTTATTGCTGGCTACAAAAAATTTCTCTCTCAATAGAAACATTTGTTAGCCAGCT
>JAOQAJ010000025.1 GCA_025963675.1 Segetibacter sp.
TAAACGGCTGATCTAATCTTACATACAATCCTGCGTCATATACCGGTATATACATATCGCTTCCATCAGTATTACGCTGCACCCTGGTACCCGGACCATTTCTAAAGAGAACGGCAAATTTTTGAATTGTCTCAGCTGGATCGGTTACTCCGAAAAAAGCTCTTAAACCGCCATTAATTGTAAATGTCCATTGATTAGGTCCTGTGTAAGTAGTTTGAACAGTTGGTGAGGGAGAATTGAAACTCGAATATTTTACATGCTTCCAGTCGCTAGAGCTAGTGCTAAAACTTGTTATTATGCCGATATGAACATAAACATCTGATGTTGGAGTATAATCTTTTAAACCCTGGTTACCTTTTGTAGCATCAACAGTTATTGTGACCGGATCAGAAGATTCGTGGATAAAATCAGGAGACCATGTAAGAAGTTGGCTTTTGGCCGTTATAAGGCACGCTAAAAAGAAGAGGGTAAAAGTTATTCTCATATTGCAGCTATTCGTTATATACACCAACCAATGTGTAAATTTTACACAATATCAGGAAAATTTTTAATCCTCCAAAAATTTGTTAATCGAATTCGGTAAAAAGTGTTGAAAACTGTGCATCTTCAAAATCAACTGCTGTCAAAAATCAATTGCAAACCACTTTTTCTTGTTCTTTTCGTATTTATCGAAATTAAACTTGTAGAGTTTTCCGGGCCTGTGCGGCACGTTTTCTTCGTATTGATCCATATCAATCAAAAAATCCATCGAGAAGAATTTCTTTCTGAAATTTCGCCTGTCAAGCTCTACACCCAGGATGACCTCATATAGATTTTGCAGTTCTCTTAAAGAGAACTTTTCGGGCAATAAATTAAAAGCTAAAGGATGTTCCTGTATGCGTTTTTGAAGCCACTGGTAACATTCGTCCACCACCGACTGGTGATCGAATGCCATGTCTGAAAGGTTTTTTACATTATGCCAATGCAGTTCATTATCCAGAATCTTCAATTCATGATGTTTAATATTTAATAGCGAACAATAGGCAATTGTTATAACCCTACCTCCGGGATGCCTGCCAGGATTTCCAAATGCCTTCACTTGTTCCAGAAAAACGTCATTCATTCCGGTTCGCTGTAATAAAATTCTGTAGGCAGCTTGCTCAAGATCTTCAGTCTCGTTTAGAATATCTCCTAATAAAGACCATTTTCCTTCAAAATATTTAAGGTCACTTCTAATTAATAATACTTTCAGTTCATTTTCCTCAAAACCAAAAATCACACAGTCAACTGTAATTGGCACAGCCGGGTAAGAGGCCACGAGAGCGGTAGAGTCGTTTATTAATTCTCCATCACGTCTTCGGTAAAGGGGACTTATAGAATTCGCTGTATTCATAAGGCTATTTTCTTCTGTTTTTGAAAAAAAACAATCAAACAATTTAAATCCACTGTTAAAGTAAATTTTCTTTGCGTACAAAATACACAATATTTGTTTTGGTACAAACATTCCGCCTCCGGGAGTCATCGTTGCGTCGCACTTTTGTACTCTTTTCTCTATTTTTCAGCGCACATTCATTAGCTTCTACCCAATTAAGAAAACATCATTCTTATCAAACTTAAAAGGAAGTTGTAGCCCCTGGAGATAATGAAGGAAAGATTCAGCATTAATAAGTGCCTTTTTAGCATCAGGCAAAAGACGCCTGCAAAAAGCGATTTTAAATTATTAAGAAAGCGTGGAAAGAGGCGTGCAATCAGGCATACCAGCAAATGGTGGATTAAGCTTGTGATAGAAGTTGCGGCAGGTTAATGGCAACAGTGTTATTCATTTATCTTTTCCTTTAGCTTAACAGCATTTGAAGCAGGTTTGAAACCTTTCTTTTTTGCCAGTCTCAATACCAAAGCTTCTACAAAAATGGAAAAACCCATTGCAAAGTAAATATATCCTTTAGCTATTGGCTGCTCAACACCTTCGGCTATGAGCGAGACTCCTATAAGCAATAAAAAAGCAAGTGCCAATAACTTCACACTCGGATGACTGTTTACAAAATCACTTAAGCCTCCTGATGCAAGCATCATAAAAACCATCGCAACTGCCACGGCTATAATCATTACACTTACATGATCTGCCATACCAACTGCGGTAATAACTGAATCTAATCCAAAAACAATATCAAGTATCCCTATTTGAATCACCGTTCCTGAAAACGACATAGGTTTCCTGGTTTCATCGGTATGTTCAATTCCTTCAAGACTATCGTAAATTTCCCGATTGCTTTTATAGATTAAAAACAGGCCCCCCAAAATTAATATAAGGTCTCGCCCCGAAAGCTCGAAACGCTCATGCCACTTACCACTATCAATACCAACCCACTCTGCGGGATTAAAAATAGGGACTGTTAGGGTCATGATCCACGTGATTGACAGAAGAAGAATTATTCGAGTGAAGAAGGCAAAACCCAGCCCCAATGTACGTCCTCGTTTTTGCTGGTGTTTGGGAAGTTTATTTGTAAGAATCGAAATAAAAACAATGTTATCTATACCCAATACGATTTCCATCACGATCAGGGTAAATAAGGAAGCCCACGTCTCGGGGTCAGAGAACCATTCCATAACTAACCATTTTGCAGGGTTGACAATTTTGATGTATATAACCGGCAAAGGTTCGCTCTTTTAAGAATAAAAATATTTGCCGGTTGAAAACTTCTTTTCAATATGCTCGACATATCATAAAAAAACAGTGCCTGCTATTTCTTGCGGTTCTTCAATTCACCTTATTCAGGCCGCGTGTTTCCGTTCTAAAATTGGTTTACCGCACCCGAGGTTCGAAACCAAGTCCAACAACCCGACAACGTAGGTTGGTAATAGCCCTCTTAAAAGCTGAATATAAGGAGTCAGTACAAGAGTGCGACGCAACCTTGTCCAATAGTATTCCAAAATCTGGTACCAAAAACCCTGTTACAGGCATCATTCTGTTTGTCACAACCACCTGTTTCTGCATAACTTTATCGCCAATTTTAAACTATGTATTCCCAGGACCAGATACTAGAACTGCAAAAACTTACAAAAAAATTAGCTGAAGGAAATCATACGGAAAAGGCTTTTGAAATTGCAGAACAATTGCGAAAAACACTTCAGTTTCATGAGTATCGGTATTATGTTTTAAATGATCCGCTTATCTCTGATACCGAGTATGACCAATTGTATAAGCTGCTCGAAAAAATAGAGAAGGAAACCCCCGAATTGATTACAGCAGCCTCGCCAACTCAGCGAGTGGGGAACAGCCTCAATGCATCTTTTAAAACTGTTCGTCACCTTGTTCCAATGCTTAGTTTAGAAAATAGTTATAATGCGGAAGACCTGATTGACTGGGACCGGAAAGCAAGGGAAGTGGCAAAGAAAGATGAACTTGAATATTGCGTTGAGCCAAAATTTGATGGCGCTAGCATTTCTTTAATTTATGAAAATGATCACTTAACCAGGGGTGCGACAAGGGGCAACGGCATGGAAGGAGATGACATTACGACGAATATTAAACAAATTCGGTCAATCCCTCTTTCGGCCTCTTTTTCAAGTTATGGCATACAGCAGGTAGAGATCAGGGGTGAAATGATGATGTCGAAGAACGCATTCAAAGAATACAACGACCAGTTGGCTGAGCAAAACATCGCACCACTCGCCAACCCGAGAAATGCGGCGTCAGGAAGTTTAAGGATGAAAGATCCCAAGGAAGTTGGACGGCGAAAATTGGAAGCTTTTTTATATAATGTTAGTTACTATGTAAAAACGAATGAACTGGTTGATGCAGACAAAGAAGCAATACTCCACAGGCATTCCGGTATTCTGCAGATGCTATGGAATGTTGGTTTTAGAAGCCCGTTGAAAGAAATGAAAGTGCTGAAAGGCATACAGGCAGTGGTTGATTATTGCAATGAATTTGAAGCGCAAAGAAATAACCTTCCGTATGAGATTGATGGAATGGTGATAAAGGTAAATGACCTTGATCTGCAGGACCAGATGGGGATGACGACACATCATCCACGATGGGCAATAGCTTATAAGTTTAAAGCCAGGCAGGCGACAAGTAAACTGCGCAATGTAGAGTTCCAGGTAGGAAGAACAGGTTCGATTACACCTGTTGCTAAGATTGATCCTGTTTTTATAAGCGGTGTAACGGTCGGCTCTATATCATTGTTTAATGAAGATGTAATAAAAGAAAAGGATTTGAAAATAGGCGACACAGTATTGGTGGAAAGAGCAGGTGACGTGATTCCGTACATTGTAAAATCACTTGCTGAATTAAGAGAAGGCAATGAAACGGAGATCTTGTTCCCTAAAACCTGCCCTGTATGCCATAGTGAATTGTATAAAGAAGAAGGGGAAGCGGCATGGAGATGTGTAAACATAGAGTGCCCTGCTCAAGTGGTCGAACGAATGATTCATTTTGTTAGTAAAGATGCAATGGACATTAAAAGTTTTGGGGAAGCGAACGTTAGAAAATTTTATGAGCTAGGACTACTGAAGGATATCCCTGGCATTTATACACTCGATTTTGCAGCGATTGGTAAAATGGCAGGATTTGGTAAAAAGTCAATAGACAATCTACAGTTGGCAATTGAAGAGTCTAAGAATCAGCCCCTTAACCGCCTAATTTTTGCACTTGGCATTCGCTATGTCGGTGAAACTACGGGAAAGGTGTTGGCTAATTCAGTAAACCACCTGATGGATCTGAAAGATTTTTCAGAAGAGAAACTGCAAACGCTTGAAGACATCGGAGTGAAGGTTGCAAAGAGCGTGCATACTTTTTTCAGAAATGAGCAAAACATAGAAATGTTGCAACAACTGGAAGAGCTAGGTGTAGAAATGAACAATAAGAAAAATGCTGTCGTTGCAGAAGGTGGTTTAAATGGACAAACATTTTTATTTACCGGAACTCTAAATAAGCTAAAGCGCACCGAAGCAGAAGAAATGGTAGAGCACCACAGCGGAAAGATTTTGGGAAGTGTAAGCAGTAAATTGAATTACCTGGTGGTAGGTGAAGATGCCGGAAGCAAGCTTGAAAAAGCAAAGAAAATTCATACAGTGAAAATCATTAGCGAAGATGAATTTCTTGCACTCATAGAAAACAATGTAACAGTCTAAAAATTAAAAATGCTTCAGAAAGCAACACTTAAATATATAGAAGATCTTACGGTTAATAATAACAAGGCATGGTTCGACGAAAACCGACATTTGTTCGAGGTTGCAAAAGCTGATTTTGAAACGCTGGTAAAAGAGGTTATTTCCTCATTTGGCAAAATCGATTCGGATATCGCCCCTTTGGAGGCAAAGAATTGCATCTTCAGGCAATACCGCGACGTGAGGTTCAGTAAAGACAAAACACCATACAAGCATCATATGGGTGCGAGCTTTGACAGGGGTGGAAAAAAGTCAGGATTTGCTGGTTACTACCTGCATATTCAACCTGGCAATAAAAGTATGGCGGGCGGCGGAATCTGGATGCCGGAAGGTGAGCAGTTAAAGAAAATCAGGCAGGAGATTGACTATAGTTGGGATGAGTTTCGCGGAATTATCAATGAGCCGCAGTTTAAAAAAATTTACGGAGACCTGGAACAAGGTGAATACAAACTAAGCCGCGAGCCCAAAGGATATGATAAGGAAAACCCGGCGATCGAGTACCTGAAATTGAAGAGCCTTGTAGCCATTCAACCACTATCTGATGCTGATCTTGTTTCAAAGGATCTACTAAAAAAGGTGGTGGCAGCATTTACAGCATTGATGCCTTTGATTAAATTTATAAACAGGTCTTTAGAATAAGGGTATTAAGACAATATGAAAAAGCATAAGGAAAACATGCTTCCAATTGCTGACGATAGCAAGCATTATTCTTTTTTCCGGAATGTGTGGGATGTTGTCAGGCAAATACCGAATGGAAGGGTAACCACATATGGTGCTATAGCAACTTACCTTGGAACAAAATCATCTGCAAGAATGGTTGGCTGGGCTATGAATGCAAGTTTTATTGTAGAGCCTAGAGTGCCGGCACAACGGGTTGTAAACCGCAATGGAATGCTGAGTGGAAAAGCTCATTTTGCAACGCCAACTCTTATGGAGGAACTTTTGCAAAAAGAAGGAATACAAATTCAGGAAGATCGAATCATCAACTTTAAAGAGATCTTTTGGGATCCTATCGCCGAACTAGGTTAGTTCATTACTATTCACTTAAAACTTGTGACATAATTTAAAATGCCTTCCAAAGATCTTTGATCGTTTGGAAGGCATCAGAAAATATGCAGTTTTATGGTATTAATAACTCCGCAGGAACACTGTGGCGTCCATTGGGTGTAATGGTAACAGCACGTACTCTTATGTTTTTATTTGTTGGAACAGCAATTGGTTTTGTGTAAAGACTCGTTGTTTCATTTGGTGTATGTTCATCTAGTGTGTATCTGATCTGCGATCCAGGTAAAATTGAAGAAAGTGTGATCATTGCTTTATTTCCCTGTAAGACTACTTTTTCTTTACTTAACCCTTCAGGCTCCGGCACTCTGTACATTACCTTTTTAGCATCCAGTCGCGGGAATTGCTTGCCTAGGCGCAGGATGAAACTATTTGAATCCTTTTTTGCGTACGGTGTCCACGCTACTTCCGATAAAGCTAGTAACCGGGGGAATAACATGTATTCCGCTTTCTCTGGTGTTGAAATATATTCTGTCCAAAGGTTTGCCTGGGGTCCAAGGATCAGCTTATGTTGCTCAGGAGTTAATTCGCTTGAAAGGGGGTTGTAATTATAGACCTTCATTAGTGGAAGATATCCGCCAATCATAAGTGGCTCAAGCGGATTATGTGGAATTGGGTTTTGCCCATGGTCGAAATAGAGGTAAGTGGAAGGGGACATCACCACTTCATTACCATGCCGTGCAGCTTCAATGCCTCCCTTTTCACCGCGCCAACTCATAATGGTAGAACTCGGGGAAATACCACCCTCCAGGATCTCGTCCCATCCAACTAACTTTTTACCTTTGCTCTGTAAAAATTTCTCGATTCGGTTATTAAACCAACCTTGTACTTTTTCTACATCATCAATGTTCTCCCGCTTCATGATGTCTTTCACGAGGTCACTCTCGCTCCAGCGCTGTTTCGGCGCCTCGTCACCCCCAATATGCACATACTTGCTCGGAAACAGTTGTACTACTTCAGTCAAAACATCTTCAAAAAACTTAAAGGCTTGCTCTGAAGGACAAACAATGTCCTCAGAAATACCCCATCGGGTTCGAGTTTCATATGGACCAGGTTTACAAGCCAGCTCGGGGTAAGCTGCCAAAACCGATACTGAGTGACCCGGCATTTCAATTTCGGGAACTATAGTAATGTATCGTTTCTGCGCATATTCAATAACCTCCTTGATCTGCTGCTGTGTGTAAAAACCGCCGTAAGGTGTCGCGTCGTAGCGGTAATCTTCAGGCTTTTTCAACCTTTGTTGCGCTCCTACCAAAGTCTCCTTACGGAATGCACTAATCTGGGTAAGTTTTGGATATTTCTTAATTTCAATGCGCCATCCCTGGTCGTCTGTCAGGTGCCAGTGAAAGGTATTTATCTTATATGCAGCCAGGTTATCAATATACTTTTTAATAAATGATACCGGAAAATAATGACGAGCAACGTCCAACATGTTACCGCGCCATTTGAATGCAGGTTCATCATTAATAGTTACGAAAGGAACGCTCACTGTTCCCTGTGTTTTCGCAGGTAACAACTGCATCAATGTCTGTGAACCATAAAACAAACCTGCGCCCGATGAAGCGGTAATAATAACGCCGGTTTTACCAACAGTTAGTTGATATCCTTCTGGATTTTTTATACTTCCGGTATTAGCTATTTGTAATTTTATTGTGGCAAGTTTTGCATCTGGTGAAACTGAAGCGGTTTTACCCAATTCAGTTAAATATGTTTTTAAAAATCCCGCCACATTTAGCTCTTCTTTAGTCTTTGCAGAAATAACCACTTTTGAAGGCAGCGTAAATCTTCCTTCTAACGTTTTTACTTCAAGCGGTAACGGAACTAAACCTAAGCTATCGACAGTAATTTCTTTTGATTGCGCCTGCGCCTGCACGAGCGTAAGCAAGGGGAAAACTAAAAATAGAAATGCTGTTTTTTTCATGATTTTAAAAGAAGTTTTAGAAGGAAAAAGTAACAAATCAAAATGAAATGAAAAGGTTTTTATTTAAGTTGGTACTGAGTTTAATTAAACCTGACCTACTTTAAAATAAAGATAACTTTAGCTTTCTTAGTATCTGTCTAAATTTTATTTTCAAGTTATCAGCATCTGTTTTCGATCTGGCTGTGGTTGTGTCACTCACTTGAACGCTATCTTTTTATAGCAGCTCCGGCATCAAAATAAAATGATTTTTATAATCAGTAGGAAGCTTATTAGAAAGAGTAAGTTTTCGAATAATCCTATAAAATTCACGAAAGCCATGTGCAGTAACAAGAAGAGCAAGAATGTTACCTCTTGCTCTTCTTGAAGTTTTTAGCTGCGATGTTTATAATATTGAGAAATTTTACAAGGGATTTTGTTTTAAAATATTACTTCCAACAATATCGATCTGTGTTTGTGGTATTGGGAAATACTCATCTTTTCCTTTTTCAAATGTCGCTCCGCCTAAATATGTTCTTTTGGGACTTTCTTTTAGTAAGTAAGCATTGAGAATTTCAGCAGCATTACCCCAGCGAACCAGGTCAAAAAACCTATGTCCTTCCATTGCCAGCTCTAAACGGCGCTCGAAATGAACTGCTTTGCGTGCAAAGTCCTGGTTGGGAAAAGAAGGATACTTGCCCACAACATAATTAGCCGCCGGAGCACCGTTAGGAAGAGTAACCACAGTATTATCAGCTCTGTTACGTATATCGTTTACTATTTTTAGAGCTGTAGGCAAATCATTTTCTTCAACTGCTACCTCGGCTCTAAGCAGAAGCAGATCTGCAAAACGAAATGCTCTGTAGTTATTAGCATTAGCGCGACTCGATTCTGCACCAGCATTTTCACCCTGGTAAAATGTGTATTTCATAGAAGTATAAGGTCCGGCAAAAGCCTGGTCACGGATCCAGGTACGACCAGGATGCAAGCCCCAATTGAGAAAGGGTATTCCACGGCGACCAACCGTCCAGTCCAAACGAGGGTCGAGATTGCCTGTATAGGGAACAAATGGATCAGAAGAAGACAATCCCTGGTCACTTTTTACGTCCACGTCGTTAAACGATTCAAGTAAAGGAAGACCATTTGCATCTGTTTTAAAAGCATTGACGAGGTTTTGTGATGGCTGAAAAAATCCACAACATCCTCCAGGTCCTGCATTGTAGGGAAAATTTAGGTTATCACCATCATTACCATTTTGACCGCTACCGCCGTCGGCTACAGAGTTTTGCACTTCCAAAATTGACTCCTTGTTGTTCTCGGTGACAATTCTAAAGTTGTCATGAAAAGACGGTACGAGTGCATAAGGACCATTATTGATCACATCATCTAAAAGCGGTTTAGCAGCAGCATAATCTTTCTGAAACATATGCACTTTCGCCAGAACCGATTTGGCTGTCCAACTGGTTACCCGCCCTGCCTGCGATTTTGCAGGTGCAAGGTTTGCTGCCGAGAATAGTAGGTCTGCTTCTATTTTCGGCCATATATCTTCGGTATTACCAATATTGAAATTGGTGACTGTTTCATCGACATAAGGCACCATGTTCCACATTCTTTTTGCCTCAAAATGATACCATGCTCTCAGGAACCGTGCTTCACCGGTAATCTGCTTTTTTTCCGCTTCTGAAACATCGGTTGCTTTAGCCAGCAGTTTTAGTACATCATTAGAACGGGAAACGCCATCATAAACAGCCACCCATTTATCATTATACGCCCCTATATCAGCTTGCCCCTGGTAACGTTCAATCGTCGTGATCTGTGCCTGGTCGCCCACATCACTTCCTTTATAAGCGTTATCTGAAGCTACTTCGCCGTAGATCCAATTACTGCCGGCTGAGGTGAAGTTAGGACCCGCACCTACTCCATCAAGTAAACTATAAGCAGCGATCAGGGCAGCATTTACTCCTGCTTTATTCGATAGAGTGGTCTCGTTTGCTACTCCCAGCGGTGACTTTTCCAAAAATTCGCGTTTACATGAACCTAATATTCCCAGCGAAAAAAAAGCGGAAACTATGACTATATATTTTTTCATTTTGTCTTTAGTTTAGATTTCTACACAATTAAATTTTAAAAACCGATGTTGATGCCTACCTGGTACATCTTTGATTGGGGGTAAGTACCCTGGTCTACACCTAAAACAGTACTACCGGGAGTAGAACCCACAGAGGTAATTTCCGGATCAATGCCACTGTACTTTGTAATGGTAAATAGATTTTGAGCCTGCACATAAATTCTAACATTTTCGAATTTTAGCCTATTTAAAAACGAAGAAGGAAAAGTATACCCAAGGGTTAAGTTTTTCATTCTCAAATAAGATCCGTCTTCGATGAAGTAGCTCGACGGTTGCTGACTTCTGCTATCGTTTGAGTTGAGAACAGGAAGAATGGCGCCTGGATTTGAAGGGGTCCAGGAGTCGTTAAGCATCCGTAAACTACGGTTACCAGCCTGGTTGTTGAAATCAATCCAGCGCTTAACCATATTTAATATTTCGTTGCCCTGAACACCCTGGAAGAAGGCCGATACGTCAAAGTTTTTATAACCAAAATTCAGATTAACCCCATAGGTAAAGTCCGGATGAGGATTACCTATAAAAGTACGG
>JAOQAJ010000031.1 GCA_025963675.1 Segetibacter sp.
TACCAACAAGACTATAAATTCTGTCTCTTTGATAAGGCTTCATTATGTTGTTAATGAGGTAAGGAATCGCAACAGACGAAATGATACTTGCAAGAGCCCAGACTGCAATAATAATCCAGAGCAAAGCCCGATTACGCCTAAAAAGGCCACGACAGAAAAATATGACCAGGGCGGCCAAGACAGCATACGCTATAAACAATGTATTTGGAGTAAAAATTAGTGAAAGGATTAATATCACTGCTAACGAGGCGCCGGCAATCAAAATAAAAGGTGGGAGCCCTTCCCGGTACATGACGAGGAAAAAAGAAAAATAAACCAGTGCCAGACCTGTTTCGTTCTGCGCAACTGTTATTACTGCAGGCAGCAACGATATTGCCGCCCCAATTATTTGAGCTTTGGTACTACCGAAATCAGTTTCCTGGCGACTAATGTATTTTGCTAAAGCAAGGCAAGTAAAAACTTTGGAAAGCTCGGACGGCTGTAAACGAAAGCCCCCCAGGACAAGCCATGATTTTGATCCTTTAACCTCTGACCCAATAAAGAGTGCAGCAAGGCAAAGTACAATACCAAAACCATACAACAAGTTGGCGGTAGCAGTGAAGAATTTACTATCTGTAAGCAAGATAAAAATAGCCAATACAGCACAAATACATGCCCACAATGCCTGCTTGCCGTAATCTTTAGACTGGGTTAATATAGGTTGAAAAATGCTTTCGCCCTCTTTATACTCGTTGGCAAAAATCATCAACAGACCTATAATAACAAGAGCGCCGTACAAGAAAATCATGCTCCAGTCTATTCCTTTCGAAATTGTGTTACTATTTGTCATTCTTCAAAGTGTCTTGCCCATTTTTCTTGTTGTCGGGTAAAATCATTGATGGTTTTTCTAAATTTAAGTCCCCGGTATCTTTCCTGTTGGGTTCAGCTTCAGGGTCAAACGTCGTCTTTTTAGGTACTACCGCCGGTTGTTCTATTACCGTGTCTATACTTACTTCTTTAATGGCTGCTTTTGCCTGCTTAATAGAATCTTTTACATAATACCAATGTTTAATGGCTGCGGGAATTAAGTCGGCTTTTGAAACCCTTTCTAATGTAGCCATGCTCTCGGAAGAAATAGTATCGTTTAAGTATTTCTCCATCAAAAGGGTGGCAATAGGACCGGCCCAGGTGGCACCATACCCTGCATTTTCCACTACTACGGCTATAGCAATCTTTGGATTGTTCCTCGGAGCAAAAGAGGTAAATATCGAGTGGTTTTTGCCATGAGGATTTTGTGCAGTTCCTGTTTTTGCACAATATTCGATACCGGGTATTCGAAGAAAATTTGCCGTTCCGTAAACGGTTACATCATGCATACCATCCACAACGGCCTGGTAAGCGGAATCTGATATGTTTGTAACACTATGTTTAGTTCTGTATTTAGCAAGAAAAGCAGTATCATCTATAGTTTCATCCTGAACGCTATCTACAAAATGAGGGGTGTAATAATAGCCGCGATTTGCAATAATACTAGTTACATTGGCCATTTGTAGCGGAGTAGCGGTCATCCGATCCTGTCCTATTCCGAGTGTTAAAACATTACAACTATTCCAGCGCCTGCTCCCCCCAAAATCTTTGTTATAGCGACTTGTATCCGGAATGCTGGCCCTGTCTTCACTAGGTAAATCCACACCGAGCTTCACTCCCATTCCGAAAGAATTCATATACTCTTTCCATTTGAGATAGCCGCCGGTAGTATTTTTGAAAGCCGGATTATCGATAGCCATGCGAAAAATCTGCACAAAATAAGAGTTACAGGAATTTGCAAGCGCAATCCTGAGATTGGCAGCGTGACCACCGCCTGCATGAGTACAAGCAGGCTTTCCTATTCCGCAGCCATAATATCTGCCAGGGCACGAATAGCCGTATGAGGGGGTGATTAACTTTTGGTCAAGTGCAACTAATGCACCCAAAGGTTTAAATGTAGAGCCGGGCGGATATTGTCCCTTAATGGCGCGATTATATAACGGACGAGCTGTATCTAAAGCCATTCTACCCCAGTTCTTTCTGAAATTAGCGCCGGCAAGGTCATTAGGGTCGTAACTGGGACCGGAGGCCATAGCAAGAATACCCCCTGTTTTCGGGTTAATTGCCACAAGCCCGCCTATTTTGCTGTGCATTAATTTCTCAGCTAATTGCTGTAGTTCAATATCGATGCTCGTATATAAATTTCTTCCTGCTTCAGCCGCAGTATCAAAAGCCCCTTTGTCATAGCTACCCTGAATCCTGTTTTTATTGTCTTTTATAAGGTAATTAATCCCTCTTTGACCCATTAAAATATTCTCATAGGTTTTCTCCAGGCCACTCCGGCCCATTAAATCGCCCATTTGGTAGAAGTACCCGGATTTTCTAATAATTGCTGTATCTACTTCTCCTACATACCCTAAAATATGGGCGGCAGCTTTGTACGGATAAGAACGAACAGGTCGTTCAGAAAGGTCAAAACCAGAAAACTTGTACATGTTCTCGTCGAGCTGCGCCTGTAGTTGCGTGGAGATGTATGGTTCGAAGACACTTGGTCTATATTTTCCATTCTTTATAATGGCGATGACTATGCGCTTATTAAATTCTGCCGTGTCTATTCGCAGGAGATTGCATAAAGCAAAAGTATCTATCCCCTTTACCTGGAACGGAGTTACAACCAGATCGAAACGCGCAATGTTGTCGAGTATCGCTTTTCCTTTTCGGTCATATATGATACCACGGCTAGGGTATGCTATCTTTTTGGCGACCGCGTTATCATCCGCCAACTTTTTGTACTTGCTTGAAATTATTTGCAGGTTAAACAACTGCCCGACAATAACAAGAAAAACTACAACAAAAATTAATTGAATAACCCTTTTACGAGATTGATTAAATACGGGCATATTGCCTATTCTATTTTACTAACTTTTAATACTTTGTCATGCAAATTTGCAGTATGTTTTGCGAAATTTCTATTATTAAATAATTAGAGTTTTAAACATTCGGGTCTTAAAATAAGAAGCAGGTGCTCGCTCTTTTTTACCACTCTTTTTATTAAAACCTCTATAAGCAAAACTTATATTAGATATCTAAAAAGTAGCCACCGCGTTATGTAACTTTTGCCGCAACTTCTACTGATTTTTTTACGGTCCCGAAATTCGTTCTGCGATTGATCATCGTTGGTGTCACATTCGTGTACTTTTTGTCCGGAGGCAATCAGACTACCATTATAACATAACGAAAAAAATGGAATTTATAGTTTGACGAGTGCATGGAAAGCCGAAAAAACAAATAATAGTACAAGTGAGTGACACAACGATGACTCATTGATGCTAGTAGCTGGAAACAAAATAAAAATTAGCTTTCTTGTTTTGTAAGCATATCTTTTTTCAAATGTTCCCAAAATCCGTCGAAAGACTCGTCATGGTTTTCACTCCATTTCGATAGTTGTGATTTCAATTTCGCATTACGCTCAGCTTTGCTTGAAGCGAAAAATTGTTCAATAAAAGTGGTATCATTCTCCTGGGCAAGCCTGTTATATAATTCTTTCAGTTCCTTTTCTTTTACCTGGTTACCCTCTGCCATCTCTTTTTCAAGTTCCTCGGTCAGTTTCACCTTTTCGTCATAAGTTCCGCCAGGCAACAACGTTTTTGCTAATACCGGCATCAATTCAATTAGCATTAGAATTACAACAATTAAAATATACCGCCATTGCAAGGCGGCGTTTTTCTTAACTAAGTTATTCAATGCTTCAATTCGCGTAAGAAATCCGTTGTTCAATAATCCGGCAAAAACTTCGTTTTCCTTTTTTACGCGATTGTTTATATCCATTAATGTGCTGTCTATAGTAGCTAGTCGCGGGTGAAGGGACGAATTAATTACATTGTACTGGCTATCCAGCTTTTCGTATTCTGCTTTTTTTGCCCGCGCAATGTTTTGAATTCCGACTTTACCGGTGCCGCCTGTTCCATCTATTTCAGCCAGGAATTCGTGCCGAGCATTAGAAACTTCATTGTATTTACCGGTCAATTGATTTTGAAGTTGCGTACGTTCCGCATTTAAAGATTGCTTTTGAGGATTAAAAAGAGAATCCATTTCTTGTTGTTTCGCGCGTTTCCTCAATTCATTGTCAAGTGACGCCTGCAGTTTGATCTCTTTGTCAAACATAAAAAGAATGGCTGGCTGGGCCATAAACGTTCCGAGTGTAATAGCCAAAACGCTTCTGAGTAGTAATGGAGCGACTTTGTTTTTGTTAAACTTATTCATCCCCTTTATCAAAGCTCTGTCGATAGTAAGAATAATAAAGCCCATGAATAAGCCAAGCAAAACAGACAGTAGAAGATTAGTAGTGATTGTTGACCAAAAGTAAGTCCAGGCAAGCGTAGCAAAACTCCAGGTAGCAAGTACAGTTGTACCTATTATTTTATACCTGTTTCTGTCTACTACGCACTGCACCAGCAGTTCTTTTTCTGCCGTACTTAACCACCACAAGAAGGCTTCCCACCGGTTTGGCGTATACTGTTCCCTGTTTGAAAGGGACGAAATACTTTTGTTCATTAATAATTAATTAAATAAGCAAATAATATAATAACGGTGGTTGAAGAAGAGAAAGTATTTTAAATACTAAAAGTAAATTAAAAACAATTGAACACGATAAATGTATCTTAAAAAGCTTTTATCTATACTTTAACTTCAAGCATAAAAAACACAAACTGCAGTTAAAAAAGTCAATTACCCACTAGCTTCCCTAAGGCGATTATAGCTTATAATCTATCTAAACTGCAAATCATTACCTTTGCCGCCTAATTTTTACTTTGTTATGAAGACTGATAAAAATACGGTCATTGGTTTTGTGTTGATTGGAATACTTTTCATCGGTTATTTCTGGTTTTCAACTAAGCAGCAACAAGTGATAGCTTTAGAGAAACAACGTACAGATGATTCACTTTCCAGGGTTAGGGCATTAACTGCTCCAAAAATAGATTCTGCCACTGCAGCTATAGATTCTTTAAAAAGAGATTCTACTAATAAGCTTGCTGTTGCTGGTAACTTTCAAACCGCTGCAACCGGAGCCGAGCAACTAACCGTAGTTGATAATGGACTAATAAAAATTACTTTCACAAATAAAGGTGGCCAGCCAAAAAGCATAGAACTAAAAAACTTCAAATCCTACGACAGCACCGATGCTGTAATGGGCGGTTCACCATTTGACAATATCGCCTATACTATCAATACTTCTGCTAATCAATCTGCATCTACCAGCACATTGTTTTTTAATCCGTCTGCGGTTACTAAAGAGGCCGATGGAAGACAGGTAATTAGTTATGCACTTACCTCAGCTGATGGTCAAAGTATCACTCATCAATTTATACTTAAGCCTAATGATTACATGGTTGACTGGAACATTATAATGAATGGGGCCGATCGTCTTTTAACCGGTAATACACTGAATTTAAACTGGCAGGTGCAAGCCGGAAAAAAGCAAAGTGATATTATTTACGAAAGACGACAGTCGCGTATTTGTTTTGTTGAAGACGGCGACTATGATTATAAAACTGCCACCACTGGTACAACTGCCACTTTTGAAAAGCCTGTAAAATGGGTTTCTGTAAAACAGCAGTTTTTTAATTCAACCCTCATATCAAAAAACAATTTTAATGGTGGTGAAATAAGTGTTACAGTTCCCGGCGATGAAGATACCAGTAGGATTGTAGGAAAAGCGGTGGCTAATATGAAGTTTCAGTTACCAGCAGCAGCGTCGGCTACCATTCCTATGGCCCTGTATTATGGCCCAAACGATTTCAACGTACTTAAGAAGTACAACCTTCAAATGGAGAGCATAATAGACCTCGGCTCTGGTGTGTTTTCCTTTGTGAAATACATAAACCGGTATATCATTATACCTGTTTTCAACTTCTTTGCAGGCTTTATCAGCAACTATGGATGGGTTATCGCTCTGCTTACCATTTTCATCAGGCTCGTCACCTCGCCACTCACTTATTCAAGCTATTTAAGTGGTGCAAAAATGAAGGTGCTGCGCCCTGAGTTAGATACAATAAAAAAGAAATTGGGCGATGATCAGCAGGCATTTGCAATGCAACAAATGAAATTGTTTAGAGAGGCTGGAGTTAACCCTTTAGGTGGTTGTATTCCAGCGCTATTACAAATCCCGATCTTTTTTGCTTTGTACAGCTTCTTTAATTCCGAGATTGCGTTAAGAGGGCAAAGCTTTTTATGGGCAAAAGATCTTTCGTCGTATGACGTAATTGCCAGGTTACCATTTTCGGTTCCGTTTGGTTTTGGTGATCATATAAGCCTTTTTACAATTACCGCTGTAATCACCAGCTTTTTGATTTCCATCTACAATATGAGCATGACCCCCGACCAGGGAAACCCGGTAATGAAGTATATGCCATATTTCTTCCCTTTCATATTGCTGTTTATATTCAATCAGTTGCCATCCGCGTTAACCTGGTATTATACGGTTTCGAATGTAATTACTTTAATTCTTCAGTTTGTCATTCAGAACTACATAATAGACCACGATAGAATTTTGGCAAAAATGGAAGAAACAAGAAAAAAGCCTAAAACAAAATCGAAGTGGCAGGAGCGCTATTCTCAGATGATGGCATCTCAGCAAAAGGTTCAGGAACTGAAGCAAAGAACTAATAACAATAAAAAGTAGGAATATTTACCGGTCGGTTTTTCCCTTTAAGATACCAGCAGCAGTTTACATAGCAACATCGTTGCGTCGCAATCACTTTGACCGCAAATCCTGGTTCGACTTTGGCCTCAATTATCAGGGCTTATTTTATTACTAAACATACCTAATATTAAAAAGTCAAAGTATTACACTTTGGCTTTTTAATTACCATTGGGCAAATTTTTGTTTCTTTACAACAATGAACATGAAGAAAACCTTGATAACATCAATATTAGCCATTCTTTTCTTTGCTAAGTCTTTTGCTCAGGAAACGAAAATAATTTCTGATTGTACTGTAAATTATGACATTTCGGTTCAGGACCCGAAAGTTGATGCTTTAGTTCAAAAAGCTATGGCGGGGACAACAAAAGTATTGTATGTTAAAGGTGCTAGAACCAGGACAGACCTTGAAACGCCAAATTTTAAGCAAACAATGATTTATGACTCTAAAACAGATAGTACCATCATTTTAAGAGAATTAGGTAATAGCAAATACATTTCTTATTTGGACGGGAACAAGAGAAAAGAAAAAAATAAGAAATATGAGGGAATAAAGTTTACAAAGACCAATGAAAAGAAGACAATCTTAGGCTACGATTGTAACAAAGTAATTGCTAATCTAACAGACGGATCTACTTACGACGTTTATTATACTAACTCGATAGTTCCATCAACTACTGAGTATGAATACCAGTTTAGGGATTTGCCTGGGTTTGTATTAGAATATGAGGCTGAATTTGAGCATGGAAAAACCAAAGTAAAATTTTCTGCTTCCAAAATAAGTTTAGTACCTGTGCCTGTGGCGAAGTTTGATGTTCCAAAAACTGGTTACAGGGTATTATAAGAAGGAGAAAAAGACAATTGAATTAAGGTCTTTAGAAATAGTGCAAGGAAAAGCTAATTAACGAAAAGTAGGAGGAGTAGGAGCTTTGAACTTAGGAACACTTACTTTATGAGTATAAGGATAAATGTAAGTAGTATTACCTTTCTCGAAACGCATCATAGAATTATAAGTAATATCGCCGTTTACTTCTTTCTTTTGGCTTAGCAATTGCAACCCTTTATATTCAAAGCCCGATCTTAATGAAAACGGGGAAACGGATTTATAAAAGTTTCTATTAAAGTTCTTTAGAGAGTAAATATTCTTAGTTCTTTTATCAGTGGATCCGGTAAAAGATCCCATAGCGATGTGGGTAGCACCCACCAAAAGCAGGGCTATTGTAATTTTTTTAAGTTGTATTTGATACCGATTTTTCATTTATAGTACAAATTTACGATTTATTCTTTATTTAACAACTTTTTGTTCTTTTTATTATAGACTGGAAAAAATAAAAAAAGTTAAAAAGAATTTGTTTTTTTTAACCAGTAGCTTAACTTTCAAATATAAGACAGATAAAATGGGAGAAAATTCATATAGAGAAGACAAGGAAGAAATGCGGGAATTACTTAGACAGTTTGAAAATTTAAGGACGGGTCGCCAACATTCATTCCTGGAGGAAGAGTCGTTTGAACGAATTATAGATTATTTTGATGAAAAAGATGAATTATTAAAAGCAATGGAAGCTGCGGATTTTGGAATTGAGCAGTTTCCCTTTTCATCGGTGTTAATGATAAAAAAAGCTGATCTTTTACTTGCCGGACGAAAATATTGGGATGCACTTGAAATACTTGAGAAAGCAGAGCTTTATGATAGTAATGACATTAATCTTTTTATTTTAAAAACTGATGCTTATCTGGCATTGGACCAGCAAAGTAAAGCAGTCGAACTTCTGGAAGCTGCTTTGTTGCAGTTTGAAGGAGAGGAAAGAATAGAACTACTTTTCGAATTAGCAGATGTTTACGATGACTACGAAGAGTTTGACAAAGTATTCGATTGCCTGAAATTAATTTTAGAAGAAGATCCCACGAATGAAGAAGCGCTCTATAAGATCTGCTTCTGGACCGATTTTACAGGCCGAAACGAAGAAAGCATAAAACTACACCTTCAGATTATTGAAGAATTTCCGTACAGCGAACTAGCCTGGTTTAACCTGGGGGCTGCTTACCAGGGATTGAAGCTTTATGAAAAAGCAATAGATGCTTATTTGTACGCGGTAACAATAGACGAAAAGTTCGATTATGCGTACCGAAATATGGGTGACGCATATTTAAGGCTTAGAAAATTCAAAGAAGCAATTGAGGTACTTGAGAAGGTACTTGAGCTTAGTCGGCCGGAGGATGTGATATATGAGGCGATTGGCCACTGTTATCATAAAATAGGAAATTTTGCACAAGCACGCTTTAATTACAGGAAAGCCTCGCACCTAAACCCTGATGATAGCAAGCTGTACTACAAAATGGCCCTAACTTATATAAACGAGGAACAATGGGAAAGTGCAGTAAAACAATTGGAAAGTGCTATGAGAATACACCGGACACTCCCGGAGTATAACCTTGCAATGGGTGAATGTAAAATGCAACTGAAACAATTTAAAGAGGCGATCCAGTTTTTTGGAAATGTTGTAAGGACCAGGCCAAAAAGTGTTGCCGGTTGGGAGGCACTAATAAGATGCTTGTTTAAAGCAGAGTTTTATGAAGAGGCAATAGAACAATGTATTGCGGCAATTAAAATAACGGAAGGAAAAAGCCTTTTCGTGTTTTACTACAGCGCATGCCTTTTTGCAATGAAGAAAACAAAAGAAGCTCTTTTGCAACTTGAGAAAGCAATGAGTCAATCTCCAAGAATGGTTAAAAAGCTTTTAGACCTTTACCCTGCAATTTTACAAAATCAGCAGGTAGTGGATTTAATAGGCAGGTACAAAAAAGGGAGAAGTAACAAGCAAGGTTAATAATCACATCTTTTTCGAAAGAACTTACCGTCACAGTGAAACGGTTTAAAAGTAAGGGCTGCAGTTCAGTAATGGTCGGCAGAAGAAGTGATTGCGACGCAACGATGATGCCATGAAAAATAATGCTCGTACCAGAAATGGTAAAAGCCAATCATAGGATAATCTCTGTATCTATACCTCGCGGCAGCAAATCTCGCCTTACAACTTCAACTTGAAAATTCAAATCCATTACATACTTTTGCCGCTCTTATTAAATAACGATTACAAAGGACTTTCGAATTAAATATTTTTTATGGCAAATACATCAGACATCAGCCGTGGGATGATTTTAAAGCTTGATGGCAGTCTTTATACAGTTGTAGAATTTGGGCAAAATAAAACAGCACGTGCTGCTGCTAAATTTTGGGCTAAACTCAAAGGATTAGACAATAACCGCAGCATTGAACATACGTGGAATAGTGGCGATACCGTTTATCCCGTGCGCGTTGAAAAGAAAGCTTACCAGTTTTTGTATAAAGATGAGAGTGGCTACAACTTTATGGATAACGAAACTTTTGAGCAACTTTCTTTAGCGGAAACAATGATTGATGCACCTCAGTTTTTAAAAGACGGTCAGGAAGTGGCAGTATTGATTAATACTGAAACGGATCAACCGATGAGCGTTGAACTGCCAGATAAAATTGTTATGAAAGTAACCTATAGTGCGCCAGGTTTGAAAGGCGATACTGCTACAAGAACTTTAAAACCAGCGACTGTAGAAAGTGGCGCGACGGTGATGGTTCCACTTTTTGTAGACGAAGGCGAACTTATTCGTATAAATACAAAAACCGGTGAATACGTTGAACGGGTGAAATAAAGAAACTTCAGGATTATTAGAGAGCAGCCTTCCGGCTGCTTTTTTTATGTTTTTCAGTTTTTGGTTGGGTTTTGTTCGTTGCACTTTGATAGTAGATTTTGCACTATCACCAATAATTTTTCCTTTTAGAAAAAGCAGTTGTTCTAGGATAGCAACTATTGGTTTTGCACTTAAAGTATTCATTCGATTTGCACTTGTCTTAACTTCGATTTTATGAAGGCTTTAATTTATAAATCGACGGGAAGCTGGTACGTGACGAAGACTGAAGATGGGAAGATTTTCAATGCGCGTATAAAAGGGGTTTTAAAGATCAGCGGCTTAACCTCTACAAACCCGATTGCTGTGGGCGACGTGGTAGAGATGGATCTTGAAAATGAGCTGGAAAGCACTGCAACGATCACGACTATTCATGATAGAAAAAATTACATCGCACGGGTCTCTCCTCACAATAAAAATCAACATCATATTGTTGCATCTAACCTTGACCAAAGCTTTTTATTTGCAACGATAAGAGATCCTAAAACCTCTCAAGGTTTTATCGATCGTTTTTTGGTTTCATGCGAAGCATTTCATGTTCCGGCTGTGATTGTATTTAACAAAGCAGATGTGTACAAAAAAAAAGAGATGGAGAGATTTGACGAACTGAAAAGTATGTACGAAGCAATTGGGTACAAAGTATTACTGGCAAGTGTTGTAAACAACCTGGGAATTGATGAAGTAAAAGAATTTCTGAAAGACAAAACAACTTTATTGAGCGG
>JAOQAJ010000040.1 GCA_025963675.1 Segetibacter sp.
CGGTTTAGTACAACAGGAGTATTGCCGATAGTGGGGCTGGGCGTTGAGAGCAAATCATTATTTTCTTTTGCCCGGGCTGGTGATGTAGCCTATGCGGTTGCAGTGTCTTATGACCTGCAACTGTAGCAAGGGTAAAGAAGATAAAATAGAATGAAGCCATTGGTTTGTAAAAGAGCCCGTGGCTTTTTTGTTTTAGAAAGCGTACGCCTTTTTGCTTTATGGTCTTTCTGTCCTGCCTGGGTCTTGTTGTGAGGCCTTTGTGCGGTCGGCTCGACGACGGCATATTGCTGGACTAATCCCCCGGGGGCTAGAGTGTTTCGAAGCGCACCTATATGTAAAATAGGGGCTGGACTGCGTGCGGTAAACATGAGATTTTGCTTGCAGATGATTTGCCTATACGCTGGCTTTAAAAAGAATCATCGCCGCTCGTGATCGCTGTGGTGATAGTCAGTCTCCTCATTTTACAACGGTTGCAGTAATAAACTGGATAGATGTGTTAAGCAGGACTGCATATAAACACATCATGTTTGATAGCTTGAAATATTCTCAACAAGAAAGGAGATCAACTGTTAAAAGGATGGATCATTTTGACTAATCATGTTCATTTAATTGGCTATGCGCGATCTAAAGATTCCACCGGGAAATATGGTTTCGCTAATATAAAATGATGCGAGAGATTTTGCAGTACAAGTGAGTGACACAACGATGTTGAATGTTGTGAAAAGGCCGGCTACCAAAAAAGGCTATTCGACAAGCTGATTTCTGCGAATAATTGGTCGCAATAACTTAGGCACAAAGACGTTATTTATTGGAGTAATCACTCATTGAACAAAAATCAAAATATCCTATTTAAATGATCACTTTAAGAAATTTAATTCTATCTGCTTGCATCGGTAGTCTTGTGGCAATAGCTGTTAACATGAAAATCGCCGAAGGTTACAAATTTAGCAGTACTGCATTAGCACTGGGCTTTTTCGTATTCTCGGCTTTGTTCGTTATTAAGCCAATACGGATTAAAGAAAAGCCGTAGTAACAAGGAAAATGGCCGGTTTTTAATTTTAGAAAAACTGTTCTGCTTACGTTTATCGAAGTTCAAGGTACACCGGACAATGGTCGCTGTGTTTCACTTGTGGGAAAATTTTGACGTCAACAATTCGATCTTTAAGATTATCTGTTACGTTGATATAGTCGATTCGCCATCCTTTGTTTTCAAGTCTTGTAGCAGGTCTTAAAACATTCCACCACGAATACTGCCCTGGCTCTTTGTTTAGATGCCTGAAACCGTCGGTGAAACCGTTGTCTAAAAACTTGTCGAACCATGCACGCTCAGCCGGAAGAAATCCAGTAGTTTTTTTGTTAGAAACGGGATTGTGCAGGTCGATTTCTTTATGGGCAATGTTATAGTCGCCACATATAACCAGTTTGTTTCGGGTCTTTTTAAGTTCATTCAAAAAATCTAAAAACTCGTCGAGCCAACAATATTTGTAGGCCTGTCTTATTTCGCCACTAGTGCCCGAGGGGAAATAAACGCTGAAGACAGAAATGTCTCCAAAATCTGCCCTTATAACCCTTCCTTCAAAATCACTTTGTTCTATCTTACTTCCATACTCTACGTAGTCAGGTTTTATTTTGGTTAAAATAGCTACGCCGCTATAGCCTTTTTTTTGAGCCAAAAACCAAAACGTCTCATAACCTAATGCTTCTATTCTGGCTATATCAATATCTCCTTTATGTGCTTTTACTTCCTGCAGGCAAATAATATCGGCCGGGTCTGTTGCCAGCCATTCAATAAAACCTTTTTTAATGGCACTTCTTATTCCATTAACGTTGTAAGTGAGGATGCGCATAGTTTACTTAATTCCTGTGCAAGTTAGGCAACAAGCTGATGTGAAGAAATAACAGCGATTCTGTAATGCGAGTAATGCAGATGAGTATGTTTTGAAACATCTATTTGTGATGCATGTAGAAGTTATTTTTTCAATGCTCTTCCATAGACCTCCAGTGCGCGCTTTCGTGCAAAATCATGATTAACCATTGGCTGAGGATAGGAAAGGTCATCTAACGCGGGAATCCATTTTTTGATATATTCAAGTCCTTTATCAAATTTTATTGTCTGAAGATGGGGATTAAAAATGCGGAAGAAGGGAGCAGCATCGCAACCACTTCCTGCGGCCCACTGCCAACCGCCGTTGTTAGAAGCCAGTTCATAATCCAACAACTGCTGAGCAAAATAAGCTTCGCCCCACCTCCAATCTATCAAAAGATGTTTGGTTAGAAATGATGCGACAACCATTCTAACCCTGTTATGCATAAAACCTGTTGCGTTCAACTCTCTCATACCGGCATCTACAATTGGATAACCCGTCATTCCGGTGCACCACTTTTCAAATTCCGTTTCGTTATTGCGCCACTCGATTTTTTCATATTCAGGTTTAAACGAATGACCCCGGCCCACCCTGGGAAAATGCCACAAAATCATCTGGTAAAATTCTCTCCAGATCAATTCATTTAAATAAGTGTCATTCAAACTTGTGGCAATGCGAACTATTTCGCGAATGCTAACAGTACCAAAACGCAAATGAACTCCAAGGCGTGATGTACCATTTTCAATCCCCGGGAAGTCTCTTGTATCGCCATACTTTCTGACAATTTCTTCGGTTAAACTTTTTGATGGAAAAGGGTGAGGCGATGTTTGAAAACCGAAACTCTCGGGAGAAGGAATAGGGTCAGGATTTTTTTGAAGAAAATGATGAAAGTACTTTTCGGTAGGATAAGAACTGGTATAAAATTCAGTTAAAGCAGATCTCCATTTTCGACTGTAAGGAGTGAAAACTGTATATGGCTCCCCGTTATCTTTTAGAACTTCATTTTTCTCAAATATTACCTGGTCTTTATATGTATGAAATGAAATACCGTTGGCATTTAATAGCTCTTTTACATTTTGGTCTCTTTCTGAAGCATAAGGTTCATAGTCATGATTTGTAAAAACTTTTTCAACATGATAGATTGATATCAATTCATGAAAAATGTCTTTGGGAGAACCATACCTTACATAGAGAGTTGAATGAAAAGATAAAAGTT
>JAOQAJ010000062.1 GCA_025963675.1 Segetibacter sp.
TATCCTGCTTCAGCCTTCGTACGATGCGAACATTTTGTTCTTGCAATTCCGCTTTAGAATATTTTCTTTTTTGCTTACCCAAAAAAGAAACAAAAAATGGCAGCCGAAAACGAAACAGCCCGTTTTCGGCAAGGGTATTTCAATTTAGCTTTCGTACTACTGTGGTGAAGAACAGCGGAGCCTTGATGCCTTAATTATTCTTCATCGATACGTTTAAACTCAGGAATAATCATTTTGACCAATGAACGAACAACATAACCCGTGGACTGTTTTAAATGAAAAAGCAGTTTATGACAACCCGTGGATCTCTCTCTCAGAATACGATGTACTAAATCCAGCCGGAGGAAAAGGGATTTACGGCAAAGTGCATTTTAAGAATAATGCGATAGGAATAATTGTCTTGGATGAAGAGTTGAATACCTATTTGGTAGGTCAATATCGCTTTCCATTAAACAAGTATAGCTGGGAAATACCTGAAGGTGGCGGACCATTGGGAATAGACCCATTAGAGTCTGCTAAACGTGAATTGAAAGAGGAAACAGGGCTTGTTGCAGAAGAGTGGACAAAACTTTTAGACCTGCATTTATCAAATTCTGTAACCGACGAATATGGCAGCGTTTTCCTGGCAAGAAGTTTAAGACAGGAAGAAGCGATGCCCGAAGAAACTGAACAATTGGTTGTAAAGAAAGTTCCTTTCGAAGAAGCTTACCAAATGGTTGAAAATGGAATTATTACAGATACATTGGCAGTTACTGCAATTTTAAAAGTCAAATTATTATTGTTGCAAGGAAAACTGTCATAAAACATGCATTCCTGTTTTGCTTTGTAATTAAGCCCCTTTCAACTTCTTAACTTCTTCGGTAAATTTTGGTAAAACTTCAAAAACGTCGCCTACCACGCCATAATCAGCAGCTTTGAAAAAAGGCGCTTCAGCGTCTTTGTTTATTACAACAATAACTTTGCTTCTGTTAACGCCGGCCAGGTGTTGAATAGCGCCTGAAATACCAGCAGCAACATACAAGTTCGGTGCAATAGCAATACCGGTTTGACCCACGTGCTCATGGTGTGGTCTCCAACCAGCATCAGCAACCGGGCGGCTACAAGCCAGGGCTGCATCTAAAGCATGCGCAAGGTCTTCGACTATTCCCCAATTTTCAGGACCTTTCAAGCCACGCCCGCCGCTTACTACACGGGTCGCTTCCGTTAATGGAATTTCACCCTTCACTTTTTCGGTTGCGGTAACTTTTACTTTAGGAGCGTCAACGTTTACATTCAATTGCACAACCTCGGCCATGCCTTCACCGGCTACGGCTTTATAAGCGTTCATGTTTAGAGAAATGATTTTAATGTCTGTGTTCAGAGAGACATTGGCAAAAGCCTTTCCACTGAACACAACTTTTTTAACCACGAAACCATTTGTTGTATCAGGTAAACTAACCGCTGCCGGAACCATTGCTGCTTTTAAACGGGCGGATAATCTGCCGGCAATTGCCCGGCCGGTGTTATTATGAGGAAGCACAAGAACTTTTGCCTCGGTGGATTTTACTGCATCGGCTATCACTCTTGTGTATAGTTGCGCATCTAAAACATTCAAACTTTCGTTTGCAGCATGATGCACTTTTTTTATACCATATTTCCCTAGAGCCGAAAGGTCGGCTGACACAGTGCCAAGCACGACGGCTTCAGCTGTTGTTCCCAACTGTTCTGCTACTTTGGCTCCGTAGGAGAGGGCTTCAAAAGCAGTTTTTTTAAATTGACCATCTGTTTGGTCTGCTAATATTAAAACCATAACACAATTTGAAAATTAGGTAATTTGAAAATGAATTGGGGTGGTGCTTCAACACGTTGAACAAAAAACTACAAGTATAAGTGAGTGACACAACGATGTCGAATAGAATTCAAAATGTTCGTCCCAAAAAGACCTTCACTCGCCAACTCGATACATAGAACTCGAAAACTCAAAACAAACTAACCCGCTATATCACTTTCGCTTCCTCGTGTAGCAATCTAACCAGTTCTGCCATGTTATCCGGGCTGATCATTTTCACGCCTGCTTTCGCAGGTGGAAGTTCAAAACTGTTAATGCCCGTTAGTTCATCAGCCTCTATAGGTTCAACCACTTTTAGAGGTTTTGTACGAGCCGACATGATCCCCCGCATGTTCGGAATCCTCGCTTCAGCCATTCCTTTCTGACAACTAACCACTATAGGAAGCGATACTTCGTTTACCTCTTCGCCGCCTTCAATTTCGCGCGTTACAGTTGCTGTAGATCCTTGTACGTCAAATTTTGTTGCTAATGAAATATAAGGCAGGTCGAGTAATTCAGAAACCATTGCTCCTATAGATGAACCATTGTAATCGATCGTTTCCTTGCCTGTAAAAATCAAATCGTAACCGCCGTTTTTTGCTACTTCAGCAATTTGAGATGCTACATAAAAACTGTCCTGCAGTTTAGTTGTATTGATGCGAATTGCTTCATCTCCACCTAATGCAAGCGCCTTACGAATAATAGGTTCGGCGTCAGCACCTCCTACCATCACCAAATGCAAAATAGTTGATGGATCTTTTTCTTTTAATTCAATCGCCCGTACCAATGCATACCATTCATCATAAGGGTTTATGATCCACTGAACTCCCGTTTCTTCAAATTGCGTATTACCGTTTTTGAAGGCTATTTTTGCGGTAGTATCAGGTGTTTTGCTAATGCAAACTAATATTTTCATGCAAACACATTTTGGTAAAGTTGTTTATGCAACTAATATATACAAATATAAGTGAGCTTTATTTTTCAGGAAGCTTTTAAAGAAATTATTTTAAAATTTTATGGACAGGATAAATAAACTGCAGGAATACTTAAAAGCTTCTCCAACCGACAGTTTTCTGCGTCATGCTTTGGCGCTCGAGTTTATAAAAATCGGTAATGATACCGAAGCGAGAAAATTGTTTGAAGACATTCTGCAACATGAACCTACCTACGTGGGATCGTATTATCATCTTGCAAAGTTGTTGGAGCGAACCGGGGATAACGAGCTTGCAATAAAGTGGTATGAAAAAGGGATGGCTGCCGCAAAGGAAGCTGGTGACCAGCATAGCTACAACGAATTGCAGGCGTCGTACGAAGATTTGGTGGAGCCGTAAATCGGTAAAGCCCTAAATCTCTGAAGGGACTTTTTCATGTCTTGCTTGATGCCGGAGTGTTTTTTTAAGATTTTTGGGGCCAGCTTTAAAACAACATGTAGCATTGTTGTGTCACTCACTTTTACGGCAAATCTTTATTGAGATGTGGTCTCAGCAATGGCAAAAGATTTACTGAGCCATACTTATTACCAGGGACTCAATAGTGGTAAATATTTTCAGATTTGTTATCCTTATGATCAAAAGATCTGTTTGCTTTTTTGTGGCTACCACTTTAGCAACCATCGCCAGTGCCTGTAATTTTATTGCTTTCATATTGTCATATTTTCTGCAAAAGAATTACATCGACAAGTGCCTGGAAAGGCAAAAATGAGGAGCGGAATTGAAATATGTGATTGAGCATCACATGTTCAATCTCAATTGTAACTTTTTGTTTTTTACAAATGGAAAGTCAAATTCGTAAATTCGCAGCCAATACGTGTATAATGAATGTAGAAAAAATAAAGACTGAAGAAAAGAGCCTGAACTTTCTTGAAGAGATAGTGGAAGAGGATTTGGCTGCGGGAAGATACAGTAGTATAGTCACCCGCTTTCCTCCTGAGCCTAATGGTTATTTACATATTGGTCATGCAAAAAGCATCTGCTTAAATTTTGGACTTGCCCTTAAATATGGCGGAAAAACGAACCTCCGTTTTGATGACACAAACCCTGTAAAAGAAGATGTTGAATACGTTGATAGTATAAAAGAAGATGTAAAATGGCTTGGCTTTGAATGGGCGCAGGAATTATACGCCTCAGATTATTTTGAGCAGTTGTATTCGTTTGCGATCGACCTTATAAAAAAAGGTCTTGCTTACGTTGATGATAGCACTCCTGAAGAAATTGCTGCTCAAAAAGGCACTCCAACAGAGCCAGGAAAAGGCAACGAATACCGTAACAGAAGTGTAGCCGAGAACCTGGATTTATTTGCCCGAATGAGAGCAGGTGAGTTTAAAGATGGTGATAAAGTCTTGCGTGCTAAAATAGATTTAGCGAGTCCTAATATGCAGATGCGCGATCCTCTAATGTATCGTATTAAACATGCCCATCATCATAGAACCGGTGACGCCTGGTGCATTTACCCCATGTATGACTTTGCACATGGTCAAAGCGATAGCATCGAAAATGTGACACATTCTATCTGTACACTTGAATTCATACCTCATCGCGAGTTGTACGATTGGTTTATTGAAAAGCTTCACATATTCCCTAGTCATCAATATGAGTTTTCAAGATTGAATATGACGTACACGGTCATGAGCAAGCGCAAACTTTTGCAACTGGTAGAAGAGAAGTTGGTAGATGGATGGAATGACCCAAGAATGCCAACCATTGCAGGGTTTAGAAGAAGAGGCTACACACCGGAAAGCATTCGTTTGTTTTGCGATAAGATCGGCGTTCAAAAAAGGGAAAACCTGATAGACTTAAGCTTGCTTGAGTTTTGCGTAAGAGAAGACTTGAATAAAAACGCGACCCGCCGAATGGCTGTATTAGATCCTATAAAACTTGTTATTACAAATTATCCGGAAGGACAAGTTGAAGAATTGATTGGTGAAAATAACCCGGAAGCCGAAGATGGCGGAGGCAGTCGTACCATTCCTTTTTCAAAGGAGTTATGGATAGAAAGAGAAGATTTTATGGAAGAGCCGCCAAAGAAATTTTTTCGACTGGGTGTTGGATTAACTGTTCGATTGAAATATGCTTATATAGTTAAATGCACAGGCTTTAAAAAGGATGAAGCTGGCAATGTAATAGAGGTTTATGCTGATTATATTCCGGAAAGCAGGAGTGGAAGTGATACCAGTGGAATTAATGTAAAAGGAACCATTCATTGGGTGAATGTTCAAAATGCTTTAACGGCTGAAGTGCGGTTATACGATCGATTGTTTAGGGTTGAAAATCCTTCAAATGAAGAAGGCGATTTTAAAGAATATATTAATCCCGATAGTTTACATGTTTTGCCAAATGTTTTTATTGAGCCAGCACTAGGCAAGGCTATTGCTGGTGAGCCGTACCAGTTTTTGAGAAAAGGATATTTCACTTTAGACCAAAATAGCAGCGAAGACCAACTTGTTTTTAATCGCACTGTTGGTTTAAAAGATACCTGGGCAAAAGAAGCGAAGAAAGGTTGAGGATATAAGAAAGTCACATTTGATAAAATTGAGTAATTTAGTTTGATTAACTAAACGGTCTATGGTAGTTTCGGAAATAAAACTATACGAGTTACTGAAAGCGAAGATTGGAGAAAGTGAAGCGGAGGCTTTTATTCAAATTTTAGAAAATAAGGTAGAAACACGTTTAAATGAAAAAACTTCTGTTTTTGCTACAAAAGAAGATTTAGCAAAGACAGAAGGCAAGTTGTTAAGTACAATAAGTGAAGCTAAAGTTGACATTATTAAATGGATGGTCGCAACAGCTACTGCGATTGTAGGCACAGTTGCATTGATGAAATTAAGTTAATTTAAACATACTCATAAAAGCCCTTCTGCTTCAAAACAGAAGGGCTTTATTTTATTTATGAACTTGCAAGAACGATTTATTCAGCACCTTAAGCAATTTCCTTTTATTCAAAAAAAGGATAAACAATTAATTGCTGTAAGCGGCGGAGTTGATAGTGTGGTTTTATGTGATTTGATGTTTAAAGCAGGATATGACTTTGTTATAGCACACTGCAATTTTCAGCTAAGGGGTGATGAAAGCGAAAGAGATGAGGCATTTGTTAGAAGCCTCGGAGAAAAGTATGGCAAAGAAGTGCTGGTTAAAAAATTTGAAACAGAAAAGTATGCGACTGGAAATAAAGTGTCAATACAAGTAGCTGCAAGGGAACTGCGTTACGACTGGTTTCAGTCAATTGTAAATGGGCAAAGTTCAATTGCCAATGAGAGTGCTATTGAAGACCTAAACCCTGAAACTTTAAACCCGAAACCCAAAGCCGATCACATTAAATACATCCTGGCTGCTCATCATGCAAACGACAATATTGAGACGATTTTAATGAATCTGTTTAAAGGAACAGGAATATCAGGGCTGCATGGAATTCTACCAGTTCAGGGAAAGCTATTCAGACCACTTTTGTTTGCAAAAAAAGAGGAGCTGGTGGAGTATGCACAGCAACACAAACTGGATTTTGTTGAAGACAGTTCCAATCTTTCTGACAAATACACCCGAAACTTTTTTCGTCACCAGTTGTTTCCGTTGCTTAAAGAGATCTATCCAAATGTGGAGGATAACCTGCAGAAAAACATCTTACGTTTTGTGGAAGCTGAAGAACTTTACAAACAATCAGTAGAACAACACAAAAAGAAACTGCTTGAATTTAAAGGCAATGAAGTGCATATTCCTGTTTTAAGGCTGCAGAAGTCATCCCCTGTTGCTACGATTATTTATGAGATCATTAAAGACTTTGGTTTTACTTCCAACCAGGTTGCCGATGTTCGTGGATTACTTGAAAGTGAGACGGGAAAGTATGTTTCATCCTCATCTTACCGAATTATTAAAAACAGGAAATGGCTCATTATTTCTCCAATACAATCTTTGGATGCTTTAAATATTGTAATTGAAGAAGCCGATAACAAAGTAGCATTTGAAGGTGGAGAATTGAGACTTGAAACAATTAATGCTTCCGGTTCTCTCCAAATTTCACCCGATGCAGATATCGCATTCGCCGGGCTTGATGCAATCACTTTTCCGCTTCTTTTGAGAAAGTGGAAACAGGGCGATTATTTCTATCCATTAGGGATGAAAAAGAAAAAAAAGCTTAGTCGTTTCTTCACTGATCAGAAGCTATCAAAAACTGAAAAGGAAAAAGTTTGGGTTGTAGAAATGAACAAAAAAATTGTTTGGATAGTAGGTCATAGAATAGATGACCGGTTCAAAATTCTTCCTTCAACGAAAAATGTTTTAAAAATAGCCTTTCTGAGAAAACAGTAGAGTACGGTAACTGGTGAATAGGCATTGCCCTCATCTTTTTCAATGCAATTACGGTCAATACAATCTGTAATTTAATGACCTGGCTCCCTTATCTGTTTACTCCCGTAATAAGTTGTAGAACTTCTCTTGTAAATTGTTGTGGTACAATTTTTTATAATATAAACCGACACATTTACACATAAAATCTAAACTTTTTCTTGCTTATGAGCGCACCTACTATCCTCGGGATTAACAGGACTCAAGACGGGACCATTTCAATATTTGAAGGCAGTAAACACATCATGTCGATTCACAAGGAACGATTGACAAAACGCAAACATCACTGGGGTAGGGTAGGGGATATGAAGTTGTATAAAGAACATATCCCGGTTGTAGATCGGCCATACGATTTGGTTGTAGAATGTTGGAGTGCGGATACCGAGCGCGAGAGAATGGTAGAATATCATCATGAATTAAGAACAGTTTTAAATCTAAAGCCTGACGCAAGGATTGTCGAAATTTCACATCATCTTTCTCACTTATATAGCTGCTTTCCTCCGAGCGGTTTTGATGATTGTGCAGTCATGATCATCGACAGCGTCGGTAGTCCTGTAGAATTAATAAAGTACGATTATCCGGGTAAAGAAGGCAAGCAAAATTTGTTTGAAGTTGCTTCGTATTATCATTGTAAGAATGGAGAAATCAAATGCATTAAAAAGCAATTACATGATCGTGATCCTGAAAACGTACACGGTCTTGGCAATTTTTATTATAAGCTAACAGAATGTTTGTTTAAAGGAGAAGGTAACGAAGGCAAGGTTATGGGACTTGCTGCTTATGGAAATATCGATGCATTAAAGCTTCCGGAATTAATAGTGAAGGAAGGCGAAGTCTTTATCCCTCAGGAATGGCAGGATATGTTTAAGTGCACCGATTATAACTATATAGATGAAAAGAAAACTTTCCAGGAAAAAGCGGATTTGGCTGCAATAGGGCAAGATGTTTTTGAAAAAGCATTAATACAAATTGCCGACTGGTTAACTGAAACTACTGGTACAAAAAACATAGCATATGCAGGTGGCTGTGCGCTAAACTGTGTTGCCAATACAAAGGTTTTGGAACGGGGCTATGACGTTTTTATTCCGCCAGCTCCACATGATGGCGGTAGTTCTGTTGGTTGCGCCATTTACGGCGCCATGGAGTGTTATAAAATGAAGAATGAATATGACTGGCGTTTGGATTATTTAGGGCCTGAAGTGGATATACATCAAGTCACTAAATTGATTGAAGAAGAGTATGAGGACTTAACAATTGAACAGCCGGAAAACCTGGTAGAAATATGCGCAAACCATCTAATGTGGGGAAAGATACTTTGTGTATTTCAAAGTCACAGCGAATTTGGTCCTCGTGCATTAGGCAATCGAAGTATTCTTGGCGACGTACGGTATGCAGTTAATAAATTTTGGATAAACGCATTTATAAAAGGCCGTGAGTGGTTTAGGCCTATTGCACCATTTGTATTGGAAGAAGACGTGAGCGAATACTTTAATTTTAAAGGAAGAACGCCTTTTATGTTGTTTACTGCTTTTGTCAATGATAAATACAAGGACAAATTTCCTACAATAGAGCACGTTGACCATAGCGCCAGGATACAAACAGTAAGCAGGGCGGATAATGAGTTTATCTATAACGTGATAACAAATTTTAAGGAAAAAACAGGCGTGGGAATTATCGCAAATACGTCTTTTAATGGCAAGAATGAAACAATGGTAGAAACATTAAAAGACGCAGTCAATTGTTTTGTAAACAATGCTATTCATTACCTCGTTGTACCGCCTTATATCATTTCTAAAAAGACACCGGTTTCTAATCCGCTAAGGCTAATGAACGCAAAGGTTGTGGAGTAGGATGGATGCCACTAAGACGCTGAGGCACTAAGATGAATCAAAGAATATTCTTTCGATCCTTTGAGCCTGAGTGTCTCTGCGGCTAAAGTATTTCCCTTAAAAATATAGCCATTGAAAATAAATATTCTTTCGCCTCACATCGACGATGCTGCTTTTGGCCTGGCACTCACTATTTCGAAGTGTGCTAATAATAATATCCCGGTTACTATAATAAACTGCTTTACCGTAACCAAATGGACAGCGATCGCGGTTGAAAATAAAGAGGTAACTGCTGTAAGTCTTTTAAGGAAAAATGAAGATGCCGTTTTCTATCAAACCTTCAATGCTAACATCAATATAATTAATCTGGACTTGCTCGATGCTCCGTTAAGAAACGGCTATATTTTCCAGCAACAACCTTTTCAGCAAAATGAGTTGGAATTGATTGAAGAACTTCGGAAATTACTGGCTCATCATGTTGACGGTTTGTTGTTGAGCCCTCTTGGAATTGGAAATCATATTGACCATGCTATATGCCGCGCTGCAGTGCTTAAACTATACGATCAAATAGATGTGCTATTTTATGAAGACCTTCCATATGCCAAACGAATTACGCAGCAACAAATAGAATTACATCTAAAAGAGTTGGAGGATGAATTGGGAGTAATTCTTTCCAGCAGTACTGATGGATTATTGAACTGTACTATTGATAAGGAAAGTGCAATCAGGTTATATAAAAGCCAGATGAATGATGAGATAGCCTCGGAAATTATCGCACATTTAAATGCGTTGAAAGGTGAAAGGATTTGGGGAGAAGAAACTGTTCTTGAAAAATTAAAAATTACTTTTAATGCAGCATAAATGAAAATGCATAAATTCTTTAAGCACTTAGTGGAAACTAATAATGAGTTGCGTAAAGAGCAACTCATTATTAGTTTAATTAAAAGTTAGAAACTCATTCCCAGACCAACTTTAAAAGAACGGTTATATGAGTTTAGATTTTTATTTGCATCTGCTTTAGCCAGGCCATGATCATAAGAAGCCATAACGTTTATGCTTCGTGTGATTTGGTATCCAACTCCACCTGTTATCGCGAAGTCTGTTTTGTTAAACTGGTTTGTAGCGTCGAGTTTATTATTTAATAAATTAAAACCAAGAACACCTGCAGTAGTCTTTACATCAGCATTAAGAAGATATGAAAACTGTGGGCCTGCGAAGATTTGAAACCCACTCAAATTCGCCTTAACGACTACAGGAATATCAATGTAGTGAGAGTTTAGTTTTGCTTTGGCATTAGCTCCTAAAAACTCAACACCTTTTAGATTTAATGAGCCTTTTAGTTCGTAACCTTTTTGCGAATAATAAGCTGCCGGTTCTATGGAAATGATATCACTTATGGGGATCGCTGCATAGCCGCCTGCAAAGAAACCCTGGCGGTTATTTGTTGATACCATGCCACCAGAAAAATCAAGAAGGTTTTGAAGATTGTTGACAGCCTCTCCACTCATTTTCGAAGATGTTACACCTGCGCGAATGCCAAAAGATGGTTTAACCTGAGCCATCGCAATAGTTGAAATAATAAGACTTGCTAAAAGTAAAATTTGCTTTTTCATGCTAGGGGTGAACGTGGTTTTTCAGTCGTTCAATTCCTGCAAAAGCAAATTGATGCCCAGATTTTAAAAGAGTAAGATAAGTTTTTGTTAAAGGGAAAAATAAGAAGGCAGTGGGGATAATCAGTTAATCAGCAAGCTAATTAAAGCAAGCATTTTAAAGATCGGTCAGCGATAATTTGAATATTATTTTTTTGCATAATTGAATTTATATTTTAGTTCATTCAATTGAACAGATATAGATACTTCCCAATCTTTTTGCCTTTCTTTCTTAAGTGAATGATTCGTTTCCTCGTCATATTGTTGTTGCATCAAGTGGTATTCAGTTTTCTTTTGGTCGAATATCTGCTGGATCTCGTTTTTAAAATCTTCTGAATATTGGAAGCCTTCAAAAGCTGCTTTCAGCCTTTTTGCGTAGAGCCCTGCAATGTCAAAATGAAGTTGTTCGTGTTTTAATAAATCGGCTGTTTGATATTCTTTTTTGCACCACGAAATGTCTTTATTGAAGTTTGCATAAACATCAAAATAAAAATCTGTCGGACTATTAAATACATAATTGAATTTCACTTCAGCAAAGCTTTCGGCGTCAAACTTGCTGTTTTCATTTACCGGCCCGCTAAAGTGAAGCCATTGGAGCGGCTGTTTTTCGTTCCATAGAATTGCGTTCTGTGCGAAAGATGTTATGTTGACAGAACATATAAAAGCAATGATTAAAATGGGTTTCATTAATCTTCTCTTAAATAGGTTATTTTACATAAACGCCATTTAAGGTTTAAAAAGTATAAATGAATTAGTAGGTTGGGGTAAAATAGAGAAGAGCATTATTTCTCGTGGCGGGGTCGGGCAGAAAAGGACCTCCAAAAAAAAGAAATGCTGTTTTTGTCCTGGCTGAGAGTCGAATTGGGCGAAAAAGGGTAAATTTTTAAGAAATAGTTGTATAGGTTTGACAAATAGTTAAAATAAAATAATTAAATATTGAAAAACTGATTTAACTTTATTCGGAAAATAACCGTTATTTCTTTTTCAACGATATTTTCAACTACTGATCTTTTTCGCTCCATACTATGAAAAGCCACCCTCAAGGCTTTGTAATTTATTAATCATTTATAATTATCGTACTATGGACAAATCTACACAAAATCATGGTTTAACTGAAAAGGTAACACTAGCTATAATTGTGGCTGGAGTTATAGGCTATTGGGCCTATATCTTATTGGGCCACGGTCTGGGATAGTTAGACTTACAACTGACAGTTCTTTTCCAGTTGTTGGAGAAAACCTGAATATGCTGCAATAGTGTTTTGGTGAACACTTTTGCGGCTTTTTTATTTTACAGCGGGCACGATTAAGTGTGACAATTAAAAATTAAAAAGAAGGAATAGGCAGGAGGGTGTGCATTAATTTAAACACCCGGTATTTCTATTTTAAGTAATTTAAAGAAATCTCTTTCATTTAATTCTTTTACACCGCCCGGTTGTAAATCTCCTAGTTGCAAATCTTCAATCGCAACTCGTATCAGTCTTTTGCACGGATGCTTTACTGCAGCAGCCATTTTTCTGACTTGTCTAAATTTTCCCTCGGTTAATGATAACATTAGCCATGAGTAAGTTTTATATTCTGACGTCTTATAACCTCCTTTAAATAAACTTTCAGGTTTTTCTACCAGTTCTGCTTCACACGGTGTAGTAACATAATCTCCACCACCTTTGACCCTTATGGTTACGCCGCTTCTTAATTTTTGTAATGTTTCTTCGCTTACTTTTTTTTCAACTTGTAACAGGTAGGTTCTTTTGTGTTTCACTTCCCCTTCAAATAAAAGCCGTGTAACTTTTTTATTCGTCGTCAGGATTAACAAGCCTTCAGAGTTTGTATCTAATCTTCCAACCGCATGTGTGCCTTCAGGGAAGGGATAACCAAGATCGCCAAGTAAGTTTACTTTATGAGAACTAACAAACTGCGATACCATATTATAGGGTTTGTTTATAATAAAGTAACGCTTTGGTACGTCCGCGTTTTGGTCAGTTAGATTACTCAAAGCTTTATCAGGATGTAGTATATATCTTATTTTTTTTAAAGAAAGCTGCGCTGAAAGTTATTTTGAATTTGCTGGTACTTACAGTTGGTATCGCTTTTAAAACTGTTCCAATCCTCAAACTCGCGGCAGTAAATGCAGTGACTGGGAGAAAGTTGAATAGAATGATAAAAGATGCAGTGTGCGACGCAACTGATGTCAAAAGAAAGTTCTGCTGCTGGTTACCAAAAAGGATTTTTAAACCTTTGCTTAAAAATCTGTTACCAATACTTATCCTAATTTTCTTATTTTTTCTATTATACCAGTTGTTGAAAAACCTTCAACAATAGGATTGATGACCACTCTTCCACCATTTGCAATAACCTCTTTGGCTCCAATCATTTGTTCTAGGGTGTAATCGCCGCCTTTTACTATAACATCTGGCATCACTGCAGTAATTAATTCATACGGAGTGTCTTCATCAAAAAGCGTAACTGCATCAACGATGGCAAGACTTGCAAGCAACAAAGCACGGCTACTTTCATCATTAACCGGCCTTTCAGGACCCTTTAGTCGTTTAGTGCTTGCATCTGTATTCACACCAACAATCAAAATGTCTCCTTCTCTGGCGGCTTCGCTAAGAGAGGATATATGGCCGGAATGTAAAATGTCGAAGCAGCCATTTGTAAAAGAAATTGATTTCCCCAAAAACCGCCATCTTGCGACTTGTTTTACCAGTTCTTCGCGTGTATATATTTTAGATGGAATTACTTCCGGCTTCTTCATGTTTATTTGTTTTTTTATTGAAGTAGGGCAGGAAACCCAACGATATAAAGCCTGCAAATATAATTATCAGAAATTGGGCAAACCATTGTAAGGTTCCATTTGCAAAACCGAGTGCGAATGGAACATCATGTTGCTCGAGAACTTTAGCAAGAAAAAATGCATAAGCGCCAATGCCGCCCGGGGTTATAATCATGCCTATGCTGGCAAAGGCAAGCGCAGATACCGCAGTATCTAATGATAAACCTGACGTTCCCGCTGTTGCTGCAAAACCAATCCACGTGCCCATTAAATACATGGCCCAGATACCAAGACTTGAAAAGATAAAGCCCCACTTATGTTTTAAATCTTTAACGCTTATTATGCCCTGCCAAACGCCTTTTACTATTTTTTTAATTGAAATGATTAAGGGCATTTTTGGAAACCTTTTAAATAAATACCATGTAATAAGGAATGCAGCAGCTATAACTGCAATTGTTATTAAAATTTTTGTAGTGTTGAAGCCCCCGCTTTTACTTAGGAATAACCTTTTTAATAGATTGGTTCCGAAGTATCCAATCACCTGGAATTGCAACGCAAAGGCTAATAAAAATACGAGGATAAGACAAACAAAGTCAAAGGCACGTTCAGCTACGATTGTTCCGACCAGTTTTTCTGCAGGTACATGTTCATATTTAGCAAGAATGGTACATTTTAATACTTCGCCAAGTCTTGGGATTGCCAGGTTCGCTAAGTAGCCAATCATTACTGCAAAGAATGTGTTGACAAGGGATGGCCGGTAGCCCATGGGCAATATCAACATTTTCCATCGAACAGCCCGTAGGAAATGGCTTGCCAATAAAATAAAAAAAACAGGAACCAGTAACCAATATTTAGCTGTAGAAAAAGCGGTTCTAAAATCTTTCCATTTTTCTGGCGGTATCTGGTGAAGACTCCACCAAACAAGAAAAACCCCGAGGCCAAGAAACGAGAGATATTTAAGTATGTTTAAAATTTTCTTTTTCATCGTCGCTTAGGTGTGCAATATAGGCTAAACATGGAGAAAGAAGGAGAACGGTTAAGTATCAAAAAACTTTAGTCTGCTAAAGCCACATTGTCAATTAATCTTATCTCGCCGATAAAAGCAGCAATCAAAACCACCAGTTTTCGGCCTTCTTTAATGGACCGGACGGGATGTAGTGTAGCAGCGTCCGCAATGCTTACATAGTCGACCTTAGTAAAGCCTGAACCTAACAGGTAATTGCGTGCATATTTTTCAAGCTCTGAAAATAGGATGGTAGGGATGTTTTGTTTTATATACTGAAGCATCTTTGAAATTCCTGCTGCATCTTTTTTTTGCTGCTCATTCAATCGCAAATTCCTGCTGCTCATAGCAAGGCCCGATGCTTCACGAAGTGTTTCTACCGTTATGATGTCAACAGGTAAATCCGTTAATTGTACCAGCCGTTTTACAACAAGGCATTGCTGGTAATCTTTTTGTCCCATAAACAGTTTGCCAGGTTTTACAATATTTAATAACCGATCAACAACCTGGCAAACTCCTTGAAAATGTCCTGGTCTGAATTTTCCCTCAAGAAGAAATTCGATTTCCCCTATTTCGAAATGCTGTGCTGCTGAAGTTCCATTGGGGTAAACCTCCGCAATGGAAGGCAGAAATAAAACATCGCATCCTGCTTTAGTTAAAAGCAAAATGTCGTCTCCAAGAGTTACCGGGTATTTTTCAAAATCTCCCGCATCTGTGAATTGGGTGGGATTTATAAAAATGCTTGAAACAGTTATATCACACGTATTTTTCGATTTTTCAATTAAAGAAATATGTCCATAATGAAGCGCACCCATCGTAGGAGCAAAGCCGATTGAATACCCTTTCTGCTTTAATTTATTTATGTGTTCTGTTAACGAGGCTGCTTCTTTAAATAAGATCATTTATACTTGTTTGAATTGCCGAAATCCTCAATTCTGGCGATTCGGATAAAATTGATTAGTTATGCACACCCTTTTTTAGCAGGGCTAGAGTAAACCAATTGGAATAATGTCAACAAAGAAAAGAATTTTATTTATTGCGAACGAAATGTCCCCTTATTTAGAGCTGACGGAATTTGCGGAGATAGTGAATAAACTGGCAATTAAGAGCAATGATGCGGGTTTGGAGGTGAGATGCATTATGCCACGTTTCGGTACGATCAATGAAAGAAGGCACCGCCTTCATGAGGTTGTGAGGTTATCAGGAATTAATGTGAGTGTTGATAATGATGACTATCCTTTACAGATTAAAGTAGCCTCTTTACCAAATGCACGGTTGCAGGTATACTTTTTAGATAACGAAGATTTCTTTAAGAGAAAGTTCGTTTTTAATGATGAAGACGAGAAATGGTACGACGATAATGATTTGAGATCTATTTTCTTCTGCAAAGGAGCCCTTGAAACTGTGAAAAAATTTGGTTGGCCTCCTGACGTTATTCATTGCAGTGGTTGGATGACCGCATTGGTCCCCCTGTATCTTAAGACAGTTTATAAAAAAGAACCTGTTTTTGCTCATAGTAAAGTTATTTATACTCTCGGCAGCGACACCTTTGAAGAAAAACTTAGCGATGATTTTGCTAAGAAAGCATTAATACATACAAGCCTGAAAGAAAAAGATCTGGAAATTTTTAAAGAAGCTACCAGTTACGCTCTGCAAAGAGGCGCTGCTTCCAACGCCGACGCGATCACATTCGGAGCAGAAAATATTGACAAGAAACTTGTTGAAGAGTTTTCAAAAGTAAAGGGGAAAAAGGTCATTCCGTTTAAAGGTTGGGATACTGATTTAACAGAGTATTTAGAATTGTATAGCGACCTTGCGTCGAAGTAAATTAACCCCCTTAATATAATCTCTTTCAACTAGATGCGTAAGCTTTTCAGCATAGTTATTGCTATTTTTTTTATTATTTCAGCCTGTACAAAAATCGAATCTACAACTATAGGCAGCGGGTTAATTCCTACCATTGATGGGGTCACAACTTTAGATACATCTCTCGATGTTACTACAGAAAATTATTTTGATAAGTTCGGGGACTCTGCTAAGATTTATAAAACTGATGATCATGTAATTGGGGTTATTAATGATGATCCTTTATTTGGAAAGACAACTGCTGCTGCATATTTTGAATTGAAACCAACCAGTTATCCTTTTTCATTACCTAATAAAGCTGAACTAAGGCCCGATTCTGCAGTTCTCATTTTGAGCTACAAAGGAGTTTATGGTGATATTTCTAAGAGTCAAAATTGGGAAGTACGTGAACTTGGAGAACCACTAAGAGGAGATACTGTGTTCAACCTAAATAAAACCTTTAGAACAGGTAGTTTACTCGGTTCGGCTACAATAGATATTCCCGCTTTAGATGATTCTGTAAAAAATCGTTTCGAAAGTGCCAGCAATCAAATTAGAATAAAACTGTCGAGTTCGGTTGCTACTAAATTTATGAGTCAGTTCGACTCATCGGGAACAACCGGAGCTTATAGGAATGACTCCCTTTTCCGCGAAAATTTTAAAGGATTCGCAGTATTGCCGGCTGCAGGTAGTCCTGGTAATGCGTTGATTAGAATAAACCTGGTAGATACCAATACTAAACTTGCGTTATACTATGTTTATAAAATAAAAGACTCGGCGAGAACAGACACCTCTGTAAGTTATTTTAGATTTAGCGATGGAAGGGGCACTGTTCCTGTTTCTGGAAATGGAAACTCAATTAAAAGAAACAGAAGTGGATCTGAAATAGAAGGTTCGTTTGCCAACGGCAAAAACGATAGTCTCGTTTATATACAAACCACTCCTGGTTCTTTTGCAACTGTAAAAATTCCCGATCTTAGATTGCTTCCAAATATGCTCGTTCATCGTGCTGAGCTATTGACCTACCAGGCACCTGATCGCAATAACCTAAGTTCAATTCTAACTCCTCCCAGATATTTACTTTTAAGCAGTTATGACAGTACCAAAAAAGTGCAGATAAATGTGCCAAACGACTTTGTCGTTTCACAAGGAACGCCAAACATCTCAATGTTCGGTGGTTATTTAATGGAGAGGGGAGTGCCAGGCTATGGAATAGTAAAAGCTTATACCTTTGATGTTAGCAGGTATGTACAAGGTATTGTGTCAAGAAAGGATACCAGCCTTACATTAAGACTATCTGCGCCCAGCAATGATTCTCTTCGGTACACTCCACCATATCCGCAGCCAAATGTAGCTTCCACATTTTTTATAGCTCCCTCTGTTGCTAATAATGTAGCTGAAGGCCGGGTTCGTCTCGGCGGTGGGGGAATGACAAAGCAAAATCCATTAAGAATGAGGTTGAGGATCGTATATTCGAAATTATAACGGAACGCTTCAACCCCTATCTTTGCAACCAAAATTTAAAATACTGAACTAATTATGCCGTATTTATTTACCTCGGAAAGTGTTTCTGAAGGGCACCCTGATAAAGTAGCTGACCAGATCAGCGATGCATTAATTGATAACTTTTTAGCTTTTGATCCCCAAAGTAAAGTTGCTTGCGAAACCTTAGTTACAACAGGCCAGGTTATGCTTGCGGGTGAAGTTAAAAGTAAGGCTTATCTTGATGTGCAGGAAATCGCCCGGGGTGTTATCCGTAAAATAGGATATACCAAAAGTGAATACATGTTCGAGGCAAATAGTTGCGGTGTTTTATCAGCTATTCACGAGCAGTCGTCGGATATTAATCAAGGGGTGGACAGAGAAACGAAGGAAGAGCAGGGTGCAGGTGACCAGGGAATGATGTTCGGCTATGCAACTAATGAGACAGAGTCCTATATGCCTTTAGCGCTCGATCTTGCTCATAAGCTTCTTCTTGAGTTAGCGGTGTTACGAAGAGAAAACGGCATCATTAGTTATCTTCGTCCGGATGCTAAAAGCCAGGTTACTTTAGAGTATGACGATAATAACCAACCAGTAAGAATTGATGCAATTGTTATTTCTACCCAGCACGACGACTTTGGGCCAGAAGAAACAATGTTGGCGAAAATTAAAAGTGATATCATTAATATCTTAATTCCAAGAGTTAAGAGTAAATATCAGAAGTACAACCATCTTTTTACTAACGAAATAAAATACCATATAAATCCAACCGGTAAATTTGTTATTGGTGGACCTCACGGCGATACAGGTTTAACCGGTCGTAAGATTATTGTAGATACCTATGGTGGAAAAGGTGCCCATGGCGGCGGAGCATTTAGCGGAAAAGATCCTTCTAAAGTTGACCGCAGTGCAGCATATGCTACTCGGCACATCGCCAAGAATTTAGTTGCTGCTGGTCTTTGCAGTGAAGTATTAGTGCAGGTTTCTTATGCTATCGGAGTTGCTCAACCAACAAGTATTTATGTAAATACATATGGTACTGCTAAAGTTGAAATGTCAGATGGTGAAATCGCAAAGCTGGTGGAAGGCATTTTTGATATGCGTCCTTATTTTATAGAACAACGCCTTAAACTGAGATCTCCTATATATAGTGAGACAGCTGCATATGGTCACATGGGCCGTGAACCTGAGGTAAAAAGCAAGCAGTTTGTATCACCTTCAGGTGAGATAAAAACGGTAGATGTTGAGTTGTTTACCTGGGAGAAACTGGATTATGTCGATAAAGTAAAAGAGACCTTTAAACTTCAGTAATTACCTAATAATATCTCGAAGACCTCTGTTCATTAGAATAGAGGTCTTTTTGTTTCCAGCAAAAGCGCTTCGATTTGCCTTTTCTTGCGACGCTCCATTCAAAGCTGGTAATGCTATTGAGCTCGCTTGTGTTATATTCAAATTCAACTTCCAGCCTAAACAAGTTACTACACACGCATGTATCTGTCGTAGGTTATCAGTCGTTGCTTCGTTTACTTGAGTTATTTTGTCTTTACTTTGCTGTTATGAATTTTCGAAACCAGCAACAAAAAGCCAGGCCCAAAAAGAATACACTAATTGTAGGTAGAAATAAAGTAATTGAGGCTATACAACAAGGTAAACAGTTAGAAAGAATCTACCTGGTTAGCACTATACATGGAGACGTAATCGACCAGATAAAAAAGTTAGCAACCGAAAACCAGATACCAATAAATAAAGTACCGGTTGAAAAGCTCAACGGTTTTAATGTAAGTAACCACGAAGGCTGTGTCGCGGTTATTTCAAAAGTACAATATCAGGATCTACAGGAAGTGATTTCTTATACAGTAGAGAAAGGTGAAGTGCCATTGCTATTAATGTTAGATGGAATAACGGATGTAAGAAATATTGGTGCGCTTGCACGTACCGCCTTATGTTGCGGAGTTCACGCTATCATTATACCTGAAAAAGGAGTTGGGGCCTTAAATGAAGATGCCATTGCAACCTCTGCCGGGGCGCTGGAAAAAGTTGCCATTTGCCGGGTAAACAGTTTAATGAAAGCTGTGGACGAACTGCATCTAAACGGCATAAAAGTTTTCGCCAGCGAAATGACAGCGGAAAAGAGCGTTTTTAATCTACAATTAAACGAACCCGCAGCTATTGTAATGGGAAGTGAGGATAAAGGAATTTATCCCGCCTTGATGAAAGTGTGCGATGAGCAATTTAAGATACCAATGAAAGGAGACTTCGAATCTCTAAACGTGTCCGTTGCTGCAGCAATGATCTTGTACGAAGCAATGAAGCAGAGAATGGTGTAAGCGGCAGCTGCTAGCTTTTAGCTACTAACTGCTAGCACCGCCGGCGCAATCGGTTAATTCGCAAGTTTAAGGCTAAAAGCATAAACATTCTATCGAACAGCAAAACATAAGAGCTGATAGCTAGTAGCTAACAGCTCGCAGCTTTTCCTCAAAAATGTATTAAGTGAAAAGCAAACTTTCCTTTTGAGTTATACTCTAGTGAGGGTAAGGGGAACTTGAAAGCATTTAACGCACCAAATGCCAGCTTTAAGAATTTGCTCCGTGTTTTAATTTTTGTCAGGTCAATGTCTGGTGCAATATAATACTGGCGGTAGCGAGGTAGATCGCTGCGATTGAAGGTGATGTTGCCGGCTTTATCTTTTGCAATGTTACTTAGGGCTCCAAACATACCATCAGCGCCGTAACCGAAAGCAACGCTAAGCCACGGCGGCAAGCTGCTCTGAGGCATAAAAGATTTAAGATTAGTGCTAAGCCAATACGTTTGCCCGTTATAGTCTTTGATCATTCTTTCGCTAAAGCTCTGTCCATATAGACTATTGGCTCTCGCGGTTAAATCAGGCGCACCATAATCTTTCTTGTGAAATGAAAACTTGAATTTGATGCGTTGTTCATTCCATGCCTGCTCCTGTCCAATTAATAAACCTATTCCAAAAAAGTTAGCCCCCATATCACCCCAGCTCCATCCCCATTCAGAACTAAATCCATCCATTGTTTCAATTATTGATTGATAAGCCAGTGCGCTTAATCCACCGATCCATGCGCTTTTTCTTCGTTCCATACCTGCCCACCGCCACATTTCCATACTTCCATAAGCTTCTATATAGGCGCTATATGAATGGCCAACTTTATCAACTTGCTTCCATTCATTATTATCATCAAAGAAGTGAAAGTTTGTTTGTGGATAGTTTTTATACCAGTCAGAATACAAGCCAATCATAGTACCGCCGTAGCCTAAAATATTTCCGGCAGCCACTAATTTTACCCTTTTTTTGTTTAGGTTCGAATTTGGCGTGTCTATGAAAACATTTGGATTTGCATAAAAAACAGGAGCCTTTATTTCACCACGAACAATGCTGCTGTCAATCGAAGAATTTTGGGCAGAAACATAAAAAGGAAGAAACGAAATAAGCAAAAAATATAGAATGGAAAAATGTTTGCTCATTAAACTCAAGTTCTTCATTTGTCAAACCTACGAGATTAAAATATATAAGTCTTTATTTTTGAGTGCTTTAATCAGCAATATTTTTCTTAAACTTGCCGATTAAATAATCGGTAAGCAACGTACACTTAATACCTGAAAACTTGCAGTTAACAATTTAGGGCTGTCGGTAAAAGGCATTAGTAAAAGGAGAATACAGGTGTAGAACTTTGTACCACGAGTATTCTGCGGTCGAACGGAGCGTCGCAACGATGAATAATCGGAGTTGGTAAGCTGGTATCATAATTATGTACTTTCATTAAAAAGATTAAAATATGGATGCTGCTATCTTAGAAAAAGCAAATGTATGGTTGAATGGAAACTATGACCAGGCAACTAAAGATGAAATCAGGCGTTTACAGGAAACTGCTCCCGAAGAACTTGCCGAATCATTTTATCGGAGTCTTGAATTCGGTACCGGTGGCCTTCGTGGAATAATGGGAGTGGGAACCAACAGAATGAATAAGTATACTGTGGGTATGGCAACCCAGGGGTTCGCCAATTATTTAAAGAAAGTATATGGAACTGCAGAGATAAAAGTGGCAATTGCTCATGATTGCCGCAATAACAGTCGTTTTTTTGCCGAAACTACTGCAGGTGTGTTTGCAGCAAATGGTATAAAAGTTTATCTCTTCGAAGCATTGAGGCCTACACCTGAATTGTCTTTTACTATTCGTCACCTCGCTTGTCATGCAGGGGTTGTTCTTACTGCATCTCACAACCCCAAAGAATATAACGGTTATAAGGCATACTGGAGCGATGGGGGACAATTGGTACCTCCTCATGATAAAAATGTAATTACTGAAGTAGATGCCATCACGAGTGTGGATGAAGTGCAATTTACTGGCGGAGAGGAAAATATCTCGATGCTGGGAAAAGGCATGGATGATGCATTTATAGATATGGTAAAAAGCCTGAGTATTTATCCTGAAGTAATAGAAAAGCAAAAAAACCTTAAAATTGTTTATACTCCAATACACGGTACTGGTATTACGCTCATGCCACAAGTGTTAGAGCGTTTTGGATTTACCAATGTTACTATTGTTGAAGAGCAAGCTACCCCCGATGGAAACTTTCCAACCGTTGTATACCCAAATCCGGAGGAAAGTGAAGCAATGAGTATCGGATTGAAGAAAGCGAAAGAAATTGATGCCGATATCTTATTAGGGACTGACCCTGACAGCGATAGGGTAGGTATCGCGGTAAAAAATCCGAAAGGTGAGTGGGTTTTAATGAATGGAAACCAGACGGCTTTGCTTGCTTTTAATTATATGATTGAAGCGCGCAAGGCAAAGGGAATAGCGCAGCCTAATGACATGGTTATAAAAACCATCGTTACTACAAATCTTATAGACGACGTTGCTGCTGCAAACGGGGTTACTTGTTATAACGTTCTTACCGGTTTCAAATGGATTGCCGAACTTATAACTGAGAAGTTGGGTAAAGAAAACTATATAATTGGCGGAGAAGAAAGTTATGGCTTGATGATAGGAGATAAGATTCGCGACAAGGATGCTATCTCTGCCGTAGCACTGCTTTGTGAAATGGCGGCCTATGAAAAGAACCAGGGGCGCAGCCTGTTTGAAAAGCTCGTTGATCTCTATGTTCAGTATGGCTATTATAAAGAAAGCCTTATCTCTATTACTAAAAAAGGCATGCGGGGTGCAGAGGAGATAGCCGAGATGATGCAGGGATACAGAGATAACCCTCCCGCAACAATTAATGGCTCTGGGGTTGTGCAACTGCTCGATTACGAGACACAGGTTGGTAAGAATTTGCAGTCGGGAAATGTTTGGGACATACATTTACCCAAAAGCAATGTACTGCAGTTTATATTGGAAGACGGGTCGAAAATCTCTGCAAGGCCAAGTGGAACGGAGCCTAAAATCAAGTTTTATTTTAGTGTAAAAACAAGACTTGAAAGTGCAGAGAAGTTCGAAGAAACACAACGTCAACTTGATGATAAAATAAAAGCAATCATAAGCGATATGAAGTTAAAATAAGAGATGGTTGAGTTAATATGTATGAGCCGTCTGTATTCCGGGCGGCTTTTGTTTTTAAAGAACTTCTTTTAATTACCATTCGTTTGTGCCACTTCAATGTTTTCAAGCCTTTATTAGGTTAGATAAAAATACCAATTCCCCTTGTACACCTTCTTGCGATTCATTACAGCGCCGTTACGTTTTTCGGTACATATGTAACGATTTGAGAATATTTATTAAATAATGCCCGGTAAATATTTGCGTTAATGAGAAACAAATTATCTTTATTATTATTTTAAAGTCTAGCCTAATACCCCAGAAGAATTAAATGTTGATGGATACTTCAACAAAGGAAAAGACCTCGAAGAATTCACTAAAAACCCTGGCCTCATACTGAATTATTGGTGCAATAGCAAACTTCCAACCTAATAACAATCTGCCCGTTAGTATAGGTCTTGTTATTAATTCCAATAGATATATTGCTTGTAGAGAAAATTGACAAGCATTGCTTGTCCTAAGAAAAGTTTGCAAGTTCGGTGCCGTACTACATTTCGTTACAAATACATTGTTTATGGCTTATCACTTTTATAACACCTTGGAAAAACTTGAGAAAAAGGTAGAGGAGCTCGAAAAAGAGCTTGAACAGGCTCAGGGTAAGTATAACCTTCTTGTTTTGGAAAACCAAGGCCAGGAAAAATTAGAGGAGTTAGCTTTGCAACTGAGGGTAATAAGAAGGAATGTCAAGTTTTTTTCCAGGGCGTTGACAGAGACGCAACAAAGGAAAAGAAGGATCAAGAATTAAACTTATTACTTTAAAAATAATAGAGGGCTTCGTTTTATGAAACCCTCACAGGTAGTATCGGCTATACCTACCTCTCCCTGCCCTGGTACAACGTTCCTTATTCTTTTCATTCTACTTTCTATAAAAGTACTCATGTCGAATGATGCCAGCTTCGATTTGAAAAAGAGGTTTATTATATGTGGTATTTTGGAAGGGTGCGACAAAGTGATGGCCATTTGCCTCATCCATTGCTATATCTGCATACTGATGAATATGATTTACATAGTTTTTCGACAAAGTATAGAAATATTTAAGATAAAAACTGAAAGGATACTGTAGGAATGAGTGGTTAAAAAGCATTGAAAAAATTATGTTCTAACCGGATAAAAAAACCGTTTGGCGCTGTTCTAATCATCGTACTGCTCAACTCTTTTCTGTAGCCTATATCTACTCTGCTTTGGCTGTTAAATATAAATTGAACAGAAGGTGCAACATCCATATAATACTTGCGTGAACCTATATTCACCTGGTTTAATAACTCTAACATCAGGTTAATATTTGTTTGCCTGTAATCTTTATACTCCTTTGGTAGCATTAATTTGCCAACGGAAAATGTATAGTTAAGCGCCTTACTGTCTTTAGAACCATAGATAAACTTGTTGTTATTTCCGTTGTCAGCGGCCTTGACGAAAGAGAGGGCTGATGAGAAAGCAACTTTACGAAGCAGTTGTGTCGCAACTACGCCTGCCTCCCAACCCGTATTGTGGCCGTACATATTAATTTCTTCCTGGTGAATGTCGCTATTATTAAAACTTATTCTTCCGAAGGCGGCCATTCGAAAATGTCTTTGCATCGCATCGTTACTCAAAAACCTATACTTCGCATAGAGGCTCCCACCTTCCGCTCTAAATTTGTCGTTGCGATTGCTGAAAAACACACCGCCCTGTATCATTAATTTCTTTGACACACCTACCCTTATCTCAGGGATGAGGTGGTAATTTATTTTGGAGGAATTAATTTCATCCATGATAGAATTGTCTAACCTGAAACCGATGCTTCGTGCAGCCATGTTACTGGCTGGTTCGGTTACAGAGAATAATTCCTGCGACTTGCCTGGTAATGAAAGTATAATCGCAACTATTAAGAACGGTAGTTTCATATAAACTGATTTTACTTTATTAAATGCTTGCGTAATAAGTGCCTGGTGAGGAGACAGAGAAAGTATAACTTTTGAATTCTTTGGAGGAAACAAATCCTTTGTCTAATACCTTGACTTGTTTCGCGCCCTTCAATAGCTGGTCTTTCACATTAACAAAAACAAAAGTCTTGTCGCCTATCGTTACCGGTTCACTACCTTTCACCGGCACATTATTGAAATGGATAGTAGCTACAAAACTTGAAACAGTAAACCCCGCCTTCTCCACCTTCATCTTGATCTTATCAAAATCAACATTAGAATTTGGCTTAAATAATATTTCAAAAGTGTAGGTTTTAAGGTCAGGATTTACCTTGTCGACAAAATCAAGCGTTTTCAAAGCCTTGTTTATGGAATTACTGCACATGCTGCACGTTAATCCACTGGCCTGTAAAGAGACCCTGGTAACCTGTGCGTTGATTGCCATTGACAATGCAATAGCAATAAATAAAAAAATCGCTTTCATTTTAGTTTTGGTTTTATTGTTGTTTTGATATTTTGTAAAACTACTCCCGCCATCTGCCGATGCTGTTACACAATTACAGATAAGATTTGCAAGATTTTGGAATTGAAATTTCTGGAAGCTTATTGCAATAGTACCTGGTGCTAAAAAAGGCAACAGCTATTTCAGGTTCTTATTCAAATGTTATTATAGCCCTACAGAAGTGGGCAAGGCTAATAAATTAAAGGATATACGGTACAGCCAAATATAGAATAAACGGTACAAGAGGGCGACCCAACAATGATAAATAGTAACAATACAGTTTAGCTGATAAAAAAATTAATTATAGAATTTTATGCAGCAAAAAGTATAAACGAAAACAGGAGTTGAATTCATCCTTTACTTGTGCTTAGCCAGTATCTGCAACCAGCAGAAAAGTAACTGTGCCGCTGGATCGCGCCATTTTTTTTATTGGTAGTTTTTCTTTCTTTCTGCCTCGTCTTTTATTCTTTTATTTACATCAACTCTTGCACCTCGAAGTACATAAATTGAAATTGTATCTTCTCTTGCAAATTGGTTTATTCTCTTGCCTGCCAAATAAACGCTGTCAAATAACGGTATTTCTACTTTTCTTTCACTGTCCTCATCGTCACCCTCCTTTACTAAGATTACATCTTTTATTTGCCTGTTTAACCGTAGCCAGTTAATGTAGTCTGCATTAAAAGATTCCGCTATAATCTTTTTGTTTTTTGTGTAGTAATTTATTGCACCTGCCTGTCCGTAATTGTCGCAAAGAATTAATGTGTGGTCAAGGTTTGGCAGCGTAGAACAGACACTATCAACTTTTATAGCCAGTTCTTTCCAACCCACCATATCGGCAAAGTCTTGAGGCAACGAATGATCTTTCCCGTCTTCCCATCGAAGTAACCCTAATTTTTTATATGTCTGTTGATGTTGCAAAATATATTCAGGACTATGGTTTGGAAATCCGACATTGTAAAAAGGAATCATCACTAATAATGGAATTGCGATGAAACCCGGCCGCAAATATCTTTTCCAACCATCTTTCGAAATCTCTGATAGAAAGACGGAACCAAATGAAATGTAAATGGGATATAGACCAATTGCATAATAGTCTTTTGCTTTGAAATAAATAAATACAACCAGGGTAAAAATAATACTCCAAAAGAATGCCCTGTATTTTTTGAATGGCGGGTAGAACAGCAATGCATATAATGCTGAAATGATAACAAAGAAAGAACCTGTAAAGAAGAGAAGTTGTGATCTCAAAAATCCTGCTCTATCAACATTTACCAATTGAGTGTCTGCCAATTCTTTTAAATGATGAACAACAGGAAAGTTGTTGTGGTATTGCCAGGCAAGGTTCGGCGAAATAAGTAACAATGCTAAAACAAGAGCGATATAGAACCCACTTTTCGTAAACACGCTGCGTTGCTGCGTTAACAGAACAGCAGGCAAAAATCCAATTACAAGAAAGGCCACATTGTATTTATTCAGAAAGCCTACAGCAAATACAATAGCACCGATAAAAAGCCATTTGACATTTTCTGTTTTAAAATATTTAACCAGGATAAAATAAAAAGTAGTCCAGCTTAAAACGTCGAAAGAGTTGGGTTGGTATAAAGTGTTAAGTCTTAAAAGCACCGAAAATAGTATACAAGTTGCACCCAGAACCAAAGCAAATAAATTTCCATTTAGTTCTTCAATGGTTTTCCATACAACAACAATTGTCAAAGCACCAAAAAGAGCCGGAAAAAATTTAATCCAAAAAACACCGTTTCCAAGCAAATGAATAATGTAGGAAACCCAGGAAGTAAAAGGCGGTACCGATTGGAAGCCCCAGGCTACATGGTGGGCTTGATCAAGGTGTAAATATTCATCGCGTTGCAAGTCGTAATCCGCGCTTATTAAAATTGATTGGAGTAAAAATTTCAGTACAATGAATCCCAGCAGTATTAAAGTTCTTTTTGTCATTAAGTGCTTTTATGTTTTTAAAATCCTATGTAACTGCCTTGCTGTTTTAAATCCGCACTTTGAAGCGATATATTCAACTGTATACTCCGGATTATTAAGCATCGTATTTGCAAACTCCTTACGTAGCTGTGTATGGTATTCTAAAATGGTAGACCCCGTCATTTCTTTAAAAACCCTGCTAAGATTTCTGGGGCTCATACCGACCCTGCCAGCAAGATCTTCTATAGTGTTTTCTTTAGAAAGGTTGTCTATAAGATAATCCTGTACCTCATGTATTTGAGGATTCATATGATTTCTGTAATCTAAATAAATGCTTTGCTGCTTATGTCTGCCGCTTCTCCTATGGTAGACCACAAGTTCTCTTGCGACCTTGTGGGTAAAAAGAGGTCCTTTTACATTTTCAAGAATCGCTAATGCCAAATCGATGCCTGCGCTAATTCCCGCACTTGTATATACATTATTGCTCTTTATATATAAAATATCAGCAACTACTTTCGCATCAGGAAATTGTTGTTGTAATGCTTTAACTCTTTTCCAATGAGTAGTACATTCTGTGTTCTTCAATAAACCTGCTTCACCTAAGGCGAAAGCGCCATTGCAAATGGAACAAACTGTTATTGCCTTTTCCGAACATTCTTTTAACCATTTAAAAAAATCTCGTTCTGCTCTAAAAGAAATACTGTCTACATACTGCCAGTTCATTCCCGGTACAAATAGATAGTCTCCTTCCTTCAACGTGGCTTCTCTATAATTTGAAACTTTATTAAATCCAAGTCCTGAAGTAGAAGTAGGATCTTCGCCATAAGTATAAAATTGTAAATCAGCATCTAAGCCGTAGGATTTAGCCTCTGTAAAAACCTGAACCGGTCCTGCCAAATCAAGAAGTTCAACCTTCGGTGGTATTATAAATGCTAATGTGATCATTTAGTATAAACTATGTAAGCAATTATTGGTGAGTTAGGATAGTATGTAAGCGGTGGCGTTATTTAAGATCTTCGATTTCTGATTTTGTAAACAGCTTTTTAAAGGCGAAATGAAATATCTCGGTTTGATTGTTTCTGACCGGATATGCATTAATGAATATCCATCCTTCTTTGCCCATAAAGTTTAATGCATCGATAATAGTATTGAACTTTTTAAATCTTCCATCATATGTTTTAAGCCTGGTATCTCTCCAAAAACTTTTCTCTTCGCCGAAGTCAATGTCAATAGTAACCTTGTTGCTCAAAAGCCTGGGTGTGGCAATGACCTGGCAGTACTGTTCAATTTTCAAAGTGTCTGTTTCGGCAAATGACGAATAGGACAAGAATAAGAAAAGGCCTATGTAAATTGTTTTTTTCATTTTTATTGTTCTTAAGGATTTATAATACTGTAAAAGTAAACTGTAGAAGAAGGTTTCAAAGGACAGTTAGATGTCAATTACGGACATTTGGTAACGAGCTATCTAAATTTTTATAAACTCCCTTTGAAGTTAAACTAAAGTTGCCCATCGATTTGCTGATAAAGTGATTGCGACGCAAGGATGATGCTATGGAAAGAGATGCTGGTATCTGGCAAAAGCAAAATTCAAACAGCTTTTAAGAGGTGTAGTATTTATCCCCTTTGCTATTGTTCTTAACTCTAAAAACTAAGAAAAAGTAAACACCTAAAAGAACGTCAACTATAAGACAATACAGTGGGTAATAGCCGGGAATGTCAGTTTTTACAAAAGAAGCTTTATGATGCAATATGTCCCAAATTCCATGAAGGACAATGCCATAAGCGATTAGAGAATTGTTCTTTGAATATCCAATAACTGCGATTAAATAGAAAACTACTGCAGCCAATACCTCCAGTACAATTGAAGTCGTTGGGTTACCCTTTAATGAAAAACCGACATAAATAAAGGCAATGGAACAGAGAACAGTTGCTGCTACTAATTTTGCAGAAAAGTGCTTTGATAGTAAAATCGTAAATAGTATTACGAACGCTGTTGTTGCTATAGCTGAAAGTAATTGTATCATCTTTTATAATTTTCAAGTTGGTTATAAGCTTCATTACATGATCCGATCGAACGTTTCGGTTCTGCCAAATAGAGATATACCTATGTATCCTCTTACTTTTAAACTTTTACCGTTAAAGCTTATTTTACAATCATACGTTTTTCCGCTTTCGGGGTCGTAAATCTTACCATCCTCGTAGGTTCCATGTTTATAAACGAAGTTTGTAAAAAGGTCGGTGCCTAAAAGCTCTCGATCCCTTAAAGACGGATTAGGGTTTTTCAAGTCTTTCCTTTTGGTTTCTGTCCAGATAGATTTGCCGAAATACGTGTCGCTCTTTTTATAAATTTCGATTTTTGCATCTTTTTTAGGCGACCAGTATACTCCGATTATTTTGTCTGCAGCACCTGAGTTTGAATTTGCAAACGAAGCCGCCATCAGCATGTATAAAGCAAAACAGAAGCTAATAATTTTTTTCATTTGTGCTGTGTTTGAAGTGGTACTAAATTTTAGGTAAGATGTGATCGGTAAGGGATAAGAGAATTAGTTGTAGTCCAGCGTCAACTTTACACAGTTCTTAAAGTTATTTCCATACAAAGCAGCAATGCGTTTAAGACAAATCTCTATTGGGTATAGCTTTTGCTCTTGACTGTATCTTATGATGCCTGCAGTGGCAAAAAGATCCTGCTCTGAGGGAGTAAATGTTTTTGGATCTAATACATGCACTTCATTTACCTGGTCTTCTTTTAAATCTCCGCTTGCATAAAGGGTTAATCCGTATTTTGATGTTATGTTTTTTCCACCGACGGAAAAGGAGTTTATGGATTTTGGAAAAGTCCGCATGTAAGTGTCGAGTACACTGGCTAGTTCAAATTCATTTACGCCATCAGTCAGCAATACTGCAATCTTGTAATTTTTCTTAAATAAGATTTTTGATGCTATTTTAATAACGTCTCCCTTTCGTACTGCCTGGCTTTGATGTTCAAGCTGTATGTCAGCGTGAGGATATGCGACATCGTGAAGAACAGCCTGCATTGTTTGTTCTCCAAACAGCCTTTTGATTCCCGTAAGACTTCCTTCAACGGCATTAGAAACACCGGCAGTGCTATATAGATTTCCACTTTGTGTAACACTGACATTACGAACCCAGCCTGCTCCAGGAAACTTTTTTTTCAGCGTGTTATAATCACTAGCGTGGGTGGTTATTGGTTTGCCATCATATAACCCCGTAGCCGCCGCTGTTGCTGATCCGTCACAAATAGACAGGATAATATTATTGCCGGTATAATGCCTCTTAATAAAATTTACAGTAGATGATTTTGGAGGCGTATGCAGATGAACAGTTACATTAGGAACAACAATGACATCGGGAGTGAGCTGCAATGAATCTATTTCTGCAAAAGAGTAATGCGGAAGTATGAACAGGCTGTTAAACAATAGGATGGGTGATTTTTTCTCCGACACTACATACACGTTAGCTTTTTGCGTACGATTGAATAAATAAAAGGGTGCCATCAGGTCAAACATTTCTGTACCATCGTTATCGGCAATGATGATAATGGTTTTTTTAGCACTATCAAAGGCAGGTGTTGACCACGCTACATTATTGCCTTTGTAGGCTTTTATTTTTTGCGAAAAGACTTGTGGAAGTGAAAAGTAGAGAACCAGGCTAAAAACCAGCAATACTGTAAAGAGGGTTAAAAGTACTTTCTTTATCTTTTTCATAATCTTATTGTTTGTTTTGGTCATGTAAAGTTGCATTGGCTACAAATCTTATTTCGGACGATAGTGTGTCAGAAAAGGACAAATGAGTTGCTTGGTTGCAGAAGTGATTAAATGCTTTAGTACTAAAGAAAAAAGGTGCATGTTTAGTGCACCTTATTATAAAACACCAATCCGTCATTGACGTTTACCTTTTAGTGGTTACGCCAATAGTGCAGTGTTATCTTAGTCCCTGCCGCATGTGCAAGTTTCGCATGTACATACTTCACATATGCAATCTGGATTACAACAGGTTTTACTTGTTTGACTTTGGCTTGTTAAGCCCATAAACTTTTTCATAATTCTTTATTTGATTTATAAGTCGAAAGTAGATTTGTAGCGAAGCTTTTCTGTTACACCATTATTGATAAGGTTTACAAGATTTTGTGCTCGCATTGCTTTCATACTTTACGTATTAAGAGCGTATATCAAACAGAGCAAATTAAGCCGTTAAAATATCTATTAGAGGGAATGCAACCAGGGATAGCTATAGTAGCAGAAGGGCAGAAGAGGTGTTTAATAAGGCAAAAAAAATAGCGCGGATTAATAAAGAGATTACCCTGGTATTGATTATGCCATGGTTTCACGACGCATTTGCTGGAGAAGGAGTTGTTGGGACATTTTAGTATAGAAACAACGATGTTATATTTGGATGTAAAGAAGGACCAGCTGGTAAATCCAGCAATGCGTCACTATTTTACTACTGTGGTTAATTGAAGCTGCCGTTTTTCAAATGCCAATCTTCATAACACTTTAACTTGCAATACCTTTTTGGCGTCGCCAGTTAGTTCTAATGGCAGTAACATCATGTAGTCAATTCTTAGTCGATTAAGAATATGTTATGCTTTATAAGGATAGGAAGACGAGCAGAAGGGCTGTTGTTATAGGTAAATGAAAAACCGCTCTTAGTTGTAAGCTTAGATAAAGTAAGTAAGGATTACGATATCGTAATCCTTACTAGTGTGATCCGGATTGGATTCGAACCAATGACCTACTGCTTAGAAGGCAGTTGCTCTATCCAACTGAGCTACCAGACCAAAACTCTGTTTAATCAAAACCTCGCTAATGCCTGTCGATTAAAACGGTGGCAAAAGTAATTTTTTATTAGTTTGCATCCAAACGAAAAT
>JAOQAJ010000065.1 GCA_025963675.1 Segetibacter sp.
CCAGCAATTTTTGTGGTAGCTATCGTTTCCCGGCTAGCAGCTAGAAGCTAACAGCTCACAGCTTCTTTTTCCCAGCTATTTCCTCTCCGCCACCCTCAGTTTTGCACTCCTGCTCCTGGGGTTTCTCTTAACCTCATCGGCACTTGCTATAATTGGCTTCTTCGTAATGATCTTCAACTCCCTAACCGGTTCGTCGTTCGATAACGGATTTTCATCCTGTGCATCAAAATTTCCGTTTCTGAAAAAGTTTTTTACCAACCTGTCTTCCAGCGAATGGAAAGTGATGATAGCCGCTCTTCCACCTGGCTTTAAAACTCCAGGTATTTGCTCAAGCATTTCTTTCAATGCACCCATTTCATCGTTCACCTCAATTCTTAGCGCCTGAAAAACCTGGGCTAGATACTTATTCGGGTTTCCCTTTACTACCGGGCTAATTAAAGATTTTAACTGTGCAATGGTTTGCAAGGGAGAACTAGTTCGCTGTTGCACTATTTGTTTTGCCAGTGTTTTTGAATTTGTCACTTCGCCGTATTGCTCAAATAATTTGTGCAATTGTTGCTCGGTGTACTTTTTCAAAATAGATGAAGCCGTGTTTTCCTGTCGTTGATCCATCCGCATATCAAGTGGACCTTCGAAACGTGTGGAAAATCCCCGGTCACCTTCATCAAACTGGTGACTGCTTACACCCAAATCCGCCAGCACTCCATCTACCTTTGCAAAACCATGTAACCTCAAAAACCTTTGAATGTGGCGGAAATTATTCGCTACAAATACCACCCTTTCATCTTCCGGAATATTCCTAATTGCATCGGCGTCGTGGTCAAAAGCGATCAGCTTTCCTTCGGCACCCAGCTTATCAAGGATACCCCTGCTATGACCCCCGCCACCGAATGTGCAGTCAACATAAATTCCTTCAGGTTTTACCTGCAATGCCTCTAATGTTTCGTAAAACAAAACAGGCACGTGATAAGGCGACGAATGATGATTGACAGGACCGTTGTTGTCGTTCATTGCCTTACAGGTTAATTACCGGTTTATCTGCCATCACTTCGGCTGCCAGGCTGCTAAAATCTTCAGGCGCCATGTCGTCAAAGAGCTTTTTATATTTTGGTGAATCCCAAATTTCTATTTTGTCAAGTGCTGCTACCAGTATGATATCCTTCGACAAGTCAGCATATTCTTTTAATGTGGGGGGCAGCAACATTCTTCCTGCACTATCCAATTCCACCTCTGTTGCACCGCCCAGGAACTGGCGGCGAAATGCACGTACTTTTGGGTCGAAATCGTTTAAAGCATTAATTTTTTGAACAATGGGTTCCCAACTACTCATAGGATACAGTGTCAGGCATTTTTCTATACCACGACTTAACACGAAAGTGTTTTCCCCTTCCTTAAGCTGCTTTTTAAAACCAGCAGGTAAAAGGAAGCGACCTTTTGCGTCGAGAGTTGCTTCATATTCACCTAAGAAAGTGGGCATTGTTGAAAAAATAAATTGATTTTACCATTTATTACCACAAAATAACACTTTTTCCCACTTCTATTACAAATAAAAACTTATTCTTTTTATCCACAAGCCGTATTATGCCCAAATGGGCCATGGTGTTGGCTTTTAGCTATTTTTGTTAGTATTTCTGTCAACATGGTGTGAATTGCTGTGGATAAGCTGTTAATTGAATTAATAATCAAAGAGATAGAGGAAGTTTTAAAAAAACAAAATTGTGAATAGCGGGCGGTAAATGAAACACAATAGACAATAAACACCAGGATCTGCCAATATCTTATTTTTGGAAATTTTACCACTTATGCACCCAAAACATCTGTCGATCGCTGGTTTTACTTATGACCTACCCCCCGAAAGGATAGCAAAGTATCCTTTGGAAGAAAGGGATAACAGCAAACTTTTGGTTTATAAAAGTGGGAAGATTACTACGTCTTCATATAGCAGCATTGCTGAATTTCTGCCTGAAGGGTCATTACTGGTATTTAATAACACCAAAGTTGTAGAGGCCCGACTCCTGTTTCAGAAGCCAACTGGTGGAGTAATCGAAATTTTTTGTCTTGAGCCAGACGACCAATACGCAGATATTACTTCGGCAATGCTGCAAAAAGGAAATGTCAAATGGAAATGTCTTGTTGGTGGAGCCAGCAAATGGAAACACGGAATGAAGTTGCAGAAAGAGGTTTTTGAAAATGGAAAAACTTTTATTGTTGAAGCTGCAATTGCAGGAAGATTAAGCGATTCATTTATCATCGAGTTAAGCTGGCAACCACAGGAGTTGTCTTTTGCTGAAATTCTACATCTGGCGGGCTTTATTCCTTTACCCCCGTACCTGCACCGCGATGTAGAAGAGGAAGACAAAAACCGGTATCAAACAATTTATGCCAAACATGAGGGTTCGGTAGCAGCGCCTACTGCCGGCCTTCATTTTACAGATGCAGTTTTTGAAAAACTAGCGGCAAAAAATATTCAGAAAGAATTCGTAACCCTGCATGTAGGTGCCGGTACATTTAAACCGGTAAAGGCAGAAACAATGGATGAGCACGAGATGCATGCAGAGTTTATAGACGTTTCAACTGAAACAATTGAAAGACTGGTTAACCACCTGGATAAAACAATCGTAGCCGTAGGCACAACATCTTTACGAACAATTGAGACCCTTTTTTGGATGGGAGTAAAAGTTACCCGGAAGCCAGAGAGTTCATTTGATGAGATTACAATACATCAGTGGGATCCATACGAAATTGAACAAACAAACGTAGCAGCAATTGATGCATTAAATAATCTACTGCAATGGATGTCAAAAAAAGGCTTAAAAAGAATACTATCTAAAACACAAATACTGATTGCTCCAGGTTATCAATTAAAAATTGCAAAAGGAATAATTACCAATTTTCATCAGCCGCAATCTACCTTGTTGTTGCTGGTTGCAGCAATCGTCGGAGAACAGTGGAAAAGCATTTATCAATACGCAATGGACAATGATTTTCGTTTCTTAAGTTATGGAGATGGGTGCCTGTTGTGGGATGAGAGTTAGCAGCATAGCAATGCTTTTTTGTGTCTTCGTGGTTCTTTGTGTGCTTTGTGCTCGCAAGAGGAACACGAAGGACACGAAGAACCACGAAGAACACAACGAAATGCCTATCGAATCTAAAAACAATTTTAAAACAATTTTAAAAAAGCTGCTATAAAAATATACAGTAGAAGTGAGTGACACAACCGGAGATGAAGATGCAACAAATGACGGCTAAAAAAAGTATCTCAGGTTGCTCTCTTACTGGTCATATTAGCTTAGTTCTTTTTAAATGTTTTTCTAATTCGTCGACTTGTGTACTACCTTGTATTACAAAAAGAAAATCAGGTGCACCATAAAACGTCAGCTAAACTTTACTGGTTAAAAGCAACAGTTTTTTCTCTGTTGATGTTTACTTTTTGCCAGGCCTTTTCACAAAAGAAAACTTTAAAACAGCAAAAAGGATTAAGAAATCCTTCAGCCAGATTAAGTAACGGAATGGGGGCGTTTGCCACAGGAAACTACCGTAACCTTTTTAAGGAGGCGGGACGGCCAGAAAAGGATATTTCTACTAAAATTGATGCAGCTTTCAAGCAATTATTTCATGGCGATACAGCCACTCAGTCCGTTTACTTTCCTGATGGGAAGAATGCAAACGGAGCTCTGGCTTATGTAAGTGATGTATGGCATAACGATATACGGAGCGAAGGAATGTCTTATGGCATGATGATCTGCGTGCAATTAGATAAAAAGCCCGAGTTTGATGCACTTTGGAATTATGCAATGACCCATATGTATGAAAGCCGTGACGACCATCCTTCTGAAGGTTACTTTCATTGGTCATTAAAAAGAAATGGTACACCAACTGAAGAAACACCCGCCCCGGATGGAGAGGAGTATTTTGTTATGTCCCTTTACTTCGCATCGGCGCGCTGGGGAAATGGTAAAGGTATCTACAACTATAAAGCGTGGGCAGACAAGATACTTACAACTATGCGCCACCACCCATTAAAATCGGGTGAGACAAAGTTTGGTGCGAGAACGGTACACACAATGGTAAATGAAGCTCACAAAATGATTCTTTTTGTTCCGGTTGTTAATCGCGGTGCCTTTACCGACCCGTCATATCATTTGCCGGCTTTTTACGAGCTATGGGCAAGATGGGGACCAAAAGCTGACAGACGTTTTTGGGCAGCGGCAGCAGACACAAGCCGAAACTTTTTTCAACGGGCATCTCATCCAAAAACCGGTTTAAGTGCTGATTACGCAAACTTTGATGGAACTCCTTATAGGGTAAAATGGAATCAACGTGCTGGAGACTTTTCTTACGACTCCTGGCGCACGGCCAGCAATTGGTCGGTCGACTGGTCTTGGTGGCACAAAGACCAGCGCGAGCAATTATTGAGTAATAAGATACAGGCTTTTTTTGCTTCCAAAGGCATTACAAAGTACGGAGATCAATACACAGTTGACGGAAAGCAATTAAATGCAAAACATTCTAAAGGCCTTGTATCAACTAATGCCGTTGTTAGTCTTGCCGCTACTCACCCGCTTGCCAAACGCTTTGTAAATGAGCTTTGGAATACACCCATTCCTTCAGCTTTAGGCGAGCGATACTACGATGGACTTTTATACATGATGAGTATGTTGCACTGTAGCGGTAGGTTCCGCATTTATTCTCCATCCAGGGCAATGTAAAGGAACATGTGGGGTGTGGGATGAGAAACTCAAAAAATGCTCAACTTTGAATGTTCAATTTTAAATGAAGGTGAAGCACGTCGGAGGCCACTGATTATTGAACATCAATTATTGAGTGTTGAGTATTCGTACAAACCAATATGACTTAACAAATGAGTCAGAGACTCCCCTAAAAGCACCGCTTACAAAATCACAAACTCTTCCCTTGGCGGCACAGAAAGCAGGGCTTCTTTTCCCATTGAAATAAGCTTTTTTATGATACTTGTAATATCGTCTATAGCATTTGGCTTAACTATAAAATAGTTTGCTCCGTTTTGGTAGGCTTTATCGATATCTACTTTGTTAACTGAAGTAGAATAAATTAAAATCGGAATTTTGTCATATTTACTTTCCTTTCTTATTAACTGTAAACATTCAATACCATTTTTTACCGGCATATTAATATCAAGGAAAAGAATATCCGGAACCGTTTTCAAGATGAACCGCCAAAGTTCAAGCCAGTTGGCTGCATAAGAAACCTGTAATGTTTCACCCGCTTTTTCGGCAGCTTCTTTTAAAATTAAAAAGTCATCTTTATCATCATCGGCCATCAAAATATGCATCGCAGGGTCGTTTATGAATTACTATCCTTTATTCTACAAATAAAGACAAAAATTCAATGCTTTTTGTTTTAAATATTATCACAACTAATCGAACACGCGAATAATCGGGGAAGACAAAAAAACTTTTCTTTTTACGTTCCTAAAGCAATTGTCAATAAGACTTGTGTAGAAAATAATTCCTTAATTACATACATTGACTTTCTGGCTTTATACATATTTCAAAAATTTTTCATTACTTTATTGATGCAACTTCAAAAATTGTATTTCTTACTGCAACTATGCATTGTAATGCTATACTTTTTTCCGGTATCACTTTTGAAATAAAGAAGTAAATTTTTTTAGATGCAATGGTATGAAGAAGACGTAGAAGCGGCTATAGGCGAAAGGCAGAGTTGTATATACGATCCCAAAACAATCTTTTATGGAAGTTCAACTATAAGACTATGGGACAAATTATACCAGGATTTTGAGGGATTTAAGCCTGTAAATCTCGGCTTCGGAGGTTCAACGCTTGCTGCTTGTGTCTGGTTCTTCGAACGTATTGTTTCACCTGTCAGGCATCCCGATACATTTATACTTTATGCCGGCGACAATGATCTGGGCGATGGAAGACATCCCGAAGAAGTGCTTATGTTTTTTAGAGAGTTCATGGTAAAACTCAGAGAAAGATATCCTGCTGTTCTTTTCTATTATATCTCTATTAAGCCAAGCCTTAGCCGAATGGAAATAATCGACAAGATCATTCATACAAACAAACTGATCGAAGAAGAAATAAGCACAAAAGGCAACAACGATTATTTTATAAACATTTTCGACAAAATGATTGGAAAAGATGGGCGACCTGTTGCTTCGTACTTTCAGGATGATGGACTTCATCTGAATAGAGATGGATACATAGTTTGGAGGGAAGTTATACTTAATGAATGTTTGTTGAGATGAAAGTTGATTTAGAAGCAGTAAAATCTCTATTGTAAAAATGAAAAGGGAATATCACAAATGGTACAGTCCGCATCTTAAAAGAGATATGGAATTGCTCATCTTCGGGCATGCCGGCAATCCTGTATTATTTTTTCCCACGCGTACAGCCAGGTTTTATGACTACGAAAACTGGAGGGTAATAGATGCCATTGCAGATAAAATAAATAAAGGTTGGTTACAGGTGTATTGTGTTGATAGTATTGACCTCGAAAGTTTTTATTGCACTTGCAGTCATCCCAGTCAAAGGATATTAAGACACATGCAGTACGAAAATTATATAGTTAATGAGGTCATGCCTTTAATGCGTTTCAAGAACAGCAATAATTATCTTGTTTCGGCTGGTTGCAGCCTCGGCGCTTATCATGCGATAAATATATCTTTCAGGCATCCAAAGCTTTTTAGCAAGACCGTTGGAATGAGCGGCCGCTACGACTTAACATTACATGCCAAAAACTTCAATGATTTGTTTGATGGATACAACGATGAGAACATCTACTTCAATATGCCTTCGCAATTCATACCCAACTTAACCGATGAAAACATCATAGCCGATTTAAAAAAAATGCAGATAGTATTGGCTGTTGGTAAAGAAGATCCTTTCCTTCGAAATAATGAATTCTTACACAATAGTCTCTTACAAAAAGGAATAGCGAACACGCTGCATATTTGGGAGGGAGAAGCCCACCGCCCCAGGTTCTGGCAACAAATGGTGCAGTACTTTTTATAGTTGTAATTTTTGGGCGGTGGTCTTCATAACATTATTCAATATCGTTGTGTCACTCCCTTGTACCTTTTATTATCTATTCTGCCTTTCCTGCCTCGGGTATGACGCACGTTGAAGAACAATTTATCTGAACTTAAAAAAGGCTGTAAAAAATAGTTTCGCCTATAATAACAATTGTGGCGTGAATAAATATATTTACGTTTAAATTTTTATTTATGCGAAATCATGAAATAGATTATAAAATCTTCGGCGAGGAAATGCAGTATGTAGAGATAGAACTTGACCCGAATGAAACAGCGATTGCAGAAAGCGGCAGCTTTATGATGATGGATGATGGAATACAAATGCAAACCATTTTTGGCGACGGCAGTCAGAACCAGGGCGGCAGTGGATTATTAGGAAAACTCTTGGGTGCAGGTAAAAGGTTGCTGGTAGGAGAAAGCCTTTTTATGACTGCTTTTACAAATAATGTAAATGGTAAAAAGAGAGTAAGTTTTGCTTCGCCTTATCCTGGCAAAATCATCCCCCTTGACTTAATGAAACTAGGCGGGAAAGTGATTGCACAAAAAGACGCGTTTTTGTGCGCCGCTAAAGGAGTAAGTATCGGCATTGACTTTCAAAAAAGATTGGGCACTGGTATTTTTGGCGGCGAAGGATTTATAATGCAGCGACTCGAGGGAGACGGAATGGCATTTATGCACGCCGGCGGATATGTTTTTGAAAGAGTATTAGAACGTGGTGAACTGATAAAAGTTGATACAGGTTGTCTCGTCGCACTAACTCAGACTGTTGATTACGACATCCAGTTTATCGGCGGAATCAGGAATTCAATTTTTGGAGGTGAAGGATTATTTTTTGCCACACTTAGAGGTCCGGGAAAAGTATGGCTACAGACGTTGCCAGTGAGTAGGTTAGCAAGCAGAATATTATCTTACGGAACTACAAACCGAAAAGAAGAAGGAAGCATATTAGGTGGCATCGGCAACATGTTGGATGGAGACGGCTAGTAAAATAAATTTCGACACCGAGAGAAAGCGATTATTAACAGGTGTAGACTTCTAAATGAAAACGGGCAGGTGAAATGATCACCTGCCCGTTTATTTTTTATAGTAATTAAACGCTGTTTTATATATCGCAGATCTTAACGCTTTGGCTTAACGACGCGAGAACATCAGGTCTTTTTGGTACAAACTCCTGGCCAATAAATCCTTTATAACCTGTATCCAAAATTGCTTTCACAATCGCAGGATAATTTAATTCCTGCGAATCATCAATTTCCCCACGCCCCGGTACACCACCTGTATGGTAGTGAGAGATATAAGGATGAAATTCTTTGATGGTTGCAATTACGTCCCCTTCCATTATCTGCATGTGGTAGATGTCGTATAATAATTTAAACCTTTCTGAACCAATCATTTTAGCCAGTTCTACGCCCCACTTGGTGTGGTCGCACATGTAATCTTTATGATTTACTTTACTGTTCAGCAGTTCCATTGTCACCGTAACCTTATACTTTTCTGCGGTACTCATCAGCCGCTTCAAACCCTTAGCACAGTTCTCTAACCCCTGCTGATCGCCCATTCCTTTCCTGTTTCCTGAAAAGGTAATAATCTTATCCAAACCGGCATTAGCTGCTAATGGGATAACTTTTTCAAAATCCGCCAGCAACACGTCATGCAATTCAGGATTATTCCACCCATCATTGATACCTTTTCCTGCTCCCCAGGGCATAGCGCAGGTAAGACCATATTTTTTTATAGTCGGCCACTCAGCAGGTCCCTGTAATTCGACAGATGACATTCCCATGTCTTTAACAGCCTTGCAAAAATCCTCCAGCGCAATTTTAGGATAACACCATTTACAGACCGAATGATTCACGTTGCCTTTAAGTTTGAGGTCCTTCCATTCTTCTTTCAAGATTTCAGCTCTTGCAGCAGAAGGTAGCGCCATCGAAGCTGAGAAAAAGGCTGCACTCCCTGTAATGTTTTTTAAGACAGTACGTCTGGAAATTTGTTTTTTCATATTGTTGTTTAAGCGTAATCGTTATTACAAATATTAAAAACCGGGTAATAAAATAGTAAAGGGCTAACTGCCTTTACATGATTGCATAAATGTAACGGTTACATTCAAAACCAAAAGCAAATATTTTACTTTGCTGAATAATAAATTCTCCATTCTTCTACGTCTCTCCATGAAAGTTTTTTCAATACGAGGGTAAAAGTTCGTGGTGCTTCAAATACACGCATCAGTGGCTTTCTTAATTGAAATACTAACGGTTGAGACGGAAATTGACACATAAATCAGTTGCAATATTCCTCGGTGAAAAAGGACTTTTGTAACCTATCTTCGTCTAAACAAAAAACCGGTTTCCGCCGAGGACAAGGAAGTTTTATAAGAAAGATTTTTAACCTGGACTTTTTGTCAATTCAGCATCTTCAAGTATAATTGTCCTCCGTTCAAATTAAATAAAGCCATATAAATAATGAAACGATTCAGCGCCATTTTTCACTCCAATTCTACTTATTTATTTAAATCTTTTCTGTTTGCCGGTATTCTACATATAATATCCTGTACAAACTCCAGAAACACTGTAAAAACCGGTACGCAGGCTGAAATAAAACCTGAACAGAAAGTAGAGGCTGTTGCTGAAGCTAAGCCCGCGCCGGTTGAACCAGCTAAGCCACGAAACCTGACAGAACAGGAAAAGCATGAAGCAGAAAATGCATTACAAGGCCTGGTCACTTATAACGGACTTGAAATGCATACAATGGCTACAGAGCCAATGCTTAAAAATCCTACAAACATAGATGTTGACGATCGCGGTCGGGTTTGGGTAACAGAGGCCTACAATTACCGCCCTGAGATAAATGGTAATCCTACAAATCCGCAGGGCGACCGCATCATGATCCTTGAGGATAAAGATGGAGATGGCACTACTGAAACTGCAAAAGTATTTTACCAGGGTGCCGAACTGAACGCGCCATTAGGAATATGTGTACTGGGAAACAGGGTACTAGTCGCGCAAAGTCCCTATATCTGGGCTTTTTACGATGACAACGGGGATGATAAAGCAGATCGCAAAGAAATTATGTTCCAGGGTATTGGGGGCGAGCAACACGATCACGGTGCTCATACTTTTACGTTTGGACCTGACGGCAAACTATATTTCAATTTTGGTAATGAAGGCCGGACTTTACAAGATAAAAATGGCAACATTGTACGCGACCAGGATGGTGTTGAGATAACGGCCAAAAATTATAAGGAAGGAATGGTGATGCGCTGCAACCCGGACGGGTCTCAAGTTGAAGTGCTTGCTCAAAACTTTAGAAATCCTTACGAAGTAGCCGTGGATAGTTATGGTACTTTATGGCAAAGTGATAATGATGATGACGGAAACCGTGGCGTGCGTATCAACTACGTAATGGAGTACGGTAACTATGGTTATAAAGATGAAATGACGGGGGCAGGCTGGCAGGAAAACAGAACCAACCTGGAAGATTCCGTACCCTATCGTCACTGGCACTTAAACGATCCGGGAGTTGTTCCGAACCTGCTGCAAACTTATGCAGGCTCACCGACAGGTATAATACTATATGAAGGCTCTCTGTTGCCACAGGTATTTCACGACCAAATGATACATACAGACGCTGGTCCAAATGTCGTTCGTTCATATCCTGTAAAAAAGAATGGAGCAGGTTACAGTGCAGAACTTGTAAACCTTGTGAAAGGTGAAAAAGATCAGTGGTTCAGACCCGCAGACGTTTGTGTTGCTCCTGATGGTTCACTCATAATTGCTGACTGGTACGATCCGGGGGTTGGAGGGCACCAGGCAGGTGACCAGGCAAAGGGAAGAATTTACCGTCTCGCTCCGCCAAATACCAATTATACTATAAAACAAGAAGATTATTCTACACCAGCGGGTGCAGTTGCTGCTTTGCAGAATCCAAATCTTTCAACAAGGTTTAAAGCATGGACTGCATTGATGGCAATGGGTGACAGAGCAGCACCCGAACTTGAAAAATTATGGAACACTGCCGCGAATCCTAAAATGCGCGCACGTGCATTCTGGGCGCTTGTAAAAAGGCCCGGAGCAAATGCCCAGCAATATATTCAACAAGCTATTCAGCAAGGAAATCCTGACCTTAGAATCGTTGGACTTAGGGCAGCAAGGGAACTAAATGCTAATGTAGCTGGAGTGGTTCGCCAGTTAATAAATGATGATGACATCCAGGTAAGAAGAGAATGCCTGATTGCACTTCATCATAACACTTCACCGGAAGCGCCGGAATTATGGGCAACACTGGCAAGCAAACATGCCGGTGACAGATGGTACCTGGAAGCTATTGGAATTGGAGCGGATCAACAATGGGATAAGTTTTTTGCAGCCTATTTAGCAAAAGTGAAAGATCCATTGCAAAATGCCGCATCGCGCGATATAGTTTGGAGAGCACGTACAGATGTCGCAATTCCTTACATTGCTCAACTGGCTTCTCAATCTGACGTACCGACCAATGAACGGTTACGGTACTTCAGAGCATTTGATTTTAACAAGGGACCGCTAAAATCAAAGTTGCTTTTAGCGATGATAAAAAATAATACAACAAATGACGTTTCATTAAATAAGCTGGTTCTTCGCCACCTTGACTTAACGTCAGTCAAAAATTCTGTAGTTGCACAAAACGCATTAAAAGAATTATTGAAAACTGTGCACGGTACACCCGAGTATATCGAACTGGTGAGAAGATATGAATTGAAGGATCAGAATAAGCATTTGCTTGAGTTAGCCATTGACAAATACAGGCAACCGATGGGCAGAGATGCCGCCGGGATGTTACTGAAATTCGGGGGTACTCCACTTGCATGGAAAGTAATTACAGGAAAAGACTCCACCCGCTCAAATGCGTTTCTAACATCACTAAGCAGGGTGGGAAGCAAAGAGTCTTTGGATATGCTGCAGGCAATAGTGTTGACTAAAACCTATCCCATGGAATTACGTCAACAGGCGGCCAGACGAATCGGTCGGAGCAGCGGAGGCGAAGATGTCGTGTTGGGTTTATTAAGAACTAAGAAAATACCTGAACCATTAGTACCGGGTGCCGTAGCTAGTGTACAGGGAGCATGGAGAAAAGCGGTAAGAAATGAGGCCACCACATATTTGCCTAATGCCGTTGCCAAAACAGAGAAAAAAGAACCAACTATTGCAGACCTTGGCTCATTAAAAGCAAACATTGCAGGCGGAAAAGGAGTATTTACAAATACCTGTTCCGTTTGTCACCAGGTAAATAATGAAGGATTAGACTTCGGCCCCAAACTAACAGAGATCGGGGCGAAATATCCGAGAGAAGGACTGCTTGAATCTATTGTACATCCCTCAAAAGGGATCAGTTTTGGGTATGAAGGATGGGAGATAAAACTAAAAGATGGATCGACGATAACAGGTATTATTTCCAGCAAAACAGAAACAGACATTGCATTAAAATTACCTGGTGGGGCTAAACAGCAAATAAAAACCAGGGATGTAAAATCAATGAGAGAAATAAAAGAGTCAATGATGCCGGAAGGTTTGCATGAAAGCCTGTCGAAACAAGAATTGGTGAACTTATTAGGCTATCTTGAAAATCTGAAGAAGAAACAGTAAAAGCAAAATTCGGAAATAAGAGGTTTGGCAAATTGCCTGGGAAAATTGCTGTTTTAAAAACCAACAATCATCCGAAGGTTATTGGTTTATAGATATTGAAAAATAACGGGTTAAAAGTTCTGTTCATTATTGCAGTTACGTTTCCGCAAATTGTTGATGACTTTTGTTTCAGTACAAGTGTGCGACGCAACGATGAATCATAGTAGCAATATTGTCGGCCTCAAAAAATTCTCTCTATCAAATTAAAATGAAAACATTATTGATAAAAGAGTTTCCAATTTCAAAAATGCCATTATTACCATTAAGAAAATAAATAATTCATGTTATCTCAAAAAAGACTTCTTCTTGTGTTGTTTGCCGCCGTTTGTTCGGTGAGTATTTTTTATGCCTGCAAAACATCTAAGACAAATAACACCGCTACTGCGGCACCTGCCCCTAAACCAAGAGTGCTGGTCTTTACAAAAACGAAAGGCTATTTTCATGAATCAATTCCGACAGGTGGGGCAGCTATCATGCAATTGGGAAAAGGAAACGACTTTATAGCCGATACAACGTCTGACGCCCGCTATTTTGTAGATGATAGTCTTAAGAATTATGCTGTAGTTATTTTTCTGAGCACTACCGGAAATGTGTTGAATGCAGACCAGCAAGTTGCTTTTGAAAGATACATACAAGCTGGTGGCGGCTTTGTAGGCGTGCATGCTGCAGCAGACACCGAATATGATTGGCCGTGGTATAACAAATTAGTCGGCGCTTACTTTTTGAGCCATCCAAGACAACAGAAAGCCACTATCACCATTCTTGATAAAAATAGTCCGGCAACCGCTATGCTCCCCGAGAAATGGGAACGTTTTGACGAATGGTATAATTACAGAAATGTTCAGCCCGATTTAAAAGTATTAGCCAACCTTGAGGAATCAACATATGAAGGTGGACAAATGGGTGACACACATCCTTTCGTATGGTACCATTCTTTTGATGGCGGAAGGGCTTTTTATACCGGCGCAGGGCATACAAAAGAAAGCTATAGTGACTCAATGTTTTTGCAACATCTGGCCGGCGGAATAAAGTATGCAGTTGGAAACAACCAGGCTTTGGATTACTCGAAATCTTACGCAGTAAAAGCTCCTGAAGATAACAGGTTTACAAAGACTGTGCTTTCAGATGACTTAAACGAACCAATGGAATTGGCAGTAGCACCAGATGGACGTGTATTTTTTACAGAGCGTTCAGGCAGGTTTTATATGTATGACCCGGTAGCTAAAAAAACAAAACTGGTACGCACATTTCCGGTTAAAGCTGTTGAAAAATATTTGAACGGGTTAATAGGCGTTACGCTTGATCCTGATTTCAGCACTAATAATTACATTTATTTCTTTAACAGTTCCAACACCGGTGAGCAGTATCACCAAAATATTTCCCGCTTTAAAATTTCACAACAAGGAGACCTCGATACTACATCAGAAAAGGTAATTATTAAGATCCCGATTGATCTTGAAGTTAGTGCCCACACGGGCGGCTCTCTTGCATGGGACAAAGACAAAAACTTATACATTTCAACCGGTGACAATACTGTTCCATTTCAATCGGATGGCTACGCACCCCTTGATGAGAGAAAAGACAGGCACACTTTCGATGCCCAACGTTCTGCCGGAAACGCGAATGATCTTCGTGGAAAAATTCTGCGAATTCATCCTCAACCTGATGGAACCTATACCATTCCTGACGGTAATTTATTTCCAAAAGGAACAGCCGGTACCCGTCCTGAAATTTATGTGATGGGTTGCAGAAACCCTTATCGTATATCAGTAGACCAGGCAACATCATATGTTTATTGGGGTGAAATAGGTCCTGATGCTGGCCAGGACAGCAGGCATGGACCACGCGGTTATGATGAGTTTAACCAGGCGCGTAAACCCGGCAATTTCGGGTGGCCATATTTTGTTGGCAACAGTATTGCCTACCATGATTCTGACTTTGCAACTAAAGCTATCGGACCTTTATTCGACGCTAACGGCCCTACCAATAATTCGCCTAACAACACAGGTATCAAAGTGCTTCCTCCAACCACAAATCCATTAATCTGGTATCCTTACGCCCTTTCTAATGAGTTTCCTGCTTTAGGAACCGGTGGACGTTGTGCAATGGGCGGCCCCATCTATCATTTTGATGCAGCTTTAAACTCAAACACTAAATTGCCTGCTTATTATGATAAAGCATATTTCATTTATGACTGGATGCGTAACTGGGTGTTTGCGGTAAGAATGGACGAAAATTATAACTACAAAAGAATGGAACCCTTCATGCAAACTAATGGTGATTTCCGCCGTCCGGCTGACATGGAAATCGGTCCTGACGGTTCTATTTATATGCTGGAGTATGGTTCTGTTTACGGTATAGATAATGTTGATGCCCGTTTGGTAAGAATCGATTACAATGCCGGCAACAGGGCACCGGTAGCAAAAATTACTACCAAAGACACGATCGGATTAGCGCCATTAAAAGCGACGTTCAGCAGCAGAGCCAGCTACGATTATGATGAGGAGGACAAGCTAACCTACCAGTGGATAGTTGAAGGCACTCCTGTTTCTTCAGATCCAAATCCTGTTTATACGTTTGCAAATAATGGTATCTATAAAGCTGTTTTAAAAGTAACTGACGCCGCAGGGCAAAGCAGTAATGATACGATTGAAATAAAAGTAGGAAATACATTACCGCAGGTAGCAATACAAACGACAGACAACAGCACCTTTTACTTTGCAAAAAGCACGGGGCTAAAATACAATGTAGATATTAAGGATAAGGAAGATGCTGCAATAGACAAAGGCAACGTAAAGGTTTCATTAAAATACATTCCAAAAGTGGGGGGACCGCAAGCACTTGTCGGACACCAGGAGATTAATGAAAATTACAATTATGGTATGAATTTGATCAATAACAGCGATTGTAAAGCATGCCACCAGGTTAATGCAAAATCTGTAGGACCTTCTTTCATGGATATCTCGAAGAAATATATTAATGATAAGAATGCAATCGGCTATTTAGCGAATAAGGTTATTACCGGAGGCTCCGGAGTTTGGGGCGAACATGCCATGAGTGCCCATCCCCAAATTTCGAAAGAAGATGCAACTGAAATAGTGAAGTATGTGGTGTCAGTTAGTAACCAGAGGGAAGAAAAGCCGCTTGGTCAAACAGGGGAAGTTTTCTTAAATCAGCATATCGGTAGTACCGATGAAGGACGATATATATTAACTGCATCGTACACTGATAAAGGTGGAGCTATTCAGCCATTAACTAATAAAGATGTTTTGATGTTACGACCATCTAAGCTACAGGCCGAAAGCGCTGATAATACTTACAATCTTAGAAAGACTGAAAGGAATTTGGCCGGCATTAATAACGGTTCTTATTTCGTATTCAAAGGCATAGATCTAAAGGATATAACCAGCCTGACTTATCGCCTTGCCTCTTTAGATAAAGATGGAACGATTGATGTTCACCTTGATAATCTAAAAGGAAATGTTGTTAGTTCGGTAGCTTACCAGGCTACAGGTGCATGGAACAAGTTTGTGGATGTAACTGCTGCGGTAACTAATTCAGCAACTGGAAAACACGATTTGTATTTTGTGTTTGTAAAGCCAACAGCACCAAATAAAAATATAGCCGCAGTAGATTGGATTAACTTTGAAGGCGGAAGAGAGGCAATCGAAAAGCCGCCCGTTGAACCAAAACGGAAATTGAATACCAAAAAAGCTTTACTAAAAAAAGGAGTACCCGAATCGGCATCTCCAAAAACTCCGGTAAGAAAACTTCCGGAAGAAAGTGTAAAGCCAAAAGCAAACCCGCCTTCTAAAAGCAAAAAAAGATCTTAAGCACTTAGTTGACCAGGTGAATGAAAGTTTATAAAGTCGAAAGTTGTAGAATATGTTTGGTTTGAAGTAAAGATTTATGTAGTCAGCAGTAGTGCCTTTAGTAACATCGTTGCGTCGCACTCTTTTACTCTGGTACTTAATTCGGCTCTTTTACAATGCTTAATGAATCTGGCAGCCTGTAACATCAACGAGAGAGATCTCTTATAAATGTTACAGGCTGCCTTTTCTTTTTATATCAAATATTTGTTTTAAAAAAGCAATTCCTATTTTTTCCCCAGGTTGCATCATTTAATCAGAGGTTTTTAGTTGCCCCGGGTACAATGCAAGTAACGTTATTCATAATTAATTTAATTTCGTCACCCGGTTTCATAATCATCTGATATCAGTACCTTTTGCACCACAAACCGGAAGCTATGCGATGCTTTGCTCTTCTTGCCATTTTAATTGCATCTTTTTTATCGGCTCATACACAGAAGCCATCCACTACTCCACCTTTGATTCCTATACCAGTTTCAATTCAGTCGGCTTCGGGCAATTTTACTTTGAAGAAAACAGCATCGATCGAAATTTCTGCAGAAGCACCTGACGCAAAAAGGGTAGCGAATTTTCTATCTCAAAAACTGTCAGTAGCAACAGGATATTCAATCCCGGTAAAAACAGTAAAAACAATTTCAGAAACGCCTGGCAACATACGACTGTCTATTGTAAACAATGGATCACCAGGAAAAGAAGGTTATACGCTTGTAGTTAATCCTACTGCTATCTCAATTACTGCCAATGCCCCTGCTGGATTGTTTTATGGCATGCAATCGCTTATTCAATTATTTCCCAAAGAAATTGAAAGCAGCAGTTTTGTCAGAAATTATGCATGGTCTGTTCCTTCAGTTGGCATTACAGATTATCCCAGGTTTGGCTGGCGAGCATTATTGTTCGATGTATCACGGCATTTTTTTACAAAGCAGGATGTGAAAAGCTTTGTTGACAATATGGTTCAATACAAGTACAATCTGCTGCATCTGCACTTGACCGACGACCAGGGATGGCGTATTGAAATAAAGGGATTACCAAACCTCACCAAAGTTGGTGCATGGCGTCCGAAGCGGGAAGGAGCATGGGGTAATACAAAAACGCCCGATCCATCTGACAGAGGTTCCTAATCTTCAAATTCATTACTCTTTCGATGAAACGAATCCTGATGAATTTTATCCGAAATATGAAAAAGCATTGATTATTCCAGCCGACGCGCTGCATTTAAAAGTAATAACCTATAGAGATGGAAAACCAATCGGCAAGCAGATAAATATGCCAATAGTTGAGCTACAGAAAAGAGTGAAGGCAAATAAACCATGATTTTTTTCTCATAAAAATTCTCAGGATTTCTACTGAGATCTTAACTCTGCAAACAAATAAATGAAGACTGCTATCGCAATCGCCGCACACCCTGATGATATTGAATTTATGATGGCAGGCACATTATTGCTGGCTAAAAAGGCTGGCTATGATATTCATTATTTAAATCTGTCAACAGGCAATGTCGGCAGCACTCAGCATAATGCTGAGGCAACCAGCAGCATCAGGTTGGAAGAGGCTAAAAGGTCTGCCCAAATTTTAGGAGCCCATTTTCATCCACCTTTTTGTAATGACCTTGAAATTTTCTACGACATTACAATGCTTCGCCGACTTGCCGCTATTATACGTGAAGTGAAGCCAACAATAATATTAACTCATTCACCTTCCGATTATATGGAAGATCATACAAATACTTGCCGCTTAGCCGTCACGGCAGCATTTGCCCGTGGCATGCCTAATTTCGAAACAGTTCCTGCACAAGAGGCAAGAAACGAGGATTGCGCGATTTATCATGCTTTGCCTCATACGTTAAAAGATAATTTAAGGCGAAAAATAATACCTGGCGCATTTGTAGATACCTCTTCGGTTCAACCTATAAAACTTGAGGCTTTAAAAGCACATCAAAGTCAACAAGGCTGGTTAAATGTGACGCAGAAAATGAACTCTTATCTTCAGACTATGGAAGATATTTCATTGAAAGTAGGCCAGATGTCAAAAGCATTTACGCATGCAGAAGGTTGGAGACGTCGTTTGCATGTCGGTTTTGGCCCTGAAGATTTTGATCCTTTGCAGGATTTAGGAACCAATTATGTAATTAACGAAGAATATGAAAATAACCTGGAAAATGGCTTTTAAGTGGAAAGAAAAATTAAAGTAAATTATAGCCACCGCTAAGATTCACAATACCGGAAGTGTTAAAAATTAAAAAGGCTGAATAAAAAATAACTTTTCTTTATTCAGCCTTTTAAGATCTTAAATACTGTTTTCCTGCTTTTTAGTTGTGTTGTGTGCAGCTCCCCCTGATTCATCTTTAGTGTGTTTACCCGTATCATGCTTACTAACACTCTTTGCTCCTTTTTGATGGCTTTGCTGACTTTCACCCTTGTTTTTTGTAGTAGTGCCGTCATTTCCTTTGCTACCTGTGTGATCTTTACTATTACTCATGACATTTGTTTTAAGTTAAAAAATGTGAGACTAAAATAGATAGCCCTTATCTTTTATTTTTAAAAGATTATGCCATAAATGCGATTTGGAATGTTTCTTTTAATAAGGTTAAGCAATCCAATAATACCTGTCCCTTCCTCTCCCACCCCCCTTATTTCGATTTCGTTGAATGGTCTTTTTTATAACCTTTTTTAGCTTAATGTGTAAGAAAGTCAACGGTAATTGAAGCCTTCGCCTTTGATATTTGTTTAGGTTGCAATTCTGTTTTTATCGCATAAAATAAAAAGGCAGGAAACTTTCGCTTCCTGCCTTTTTATTTAAAATCTATGATTATCGAATATTATTCATCATCATCAAAATTCATTGCCTCACGAGCTGTAGCCAGCAATTCATATTCTTCTTTGCTACCTACGATCATGTTTTCAAATTCTCTTAAACCTGTACCTGCAGGAATTGGATGACCGGTAATTACGTTCTCTTTCAATCCTAGCATTTCATCGGTCTTACCCATGATAGCCGCAGAACTTAACACTTTGGTCGTTTCCTGGAACGATGCAGCAGAGATCCAACTTTGTACACCTAGTGATGCTTTTGTAATACCCAGCAACAACGGAGATGAAGTAGCAGATGATGCATCCCTGAAGTCTACCAGTTTTCTGTCGCTTCTACGAAGGATAGAATTTTCTTCTCTCACTTCTCTTAAGCTTACAATTTGTCCGGCTTTCAATTTGGTGCTTTCACCCGAGTCAACTACAACCTTTTTGTCAAAGATGTAGTCGTTTTCTTCATTGAATTCGATGCGGTCAACAGTATCCCCTTCAAGGAACCTTGTATCTCCGGGATCCTGGATTTCAACTTTCTTCATCATCTGCCTAACGATTACTTCAATGTGCTTATCGTTGATACGCACACCTTGCAAACGGTAAACTTCCTGAATTTCATTTACCACATATTCCTGCACAGCGAACGGTCCGCGAATAGCCAGGATATCAGCAGGGGCAGTTGAACCATCAGATAATGGAGTACCAGCTTTCACGAAGTCACCATCTTGCGCGAGGATCTGACGTGTAAGAGGTACTAAATACTTCTTAATAACCCCATCTCTCGCTTCAACAATGATTTCCCGGTTACCACGCTTAATGTTACCGAAGCTAACAACACCATCTATTTCAGATACAACAGCAGGGTTGCTTGGATTTCTTGCCTCAAATAACTCCGTTACTCTTGGAAGACCTCCGGTAATGTCTCTCAACTTACCTAACACCCTTGGAATTTTAACCAGCACCTGTCCTTGCTTCACTTCTTCACCTTCGTCTAACACAATATGACTTCCTACAGGTAGGTTGTACATTTTTGTTTCTTTCGCACCCTGTACAATCAATCCAGGTATCTTAGTTTTATCCTTAGTTTCGATTACCACTTTTTCACGGTGACCTGTTTGCTCATCCGCTTCTTCACGATAAGTGACACTATCTATGATATTCTCGAATTTAATAGCACCTGCAATTTCAGAAACAACTACGTTGTTAAATGGATCCCATGAACAAATTGGTTGCCCTTTGGTTACTGTCTGACCATCTTTTACAAGTAGGGAAGCTCCATAGGGAACGTTGCTCGTAATTAACAAACGATCGTTCTTAACATCCATAATTCTCACCTCACCTGTACGACCGATAACCACTTTTACTTTATCGCCTTCGTTATTTATAGTATCAACAGTTCTTAAACCGTCGAACTGAACTGTACCATCAAACTTTGCGTTCAATGTACTTTCTACAGATGCTGAACCTGCCACACCACCGACGTGGAATGTACGAAGTGTTAACTGAGTACCTGGCTCACCAATTGACTGAGCTGCAATGATACCAACAGCATCACCACGTTGAGCAGTGTAACCAGTTGCAAGGTTTTTACCATAGCAACGTACGC
>JAOQAJ010000125.1 GCA_025963675.1 Segetibacter sp.
CCGTACCGGTAATTTGATTTGCAGGTACCCGGCTGTCGCTGCATCCTATCCATAAAAATTCTGGTGTTTGTATGTGTTCTAGTCGTGAAAAAAACTCGGGGTCATCTTGCACCATTTCTTTTGCCCAGGCTTTATTTTCCAGGAGCAATTTTTCGTAAGAAGTCATCAATTAAAAATTAACAGGGTCATTGAATAGTGAATGCATAGGTTTAGTCGGGCTTTTCTTTATTTCAACCTTTATGTTCTTTAAATGAGCATGCTTAAGGAAGTTATTTACTTCTTCGATAACATCTTTATCAATAAAATCTGCCCTTGTTGCGTCAATCAAAATAGAAGAATTGGCAGGTACTGCTTCCAGGTTACGCTTTACAATTGGTTTGTTTAAAAAAGAAACATCCTTACGAAGTCTTACCAGGTATCTGCTATCATCGTTTACTACAAAGACAGATGATTTAAAGTTACTGCGGACCATAAAGAACAGTCCCACTAAAATTCCTATAACTATGCCAACTAACAGATCAGTAAATAGTATTGCGACGATAGTTACCACGAAAGGAACAAACTGGTCGATCCCTCTTTTATAAAAATCTTTAAAGAGACCTACTTTGGCCAGCTTATACCCTGTGAAAATCAGGATAGCGGCTAACGCCGATAACGGTATCAGGTTTAACACCTTTGGAATAAAGAAAACAGAAAGAAGCAACATTAAACCATGAAAGATGGTAGACATCTTCGTTTTTGCACCTGCCATTACATTCGCAGAGCTTCTTACAATTACAGAAGTAAGTGGCAAACCCCCGATCAGTCCTGATATCATGTTACCCACACCCTGCGCTTTTAATTCGCGGTTAGTAGGGGTAACTCTTTTATAAGGATCAAGCTTGTCGACTGCTTCAATACCCAGTAACGTTTCAAGACTGGCGACAACAGCTATCGTTAAGCCGGTTATCCAAACCTGCGAATTAGAAATATGAGAGAAATCAGGGAAAGTAAAGAACGATACAAACATGGCCGGAGTTTCAGCAATTGGTAGTGAAACCAGATGCTTGTCTTCAAGTTCGAAACCTGGTGCAGAAGATCGAAAGGCAATATTTATAAATACTGCCGCCAATACAACTACAAGGGGTCCGGGAAGTAGCGTCAACCATTTTTTTGATTTAAATGCCTTGGTCTCCCAGAGTATTAAAATAAACATGGAGACGGCACCAATTATAGCTGCAGCAGGAGTAATTACATTGAAAATGTTCAATAGCTCTGAAAAGGTATTTTCATTATCAGATTGTACAAAAGTCTGGTCGCCCTCGTAATCTTTGTCATAACCCAAAAAGTGGGGCAACTGCTTCATTATAAGAATTAATCCTATTGCTGCCAGCATGCCTTTAATTACGGAGTTAGGAATATAATCGCCGATGATACCAGCCTTCAAAAACCCGAAAATCATTTGAATTAAACCAGCGATAACAACAGCGACAAGGAAAGCTTCGTACACCTGCAACTTTGTGATAGCAGCAACAACGATAGCTGTCAAACCTGCTGCTGGTCCGCTTACGCTTAGGTTTGAACCACTAAGACTTCCTATAACAATTCCACCAACCATTCCGGCAATGATACCCGAGAATAAAGGCGCGCCAGAACCCAACGCAATACCTAAACATAGAGGCAGCGCTACCAAAAAAACGACGACAGAAGCCGGAAGATCCGACCCTACGTTCTGTAAATACTTTTTCATGCAGAAATAGAGATATTATCTAATTAATAAAATCAGAAGTAAGTAATAAAATAAAATTAAAAAAAGCTGTCTTAGGAATAAAATCGGGGAGGGGGAGAAACTACTTCTGTAGAATGATTAGATGGTATCTGCTCTGATAAATGGATATATGCTAGTGCCTTTGCATCAGATACCAGTGAAGCTGAAGTTGTATAATTTGCCGGAGGCAAAAAAGGATGATTAAATTTAACAGAAGAATCTTTTGGAGTGTCATCAATATCGTGCGGCAACTCTTCTGTCCACTGATTACTAGCCAGCACCTTTCCTATTTGCTGAATTGGCAACATTTGCATCGCCATCAACAAACATAGAAAAAATGATATGATCTTGACTTTTGCCATCGAGGTGCAAATATAAACCCTGAATCTTTAACGGCAATACTCATTTAGTTCATTTAACAACAAGTACAAGAAGGGGTAATAGTATAAAAAAAACTTTGATAATTTGGATGTTTAAAACTGATAGAGTTATAGTTTTTAAATATTAAGACCTCCACAAACACTTATTACCTGCCCCGTTACATACGAACTCATATCGCTGGCAAGGTATAATGTGGTGTCTGCAACTTCTTCTGCTTTTGCAAAACGTCCTAAAGGTATTTTTTGTAAAAAGGCAGCAGAAGCTTCTCCCTCTTTCAGATAATGTGTCATATCAGTTTCAACAAAGCCAGGGGCTATTGCATTGCAACGAATGTTTCTGCTACCAAGTTCATGAGCCATAGATTTTGTAAAACCAATAATACCAGCCTTTGATGCAGCATAACTACTTTGCCCGGCATTGCCTCTCATTCCTATGATTGAGCTCATGTTTATGATGCTGCCTTTCCTGGCCTTCATCATCGGCTTTATCACCTGCTTGGTCATATTAAATACGCTCTTTAGATTGGTGGTCATTACATCGTCCCATTGCTCTGGTGTCATGCGCAGTAACAGGTTGTCTTTACTTATTCCTGCATTGTTTACACATACGTCTATTGTTCCAAATTCTTTGATTGCAGCATTCACCATTTCTTCGCATTCACTAAAGACACCGGCGTTACTTTTATAAGCTTTTGCTTTTACACCAAGTCCTTCCAGGCGCTCTTCCAATGCTTTTGCTTTGTCATCGCTACTTACATAAGTGAACGCAATGTTTGCTCCATGCTCTGCTAATTTTAAGGCAATCGCCTCACCTATTCCTCGGCTTGCGCCTGTAACGATGGCAACTTTTCCTTCTAGAAGTTTCATATCCGTGTTTTATTTATGGAGTGAGCAAAAGTAAATAAATTGAACATCGTTGCGTCGCACTCTGCTACTTTTTATTCTTTATTCAGCAAACCAGCAAGTGCATAATGTCATTCCTCGAAAAGCAGAAAAATATAATCATCAAATGATGATTAATAGGGTGTATAGTGTACGGAAGATGCAAGGAAGACTTTTGAATCGATGGTTTAAAGGTTGTTGTAGCAAAAGCACAAAAAAGATCATCTGTACAAGAGTGCGACGCAACGGAAGCCCAATAGACATAAAGTTGCTGGCTACAGAATTTTCTTCTATTCTGCAATGCTACATACTTCTCCTGTATTGCCCACCTACCTCATACAGTGCATGAGTAATTTGACCGAGCGAACAAAACTTGACTGTTTCCATCAATTCTTCAAAAAGGTTTCCGTTATTAATGGCTGTCTTTTTTAATCGTTCCAGCATTTCTAATGACTTATTTTCATTCCGCTTTAAAAAGGCTTTTAAGTTTTGAATTTGCTGCTGCTTTTCTTCGCTCGTGCTGCGAATAACCTCACCAGGCAAAATAGTCGGACTGCCTTTTTTGTTAAGAAAAGTGTTTACGCCAATAAGCGGCAATTCACCCGTGTGTTTCTGATGTTCGTAAAAAAGACTTTCTTCCTGTATCTTGTTGCGCTGGTACATTCTTTCCATTGCGCCAAGTACCCCACCTCTTTCATTTATGCGATCGAACTCAAGCAACACCGCTTCCTCTACAAGGTCTGTGAGCTCTTCTATTAAAAAGCTTCCCTGGTTTGGGTTTTCATTTTTTGCTGTGCCAAGCTCGCGGTTAATTATAAGTTGAATTGCCATCGCGCGTCTTACACTCTCTTCAGTTGGCGTAGTTATCGCTTCGTCATAAGCGTTTGTGTGAAGACTATTGCAATTGTCGTAAATAGCATAAAGGGCCTGTAAAGTAGTTCTGATATCATTGAAATCTATCTCCTGCGCGTGAAGACTTCTGCCACTTGTTTGAATGTGGTATTTCAATTTCTGGCTACGTTCATTTGCGTCATATTTATACTTCATCGCTTTGGCCCAAATTCTTCGTGCTACACGGCCAATCACACTATATTCGGCGTCCATACCGTTGCTGAAAAAGAAAGAAAGATTGGAGGCGAAATCATCAATGTTCATTCCACGACTAAGGTAATATTCAACATAAGTAAAACCATTTGAAAGGGTAAAGGCAAGCTGCGTAATGGGATTGGCTCCTGCCTCAGCAATATGGTAACCACTAATGCTGACGCTATAAAAATTTCGAATCTTGTTGTCGATAAAAAACTGCTGAACATCACCCATAAGCTTTAGCGCAAACTCAGTACTAAAGATGCAGGTGTTTTGCGCCTGGTCCTCTTTTAAAATATCTGCCTGCACTGTTCCCCTTACCTGGCTTAGTGCTTCAGCTTTTATCTGCTGGTAGATTTCTGCGGGTAATACTTCATCACCGGAAAGTCCTAACAATTTTAAGCCTAGTCCATTATTGCCTTCAGGTAACCTTTCAGGTGAAGATGGGTTGTAATACAATGGCTTCGAAAAAGTTTTAAATTTTTTACTGAAGAGATCTTCCGCCATCTGCCACTGGCCATTTTCTTCCAGCCATTTCTCACACATTTGATCTATTGCGGCATTCATAAAGAATGCAAGAATGATGGGCGCAGGGCCATTAATAGTCATACTGACGGAAGTCTTCGCATCGCACAAATCAAAACCGCTATAAAGCTTCTTCGCGTCATCAACCGTCGCAATGCTGACCCCACTATTCCCTATCTTACCATAGATATCGGGCCTAATCTCCGGATCTTCACCATATAAAGTAACACTGTCAAAGGCGGTAGAAAGACGTTTGGCCGGCTGGCCCAAAGAAACATAATGAAATCTTTTGTTGGTACGTTCGGGGCTACCTTCACCTGCAAACATTCTGGTAGGATCTTCACCCTGCCGCTTCAGTTCAAATACCCCTGCAGTATAGGGAAACTCTCCGGGTATATTTTCCTGTAACTGCCATCTTAGTATATCACCCCAATCTTTATATTTTGGCAATACAACTTTAGGTATGCGTGTTCCAGATAAGGTCTTAGTAATAAGCGACTGTTTTATTACTTTATCACGTACCTGGTATTCAAAGAAGTCGGAGTTATATTTATTTACAATGTCATTCCAATGCTGCAATAATCTCCGGCAGTCATGATGCAATTGTTGATCAAAATGTTTCTTTGCCGCTTCGAGCCCTTCTGTCACTTCAACTTTCTGATCAACAAATTCGTTTAATGCTTCCATGCTTCCTGTTATTTTGTATAATTTAGAAGCAATGCTGCATTGTTCATTTACCCAACGATCATAACCACGATTGCTTTCAGCAATTTCCGATAAATAGCGCACCCTTTTTGGAGGAACTATTAAACCACTGATTGAATGTTTTACTTCTGATTCTTCGATTCTATCTAAGGCAAACGGGATGCTTGTTTTTGTTTCAACAGCTTTCATTAATTCTGTAAAAAGCTGGTTTACTCCTTCATCATTGAACTTCGATGCAATTGTTCCTACTACCGGAAGATCTTCGTCTTTTGCTGTCCATAAGTTGTGGTTTCGCTTGTACTGTTTGCGTACTTCCATTAGTGAATCTAAAGCGCCTGCCTTATCAAACTTGTTTATACAAATAATGTCAGCATAATCCAACATGTTTATTTTTTCCAACTGGGTAGCAGCACCATATTCAGGAGTCATTACATACATGCTAACATCACAGTAATCTAAAATGCTGGCATCGCTTTGTCCAACACCCGCACTTTCCAGTATAATAAAATCAAAGCCTGCATTTCTGACTATATCAATTGCTTCCTGTACATGTCTGCTCAAAGCCCTATCACTTTCTCTGGTAGCAAGGCTACGCATGTAGGCCCGACCGCTATGAATTGCATTCATTCGAATTCTATCACCCAGCAAGGCCCCACCTGTCTTTTTCTTAGAAGGGTCAACAGAAATGACCGCGATCGTTTTGTCAGTATAAGCCCGCAAGAACCGACGAACAATCTCGTCAGTGACGGATGATTTACCCGCACCGCCCGTTCCGGTAATTCCCAAAACAGGCGATATTTCTTTACTCGTTTCTTTCTGAACCGGTAACAATAATTTTTCAAACTCCTGACCGTTTTCAGCATGGCTTATAGCCCTTGCAATGAAGCGTATGTCTTTTACCTCATCCAGCTTTAATTTACCTAGTATCGGTAAATTACCGTTTACCGGAAAGTCACAGTTTTTTACTACATCTTCAATCATTCCTTCAAGTCCCATTGTTCTTCCGTCATCGGGACTATAAATACGGGCAATCCCGTAATTGTGTAATTCCCTTATTTCTTCGGGTAAAATAGTACCACCTCCGCCGCCAAATATTTTAATATGACTACATCCATTTTGATCAAGCAAGTCTTTCATGTATTTAAAAAACTCGACATGCCCTCCCTGGTAGCTGGTGATTGCTATCCCCTGGGCGTCTTCTTCAATCGCACATTCTACAATTTCAGCCACGCTTCGGTTATGTCCAAGATGAATAATCTCTGCGCCTTTTGACTGCATTATTCTGCGCATGATATTAATTGCCGCATCATGTCCATCAAACAATGATGCTGCTGTTACAATTCTAACTTTATGATGAAGATGATAAGACATATTACACTTCTGTTAATTGGATAGGCGGTTGTGGCTTTTTAGCAACTATTTTAAATATTGCTATAAATACCTGTTAGTTGACCGACAAGCGCTGAATATTGATTCGTTTATTGAGTATCAACAATCGTACTGTTTGCAAAGGACAGCTAAATTACAGGTTTGACTCAGGTTTGTGATAAATAAAGTGAACACAATAGCAAGTGAGTTGTTGAAAATATTTTTTGTGATCATTTTTTTGAGAACTTATTAATCTATTGTTCCTTGCGATATGAACGCTTATTCTGAAAATTTTTCCTATTCATTTTTTGCCCGCTGATTTTTTTTTATTAATTTACCTACATCCGAATCCGCGATAATTTTATCCTGCCTATTCTATATAAAAGCTTAAAAACCACTAAACTTTCTAAGCTTAAATTATGGAATCTTTATTTACCCCTGGCGAACACTACAGTTCTGCCATTCTTGCCATTCTTATTATTGTTATTATTAAAGTCCTGGTATTCCACTCAGCGCGGACAAAGTTTTGGACCTTTTCTCAATTTTTCTTTTTTTCGTTAAAAAATATTGAACTAACAGAAGGCCGTCGCTATGTTATTAAACTCGTAAACAATGCGCTTACCTGCTCAATAATATTGATCGTATTCTCCTATTTTCTATCGTTTTATTTAGATATTACAAGTGTTACCCCAGCCAACACAACTGTTGCAGAAGTTTCTTTCGAACCGATTATTGAATCTAGTCCTGAAATTTTCAATTCCATCCAAATTAATAATACGGAGGATAATGCAACGGTTAGAAAACCGTTTAAAACAGACCAGTTGAAACGTCTGGCCTCAACCAATATGGAAGGTTTGAAAACTATGAGCAACAACGGTGAAAAAACCAGTAATAGAGATGCTGTTAAAGGAACACAACTAACAGCTATTGAAACACCTTCTGTAGAACCAAATTATGTAGCCGACGAAAAAAGAAAAAAAGAAAAAATAAATCGTAGGATAGTTAAAGCAATAAGTAGACGGCGGTTATTTATTAATAAACGGAACTTTTCATCAACAGAAATGTTTTTTATACTTGATTTATTAAAAGAAAAAAGAAAGCGGCTATCCATTCACAGTAATTGCGTACGTATTATCAAATCGAAAACAAGTAATATAGAAAATGCCTTCCGTCTTGCTCAGTTTTTTCAAAAGCAAGGGTTTGTAATAGCAGGGAGAGAGGAACGATTTATTGAAGAAACCGGTATTAGAATAGATGTGGAAGGAATTATTCTAAAAATCATTATTGGTAGAAATTAAAAATACTTTCGCTATTTCAAATATCGACTTCTTACAGGAAATTGCTTGTTCTGTTACCGATGTCTTTACCAAAGATGAAACTAATTCTACTCGAAATAGCACACAAAGAGTAAAGCGAACATTATCAATTGATTAAAAAAAATTGATGAGTAGAGTAGTGATTAATTTATTTACTTTCAGTTTTCTAATTGTGTTCATGAAAAAGATCTTTACCCTTATTGTAATCGCTTTATTTTTTGCTGTCTACTCAATAGCACAAGGAACAACACCAGGAGATCATGAAGGTTTAAAGCGCGAAGGCAAAAACAATACAACAACATTTTTCCCTGCTATGACCTTGGAAAATCCGTTAAATTCTGGCAGGTTAGGATTAGTAGTTATAGGCGGTACATTTGAAAATAGAACAAGAATTTCAAGTCTTCCTGATGCAAATGCCGGTCTTTATATAGGATTAGGAGAACCAGAAAAATTAATTGGTGCGGGTGCTACCATAAATGTCTATGGACTTTCAAATGAACTTGGTGAAAAAAATAATATAGGCGAGGGAAGTGTTAGTTTTCATTTGAACAAGATGTTTCTACAAAATAAGCTTCTTCTGGATGCAGGAGTTGATAACGCATTTTTCTGGGGTGGAACGGATCAAGTAAATATTTCGTATCAACGTAGTTTTTATTTTTCTGGCAATTGTCTCGTTTATTTTAAAGCCGGCAGGATGGAAAAATCTTTTAGTTATATAAGCATTACAGGAGGAGCAGGTAATGGTTATTTCAGA
>JAOQAJ010000126.1 GCA_025963675.1 Segetibacter sp.
TCAGATAAGACAGGAAAACGAGTTGCGCGAAGAAATTGAAAACTTTATTGACCAGCAACAAGCTGCACTTAGAAATAAAGGACCTGTTTTTATAAGAGAAAGAATTATTGAATTTGTAAATGGCAAACAGTCTCTTGCCTGGGCAAAAAACCCCGTAGAAAAACCATCGGTAGCCTGGAAAATAGGATATTATGGCAAGGTCGCACTCGTGGCCATATTATTCCTTGTGCTTTTACCAATTATTATCCCGTTTGTTCTCATCTGGCTGCTTCTTGTTTTGATGACAGAAATGAAAGAAAAGGATGTAAAATTTCAATTCGACAAAAACCATATAAGAGAGCTGGTAGAGCGCGAAACGGGTTTGGTGCAATCGCAGTTCTCGGCTATGGGAAATATAAAACCTGGCTGGATAAGGCAACAGACCATGATGTTTTTGTTGCGCTTAACCAATTTTCTCGCTCCCTATTTATTTACAAAAGGAAAGTTGTCGGGAATTCCTACCGTCCATTTTGCACGTTGGATAATAGTTAACAACAGCAGGCAAATGATCTTTTTAAGCAATTTTGACGGCAATTCCGAAAGTTACTTACGAGATTTTATAAACATCGCCGGCAAACAACTCTCTCTCATGTTTTGTCACACTGTTGGCTATCCAAAAACAAGATTGATGGTAATTGGTGGCGCTGATGATGCCAATGGCTTTATGAAATGGGCAAGAAAGTTTCACACAATTAGCCATGTCTGGTATAGCGCAAATAAAGAAGTATCCGTCAGGAACATCTTTAATAATTCTAAAATAAGAGACGGGCTGTATGGCAAGATGAGCGATAAGAAAGCGGCTTACTGGTTAAGCCTTTTGTAGAAGAAATTTTTTGTAGCCCTGGCAATGTAACTATCAGAAGCTTTTGTTGCGTCGCACTCTTCAACTTTTTTACATCAGTGAGCAAAAATTTAAAGAGTCCTGGTTATTACGGAAACCGCGCGTGTTGAATAATTGCAAAAACTAAAAAAAGATGCAAAATGTACCATCGGTTAAACGAAATGCGACGCAACGATGATGATGAGAGTGCGAAAGTCGGTATCATAATTTTTTCTACAATTAACTGCTTAAAAGGCTTTGTTTTCTCAATAAATACTGAACAACACAACGCAGACAACCTATTATGGAAACCTTAGAACTAAAAGACATTCAGGGTATAATAATCAGAGGCTATGCAAATATGCCTGCGGCGGAATTTTTAATTCTCAAAATAAGCGATGCTTCATTAGCGAAAAAGTGGCTGCAATTAATGACAGATCAAATAACCCCGGCTGATGAAAAAAAGGGAAATTCTGCCGTAAATATCGCTTTTACTTATAAGGCTTTGTCAGCTCTGGGATTAACCGCTGAAACGCTTGATACCTTCCCAATGGAATTGGAGGATGGGATGAATACCAAACACAAACAGTTTTTTTTGGGCGACTATGGCACAAGCGACCCGGAAAACTGGGAATGGGGTGGAAGCAAAAGTGAAGCAGTAGATGTATTATCGATGTTGTACGCAGTCGACATCGATACTTTACGCAGTCTTCATCAAAAGCAAATTTCTCAACTGGATGAATATGGCCTGGTTGAATTAAAGACACTGGATACGAGCGTTCTATACAAACGAAAGGAACACTTTGGCTTCCAGGATGGAATTTCGCAACCCACCATAAAAGGTCTGTCAAGAGAGGATGTACCAGAAAATATGATTACGGCTGGCGAATTCATTTTAGGTTATAAAAATGAGTATAACCAGTATACGCCAACCCCTCTTGCGGCAGATGCGAACGCAAGTAAAATATTACCGCGAGCTACAGAAGAACAAGGAAAATATGATCTTGGGAAAAATGGAAGTTATCTTGTTTTCAGGCAGCTACAACAAGATGTGGGACTATTTTGGAAATACATGGAGAAATGCACGCTGGATGAGAAAGGCGAATGCAACTCCAGGGAAATGGTGAAGCTGGCTGCAAAAATGGTCGGCAGATGGCCGGGCGGCGCGCCAGTAGTTGTTTGTCCGGATGAAGAAAAAACGGACCACAACGACGATAATAAATTTGATTATCGGAAAGTAGATGAATTGGGTTTAAAATGTCCTTTTGCGTCGCATATCAGAAGGTCTCACCCAAGAGATTCTCTTGATATGGACAGGGGTGCTGCAATAAAAGTGGCAAATAAACATCGCATTTTGCGAAGGGGACGCTCTTACGGACAACCCGTAACTGAAACCATGGACCCGCATGATATACTGAAAGCGAAAGATATAGAGGGCGAACGTGGGCTTCATTTTGTTTGCTTCAACGCAGACATTGGACGACAATTTGAATTTATTCAAAATGCATGGGCTAATAATCCAAAGTTCAATGGATTACACGACGAGCGCGATCCCATCACTGGCAACCATAGCCATCCGGAAAATAATAAGTCGAGTGGCACTTTTACGATTCCTGACAAAAACCTGCGAAAAAGATTTACAGACGTACCTGAATTTGTAACCGTAAAAGGTGGAGCATATTTTTTTATGCCTGGAATCAAAGCGCTTAAATACATATCATGGCTGTAAAAACACCGACACTTGAAATAGGCAAAGAATATTTAGAACCAAACGAAGAACAGGATACTCAGAAAATAATTGATGTAATAATTAAAAGGCTTAAGCGCGATTTTCCGCCAGGAAAAACATTAAGACAATTTCATGCAAAAATGCATGGCTGCGTAAAAGCCACTTTCACCGTTTTGCCGGGTATTCCTCAAAATTATCAATACGGCTTTCTGGTTCCTGGCAAAAGCTATGACGCGTGGGTCCGCATTTCTAATGGAAACGTGTCAGTAGCACATGATAAAAAAGCAGATTTACGTGGAATGGCCATCAAGTTGTTGGACGTTAAGGGTCAAATGTTGGTGCAGGATGATCACCTGCCCCAGTCCCACGATTTTTTGTTGGTAAGCTATCCTATGCTTATGTCGCCAAATGTATCAGCCATGCTAAGAAATATAAAAGCGTTATGCAGCGGCACGATGGGACTTGCATTGTTCGCCCTAAACCCGATAAACTGGAGCACTGTATATAGAACACTGCAGAGCCAGAAAAAAACCGGCAACATGTTTATGTTGAAGTACTATAGTGTAAGTCCTTTCAGGCTAGGCAAGGCTAATCAGGTTGTAAAATATGCCGCATTTCCAGCTTCTGAAAATCTGAAGCCGAGTAATAACCAAAAGAATAAAAACTTTCTGCGTCAAAGAATGAAGCGCGACCTGGTAGTAGGGCCAGTATATTATGATTTTATGATTCAATTTCAGGAAGATGCAGTAAAAATGCCGATAGAAGACGTATGTGTAGAATGGAAGTCTCCATGGCACAAAGTAGCTACAATAGAAATTCATCAGCAATCATTTGATACTGCCGAACAAAATACTTTCGGTGAAAACCTTACTTATTCACCGTGGCACTGCCACAAAGAAAATCAGCCGCTGGGAGGTATAAACCGTGCGCGAAAAGCTGCGTATGAAGCTATCGGAAGGTTTAGGGTAGCGCAGAATACAAAGACCCAACCAGCTAAGTAACTGACCTATTATAGAATTAATCGATCCGAAAATTCTCGCAGGAAACCGTTTTAATACAATACCAGCCTTTTTTGGGCTGGTATTGTATTAAAACGTAATTCATGTTCAGATCGGTAATTCAACGAGACCAATGTGTCTAGCTGCTATATTAATTTCTTGGGAGGAAGCGCGAAATCAATTGCTTCATGCTCGAAGTGCCCCTTATGTGAAGCGTCACAAAACGGTTTATTTTTTGATAAGCCGCAGCGGCAAATCGACACTACATCTCTGCCTGCGAGATCATATGGAGTTCCGTTTTTATCTACAATTTCAAAATCGCCTTCTACTCTAAGTGAGCCGTTATTATTTACTGTAATTTTTGTACTTGCCATTACTATTTTTATTTATGCGGCTAAATTAATAAAATTAAAACAGGTTATCGGTT
>JAOQAJ010000146.1 GCA_025963675.1 Segetibacter sp.
AATTGAACCTGAGGTTTTTCAATTGCCACAACTTCATAAACACTTTAACGTTAGCGGCAATGCGAAAAAAAAAATGACAGACCCTAATAGGATGACTAAAGGAACTAATTGATACATCCCTTTTATAAATTGAAAAAGGGAAAAATATAAAAGGTTTCTCTAAGAATTTATAACTCAAAATAATTTTATCATCGTTAAAATTAAGTGTTATGGAACGCAGAACTTTTATAAAAAACACAGCACTTTCTGCTGTAGCAGTTAGTGTGTCGGGGTTTGTCCACTTTGATGGCAATCGTTATATAGGTGATTGCGAAACCACCACAGATATACTTGGCCCCTTTTATAGACCCGACAGCCCATTGCGCAATAACCTCCAAATAAAAGGAGAACCTGGAAGCCGAGTAGAATTAAGCGGCTTCATTAAACACAGCGATTGCACAACTCCGTACAAAAAAGCTAAAATAGAATTTATGGCACTGTAGCAGTACCGGAGTATATAATAATACCTCAAACGAATTCCGTTACCGCGGTACCGCATACAGCAATGATGAAGGACATTATTCATTTAATACAGTTTTGCCTGTTCCTTACGAGGCGGGAGGCGGACGGATGCGACCTGCACATTTTCATTTAATGATTACTGCAGAAGGATACCAGCCATTAGTAACGCAATTGTATTTTTCTGGTGATACCTATATTACAACCGATCTATCTTCCTCTTCCCCGGCTGCAAAAAGAAGAATTTTAGAAGTACAAACGTTAACCGACAAAATAAAAAAAGTTTTGTTTAATGTAAGTTTGTCAGACACTTTAGCAGTTGAACCAGCGGCTATTGATAGATTAACAGGTATTTATATAGATGACCAAAACAAGGAAACAGAGTTTTTTAAAAAGAACAATGTCCTCTGGAGGAAAAATGACGTGTTTGGAGTCAACCTTGAGTATACTGGCAGTAATACATTTCAATATCCCGGCTTGCCAACCGGAATCCATCGGACTTATCACTTTGAAATAATGATTTCTGGTTCTATAAAACTTACCCAGACGGACAATTATTTAACAGAAAATGGAAAAGAACTAATTTCTGTTGCTGTAAAGAAGAAGTGATTTTCTAAAAAAAATGAACATATAAGATCAAGCGAGAAAGCACATGCCGCTAACAAGATGTGTAAACCTGCTGTTCCGATCTAATCGTTTTACTTAATTCAAACCGCGTTTTAGTCATTCGCTTCAACCTCGAACACCAAACCGGTTTAAGGCTAAAGATGATTTAATAGTAATTATTCTAATAGATCTTTCACGTTAAAGACAAAAGAAGCTGAGTCCTATAACTTGTAAGAACAATTTAATCTGATCTTCCAATTCATGTTCGTTATGAATGGCGCGACATAGCAGCCTTTCGCATCTTTAAAATCTGACTCGCCATGGGGGGAATTGGTAATGTTGTAAATTGGGGCGGAAAATAAGCGGTTTATCTTTAGTCTAGAAACATAACGAACAGGTTTAAATGAAACAAATACTCTATTTTTTAATTTTTGCGGCAACAACCTGCTTTTCGCAAAACAGGCAAAGCTTAAAGCTTTGGTACAATCAACCGTCAGGTAAAGTATGGGAGAACGCGTTACCGATTGGCAACGGCAGGCTGGGTGCGATGGTTTATGGGAACGTTGAACGAGAAACGATCCAGTTAAATGAACACACAGTTTGGAGCGGAAGTCCTAATCGAAATGATAATCCTTTAGCATTGGATTCTCTTGCCCTAATACGCAAACTCATATTTGACGGCAAACAGAAAGATGCTGAGAGATTAGCTAACAGGGTAATCATTACAAAAAAGTCGCATGGTCAAAAATTTGAGCCGGTTGGTAGCCTGCAGCTCACTTTCAAGGGCCATAATAATTTCTCAAACTTCCGGAGAGAATTAGATATAGAAAGAGCACTTACCAAAACCTCATACACCGTTGGAGATATAACCTACACAAGAGAAGCCCTCGCTTCTTTTCCTGATCGGGTTGTTGTAATGCGATTAACCGCAAGCAAACCCGCCAGCGTTTCTTTTACTGCTTCTTTTACAACACCTCAGAAAAGAGCAACAATTAAAACAACAGCTTCTAAAGAACTAACCATTTTTGGAACTACTTCTGACCACGAGACTGTAAAAGGCATGGTGAATTATAAGGGAATTGTGCGCATGAAACCGGAAGGAGGCGCTCTTACTGCAAACGATACCTCTCTAACAATCAGCAATGCAAACGCCGTAACCATTTATATTTCTATCGCTACCAACTTCAATAATTATCACGACATTACCGGTGATGAAAATAAAAGGGCGGCAGCGTACCTCGATAAAGCTTTTCCAAAATCGTTTGCCACTATTTCACTGGCTCATGTTGCAGCTTATCAGAAATATTTCAACAGGGTGCAATTAGATCTTGGCACTACAACAGCTTCTAATGTTCCAACAGATGAACAGTTGAAAATCTTTAATACAACCAATGATCCGGAATTTGCAAAGCTTTACTATCAATATGGCCGCTACCTGTTGATTTCTTCATCTCAACCTGGCGGCCAGGCCGCGAACCTGCAGGGGATATGGAATGATAAAATCAATGCGCCGTGGGATAGCAAATACACCATCAACATAAACGCAGAGATGAACTATTGGCCGGCTGAGAAAACAAATCTTGCTGAGTTGCACGAACCATTTCTGTCGATGGTAAAAGATATGTCGGAAACCGGCCAACAAACGGCAAAAGAGATGTATGGCACAAGAGGTTGGATGGCCCATCACAACACCGACATGTGGCGTGCAACGGGCGCTGTAGATGGAGCAACCTATGGGGTTTGGAATAACGGGGGCGGCTGGACAAGTCAACATCTTTGGGAACACTACCTCTACGGCGGAGACAAATCTTACCTGGCATCGGTTTACCCGGCTTTAAAAGGTGCAGCCTTGTTTTATGCCGACTTCCTTGTAGAACATCCAAAATATCATTGGCTCGTGCTTTGTCCGGATGAGTCGCCTGAAAATGCACCGAAAGCTCACCAGGGTTCTGCTTTAGATGCTGGCGTAACCATGTCGAACCAGATTGTTTTTGATGTGTTCAGCACTGCGATCAATGCTGCGCAGATATTGCATAAAGACAAGGCTTTTGCTGATACTCTAAAAAATATGCGTAGTCGCCTGGCACCTATGCACGTGGGTCAATACAGTCAGTTACAGGAGTGGTTGGATGATGTGGACGATCCCAAGGATAACCATCGGCATATTTCTCATTTGTATGGGCTGTTTCCTTCGAATCAAATTTCTCCCTATCGTACTCCTCAATTATACATTGGAGCCAGGAATACTTTGCTCCAGCGTGGCGATGTATCTACGGGTTGGAGCATGGGCTGGAAAGTAAACTGGTGGGCCAGGATGTTAGACGGTAATCATGCATACAAACTTATTCAAAATCAGCTTTCTCCCGTAGGCACTAACCCTGGCGGCGGCGGCACTTATAACAACCTTTTCGACGCACATGCACCTTTCCAGATTGATGGCAATTTCGGTTGCACGTCAGGCATTACCGAAATGCTGATGCAAAGTGCCGATGGTACGCTTCATTTACTTCCTGCCCTTCCTGACGTCTGGGAGAGCAGAGGTAGTATTGCAGGTCTGCGTGCAAGAGGTGGTTTTGAAGTGGTAAGCTTGCAATGGAAAGACGGCAAGGTGGTGAAGGCTGTTATAAGATCAACCCTTGGCGGTAATCTTCGTCTTCGTGTGCCCAACGAAATGAGTTTGAATAGGGGAGCTGCGTTAAGAAAGGCTGCTGGTGAAAACAACAATGTATTTTACCAAACCGTAGAAACGTCGACGCCTGTAATTTCTGAAAAGGCAACGATTACACAGCCAGCTTTGAAACAAACTTTCGTTTATGACTTTCCGACTAAACCCGGTCAGGTAATTACGCTTATATCAAGATAGTAAATTCGTTGAGAGCAATATTTTTTTATGATTGGAATAAATTGTACATGAAATTGAAATCTCGATTCCTGGTGGTTGCAGCCTTGCTTTTGTCTTTTTTCAAGAGTTTTTCACAAGACACTAATTTTTACATTTTCCTATCCTTTGGCCAGAACCGATGATTGTAGTGATGCCAAATGGCAGGGCTATGAAAGGCGATCGTGCTGTTGCAAATGTTTTTGACAGCGCCGGAGTGCAGGGTAGTTTGTACACTTAATCGATATTTATCAATTGCCCGCCGGTCGATGTAACGCTTGCCGAAAGGAGGACAAAAAGTACAAGTGAGTGACACAAGAATGTTGAATAGAAATCTACTGTTCATCAATAAAAAATTTCTCACGCCTTTTGTTCGTGAAGAGAACCAATCAAACTACTTTGAACTGAATAGGCTTTTTGAATAGTAAATTCTTGTAACAGCTAATTATAATGAAACGATCGCTTCTCGAACCTTGCTTTTTGGTATTAACCTGCTTTTCGGTAGTGCTTTCGGTGCAAGCACAGAAAGCCGGAAGCCCGTCATCTATGCCGATGTACCCGACCTGCCAATGATCGGTGCGTTAACTGGCTGAAATATCCTACTCTCTTTGAAGTTTGTACATGCTATATGAGCTGGTTAATTAAGGGAAGCTTCTAGAAAAATAGTACGATTAGAAAGTGTAAAAGGCATAAAACTTGTAGCGATACAACAGATGCGTTAGCTCTTCTCGTTTTATTTTTGTGTTTCTAAGAATTAGATGTATTTTTTTTGATTTTCGGATACTTTAATAGGTTTTTTGAATTTTGAATTTTTACTTTTAGAACTTTCGAAGATTGATTTATTATTATTTGAGTTAACGTATTAAGGGGCAGCTAAGGCTGTCCTTTTTTATTTCGAAATTCACCGCAAGAGCAGCATTGATGAATCAAGGGCTAGAGTAAAGAACACAAACAGCGGTGGAAATTGTAGGTAACCCGAAGAGTTATCATTTAGTGAGGCTAACTAAAGGTTCAGGTGAATTGCGTTGACGGATAGTTGATAATTTTGAAGGTGAATCCTCGAGCTTTGCATTTAATATACGGGAGGTATGTGTATACCATGGAGCAGGGTTATAAATATAAAAACAGCTTCCACCTTTTATCGCATCAATTATTTCGGTCCGGCTTTCTAAAGGAACAGCAGGGCAACCCAGGCTTCTGCCAATTCTTCCGCGGGCTTCCACGACTTCTTCATTTACAAATTTAGACCCATGCAATACAATATACCTGCTTCTTACATGATCATTTATTCCTGCTTCCATACCATTAAATCGCAGGCTATAACCGGCCACTCCACGATAAGTATCATCAGTTACCAAAAAACCTAAGCTGCTTTTATTTGAATTATCAACGTTTGAAAAACTCGTGGCAAATTCGTCGCCACTATTCTTGCCATGAGAAACAAAGGTGTTGAATAAAACAGTGTTATTTAAAAGGTCAATTACATACAGCCTCTTGTTATTGCCGCTCTGGCTGTAATCGCAAATAGTAAGTATATTTTTCTTTCTGATTGAGCCTTTGCTGATGAGATACTGGTATCCTTTGCATGCATAAAAAAATGCCTCTTTTTCAAGCCCGTAATTATTCAGTCCAATTAAATTATAAATTGAATCAGACAGATGTTGCAGAAGTGAAGCCTCGGCGTTTTTTGTAAGTAATAGCGGAAAATTTTTATTGTCTGAAACTGCATTATCTGTTTGGGCACTTACATAAGTGCAAATACACATTAGTACGGCAAAAAAGCAACTGCGCATTATACTTGTTTTATTGAGCATCGCGGAAAAAATATGGGGTTAACGATCATTATCGAAAACATAAAAGCAGAAGAAATATTGTAGGAGCATTAGAAAAAGTCTATATGGGTTATTTGAACCGATTAAAATAAGCTTAACCAGGTCTATTGCCTGTTTGCTCCTGCACGTTGAGGGTTATTGGGTAACTAGAAATAAAGAAATGGCCGCAGCGGGGGCGTGCGTAGAATATGATGGCAGATTGTGTGGTGAAGGCGGCATACTCTTGTGCAAGACGTGCAACCTTCCCCAACACTATGCCTTGCTTATGGAAAGTGCTTTTCTGCCAATGGCCACGCCATCCAATACTTGCTTCGATATAATCAAAAGCAGTCCACGCAACATCGCCTATTACCGACGGATGATCTATTACACCCATCCATGCACCAGATGTTTCAAGTGCATGCACCATCCGTCAAAATATAGATGATAATCATGTGGATTGTTTTCTATCGTCCACATATCAAAACCCTCATCAATGACGAGCATGCCCAAACGGTCACAGGCATCGAGAAATGCCGGCGAGGGTGGGTTGCGAGCAGAACGAATGGCATTGAAACCGCTTGCCTTCAATATTTCAACACGGCGTTCCTCTGCTGGTGGTAAGCTTTTGCTCCTGGTGGAACGTTGGCATGATGTATACAACCTCCGTAAAGTTTTGTAGATTTTCCGTTGAGCATAAAACCGTTCACCGCATCAAATGAAATGGTACGGATACCCAATTTAGTTTCTGTTTTATCCGTGAGTTTACCATTATTATAAACTTATGTTACAGCAGTATAAAGTGTCGGAAACTCTGTTGACCACAACTTGGGAGCAGCATCAAACTCCGGAGACTCAGGCCGCTGTGCGCCGCCACGATGAAATGGCCACGCATTGTCAAACAAAATTGTTTGAGCGAAGCGGCCGAAAGAAGAAGTAAAGAAAAAATGTGACTAAAGTTCTCCTGATCATACTAATCGTTTTTTTTTACAAAAAAATAAATTGTGCAATAAATAATAATGTCTTTTATTTTTTCCTTTTTCAATATATCATGGCCTTAATGCAGTTGATGCCCTTGAACAAAATGTACAAGAGTGCGACGCAACAATGAAACGTAAAAGCACTGAAGTCGGGCTAAAAAGTTATTACACGTCTTACATTCCGAATGTATAGTTTAGTCTTTTGTTTTTGCTATTTCAGTTTCACCTTTATCTCAAAAACAGTAATAGTAATTACAGGGTAGGAGGCCATTAGCAAGAAATAGTGCCTCAATAATTATTTATACCGTAGAAAAAGCCGGCGCCATTCAGTGGTGCCGGCTTTTTTATTTTTGTTTTGACTGCCTGTTCTTTTACTTTACGTAGTCAGGAGATACACATTCCTGCCAGTATTCTACTATTGTTTTAATAACCCGTTTTAAACCATCATAACTGCCCGGTTTTACAAAAAAACCTTGAACAGATTTTGAATATGCTTCGATAACGGCCTGTTGTTCGGCAGTGGTAGTAAAAAACAAATAAGGAATAGACTTCAATCTTAATTCTTCGTTGTTGTGCACTTTTTCTCTTAATTCTAAACCTGTCAACTTAGGCATATTAATGTCAGAGAAAATAATGAAAGGTTCTATTTCGGTATCTATTAAAAAATCAAGTGCTTTCTGGCTGTCCCCAAAAAAAATAATTTTGTTTTTAAACTTAAGTTCTTTAAAAACATCGCCTAGCATTTCCTGGTCGTCAACATCATCTTCTATTATTATTATAGGGCCAATTTTATTCATCAGAATTTAAAATTAAAAGTAAAGATAATTGGTTGCAAACAGACGGGTTAGAGGAAGTAAGAACAATTATAACCGTGTCCCGCTTTTAATATCGGCAGGCCACCTTGCATCATTGTCACAGGTTATATATCTAACCAGGTAATACCGAAGCAAGCGAAGCATAAGTATTTAAATATTCTCCAAAATGTGCTTTATCAGTTCCCCAAACAAATATCCTTTCAACTATCAAACTGGCCGAAATTACTCTACATTTACCACTCGCGATTCTTATAAATTTCCCTACCGCTCAGTACCTCTGAAATTAGAAAGCCTTGAAACGCTACAAAAAAAGAAAAAACAGGTTGAATCTTCATAGCCCCTTTTTTAGGCTTTTTCGCAGCAAGTGCTTTAATAGAAATGTTTCCTGCTAATTTTTTCATGGAAAAACGTTGCAAAACGGCTCTCACAACAATGGTTAATCCCATTTGTGCTATAACTTAGCCAGCTTTGGTGATAGTTATTTCTAACCTGTTCGTAAAACTAATAGCTTGGCACTAACAAATCCATTCCCCGGGCTTTATAAATATCAGCATTTGCCGCTATTGGCAAAGTTCATTTTAGATGAACATGTTTATGATTTTGCTGTGGAGCAACTATATTATGCGAGGCAGTATAATATACCACTGCTAAAGTTATTAAGTCACCTTTCGGACGAACAATTAGTAGAAATTGCAATAACGTCACTTAAAGAAATATTGGGTTACCTGGTCGATAATAATGCACGTGAGCAAATCTCAAACGCTACCCAAAGATGGCTGAGCAACCAGTTAGAAATAGTAGGCAAATACGATGTAGTGGCAGAAGACATAACATTGCTATTTCATGTAAGAGGAAAGTCTCTAAAAAATTACGCTTTCAGGTTTTATCGTGATAGCTCACAAGTTCAGGAGTTACTTGCAGAAGTTGACGATTTTCTGTTAGCATCTACTACAGCCTCAGCCAATACTTATATTGCCATTTTGAAGGACAAAATACAGGAAGAAGAAGAATTTAGGTCAAAACTATCTAATGCTCTTCCAGGGTTTATCTATGTTTATGATGTTCAGAATAAAGTACAAACTTTCTCCAATAATAAATTAAAGGAGATATTAGGCTATACAAGCGAAGTGATGCAACAATTGAGTAATAACGCTTATCAAACCATTACTCATCCTGATGACTGGGATAAGTCTTACGATTGCCGCAAGGAATATTTCGAAAGTGATAGTTCAACCTGTTCTTTTGACTGTAGAATAAAAGATATTCATGGTAACTATAAATGGATGCGCTATTACGAGACTATTTTAAGAAAAGACGCAAATGGCGAAATAAGAGAAATTATAGGAGTAGCATTTGATATCTCAGGAGAAAAAGAGATTACACAGGCACTTGCAACAAGAGAAGGTCAGTTATTAGAGGCTCAAAGCATAGCCCACATAGGAAGTTTTGAATGGTATATTGTTGGTAACAAATCAACAACTAATACTCCTGAAATTTATAAGATTTTCGAAATGAAAGAAATGGAGAAGTTTGAACAGTTCATCAAGCACATTCATCCGGATGATTTGGAAAAAATAGAAGATGCAATGAAGCGATCATTTCAAAGTGGAAATTATGAATGCGTGTACCGATATTTAAAAAATGGAAAAGAAAAAATAATATGGTCAAAAGGTGTAGTAACAAGTAAGGAAGGTAAGCCTTACAAAATGGTTGGTACGGTTCAGGACATCACAACTATCAAACGGATTGAAGAGGAATTAAAACAAAAAACAATTGAACTGGAGAAATCAAATGAAAGTCTTCAGCAGTTTGCGGCAATTGCGAGTCACGATCTAAAAGAACCCTTGCGTAAAATCTCTATTTACGCTTCAAAAGTATTAAATACCGAAAAAGACAGATTATCTGAAATGTCTTATACAGCACTTAGTAAAATATCTGGCAGCACACGCCGGATGCAAAAGATGATAGACGACATCCTTCAGTTTTCCTTCGTAGATGGCAATCAGGAAAAACGACAAATAAATTTAGAAGAATTATTATCAGAAGTTAAGGACTTATTGTCAGAAACTATATCAACCAGGAAAGCAGAAATCATAACAGATGGCCTGCCAACTGCATTTGTAATTGCCCCTCAGATTATCCAGCTTTTTCAAAACTTAATTTCAAATGCATTAAAGTTTTCCAAAGAGAACGAACCGCCGAGAATAGTAATTACTCATACATTTTTCATTGATAAGCCAACTGCTTCAGGGTCTAATAAATACCTGGAAATCACAATAGCAGATAACGGAATTGGGTTTGATGATAAGGATAACGAAAAAATATTTGGTTTGTTTTATCGGTTACACGGCAAGACACAATTCGAGGGAACAGGTTTAGGGTTATCAGTATGCAAAAAAATAGTAGATAACCATTCAGGAACAATTGCAGCTAAATCTAAAATTGGAGAAGGTTCAGAGTTTATCATACGGTTACCTCAATAGTATTATGCTTCGGCCCTGCATCCGGTACTTTTTTGCCGTGCTTACGTTTTTGTTCCTTTCCTCATAGCAGTAAAGCAGCTTCCGCTGATAATTTAGGTTTGTATTTGAAGGAGTTTGGTCAAATCACTTGATGGCGAAATCTATTTGATGACTTCAGCACAACAAGGTCCGTCTGGTAGCACTGGCAAAGTGTTTAAACTTGCGCAGGAATAAACGAATGACATGGTGTCTTCCCCCATGGAGTTTCTGACTGGCATTGATAGTCATCTAATTCTAATTCCTGCTTGGTATCCTGCGAGTTTTGCTCTATGAGGTATCGTTACTTTGCTCATATGCTAACTCCTTTAACGTTACATCTTGTAGTGTATTACATAAACAGAATTTTATGGTTTTAACCATTATTCTTAACATCCTCTAAACGCCACTTTACCTAATTTGGCTATTATTAAAAGCGAGGTCTATGAAGATGATTTGTATGCTAATAACAGGGGTAATGTTCAGCTTCTTTGGGTATAGTCAAGCGACCCGGCAACAGGTAGAAAAGCAGATTCAGGATCCGCAGAGAAAAGCAAATGCAGGAAAGGCAGATGTAATCATTACGAATAAGAAAAAGATTTTCGACAGTACTACTTTTAATAACAATACCACCGAAGGTGCCAATAGCAAGACTGTAAAAGCAAGTAGCAAAAAGAAGTATTGCGGTAATAAAACAAAAACATCAAAGAAAAGAGTTTGAGGGATTTAGGTGTTATGTAGTTTGATGTTTTGAATTGAGGGCCTTGAACTTGTTTTCGCAATGTGTCTGAAGTTGGCAGTTAAGAGACGTCGATGAGTTCTATTATTGGCACAAGTGAGTGACCCAACAGTGATGCTATGAAAAGGTGAAGCACACTTAACAGGAATTAATATAAATTAAAAGAGGCTGTCTTTGTATGACAACCTCTTTTAATTTAGACAACCTCTTATTAATTAATGAAGACCTCTCGTGTCGATAGTTCCTTTGAATTCTCTTTGAGAAAGCGTATTGTTGATAGCCTCAATAGCCGGATCTGCAACCACATCGTCACTATCGGTGGTGCGAAATGATCCGGTAGAAAAACCATTTAAAATAGAAGCAAGGGCGGTTTCAGTTCTATCGCCCCAATCTTTATCAATTCCATCGGCTGCGCGATTGGTTAGCGGAAGTCCGTTGAAATAATTTCCTTCTCCGTTTTTATTTACGGTACGAAAAGAGACAGGGAATATATACCACTCTCCAACCGGGATAGGGAAGAAGCCAACAGGCTTACCGGTTGTGTTCGAGGGTCCTACTAGTCTCACATCCATATAGGCTTTTAAGTTGTTGATAAGAAGCTCGCTGGCCGAAGCTGTACTATTACTGGCGATGAAAAATAGGCGGTTCAGATTTAGAGCTCCAAGCTTTCTAAACCTTGTTGTACTATTATATCCTGAGTTCTTGTCGTTGAATTTTTCCGTCATCATCACCTGCCCGTTGTACGCGGCGTTAACAAGGTAATTGGCAAGTCTTTCCTGCACTGTTACATATCCACCACCATTATACCTAAGGTCAATAACTACCTCATTCACACCTTCGCGACTAAAGCGACTGAACACACGGTTGAAGTCGTTGTAGATCCTCGTAGTGTCACCAAGAAAAGAGTTGAAAACAAGGTAGCCGACTTTTTTACTACCGGCAGTATAAACAGAGTCAAGCACTACAGGATGCTCAGTATAAGCGTTGGCATTCAATGTAACATTTACACTTGTACCGTCAGGCTTTTGAAAAGTGAAAGCCGTGCTACTACTTTCATACACGCCGTTTACAATCTGGCTGGCATTACCTGTTGTCATGTTAGTGCTGCCGTTGATCTTAGTTATCCTCCACCCGCGATGGATACCCGCTCTACCGGCTGCAGATTCCGGTTCTACGTTTGTTACCCTAAGGTCGCCTTCAGTACGAAAAAAAACATTGATACCCAGGTCCGCGATGCCTTCAGCCGTTTGCTGCACATGACCAGTGCTCGAATTATCCCATTCTGTTTTCTTCATGGCAAAGCTCCACTTGTCAACCGGTGTAGTAAAGGGCGATTCAATACTATAAGCTCTTATTCCCATCATTGTCTCAATAGGAGTAGCGTACGATTGCGGATCGAAAGTGGAAGGAATTTGATTGTACCATAAATAAATGTCACGGGTCAATTGCAGGACAGAGTCCTTCATTTTATATTCTGCTGAAGGACCGTTATTCGTAACGGGAGTTGAGGTAGCAGCGGCCTGATCAACAGCTGTTTTCTGACATGAGGAAAGAACACCGAAGGCTGTAGCCAGAACGGAGGCTACAATTATGTTTTTAAAATGATGATTATTGAGCATAAAATCTATTAATCAGCATATTACTCCAGGAATTGATAGGGAAGTTTTAAGAAAAAGTGATTTAACAATAAGACTAGAGTTGAATGTGTCTGTTTAGGGTTTCCTGAAAACAAGTCACATAGATATCGGCTAATGATGGTGTAAGAATAAAGCATGGCTCCAATGTACAGTTTCAGGTGTGAGGAGTTGACTGAGAAGTGTGGATGCGGGGAGAAGAAGGAGTGAGCAAGCACAAAGCATTAAGATCAGCAACGATCATTTCTGCAGAAAGCCCGCGAGGAGATGATTAGATCAGTTCAATAGAAGCAGGAAAGTTTGCAGACCTGGCAACAATAAAGAAAAAAGATTTAATACGAATTCAATCGATTAAGGTATCTGAAGTTTTCCCATTACTTTTAAACCTTTGAACAAATATAAAAAGCTTTTTCGTGAAAAATATTATCATGAAAAATACGTTACAGTTAAAACACCCTATCGTCTATGTTAAGTATTCTTTTTACAAAGTCTACCATTTCCTACTACCTACTTATGTTCCTATGCGAACATCTTACAAGGTATGGAATAAAAGAATCATGCAATAACGGAAGAAGTGAATTATTAACTTTTGTTAAGCTTTCAAGCCTTTGTGGTGTAATCTTTCTAATTTATTACAGTTATAATACGAGGTGGTGGGCCTTTGTCGCTCTGCTGGCAATGAATGTATTAATTTTTGTGGTCACGAATGAGTTGTTTATGAAGCGATTTAATTTTCTAAAGACAAACGGGCTGTGTGTCAATCAGAATTTTCGCTTTTTGTTGATTCCACTTATATTTTTGTCGTTCTACTTTATTTAGAATTAATAATAGTACTTCGTCTAACAGCTATTCTGTAACGTTCCCCACAATTATTTTAACACAATTACCTTCATTAATAATTTGGACTCCCTCAATATCAGCTCTTATTGTTTCCCGGCCTGATATTATTAGACCTTTTCGTTGTAAAAATTTAGCCAGCTCAAATGCGTTCCTTACATTTGTATTAATGGTTTTAAAGAGGCGAATACAGTTTGCGAAACTCTCGTGTTCGTTAATATTTGAATTAAGGATTTTAAAATAATTCTCCATTTTTCCTTCGGTTAACTGTATTCCGTCTTTATCTTTTTCAACTGTTTCTGAAATTAAACCTTCAGCTTTTTGTTTTTTGCTGGGGGGTGCCGGAAGATGGGTTACCACTTTCGCTTCTTTAATTTCTTTTGACTTAGTTTGTTTGTTTAATGTATTCCTTCCCCTTACTTCGGAACTAACATGAACATCAGGCGTTTCGTTTGTCCTCCTTGTTCGCAAATTTTGTAACACCGTACCCGGTTCGTACTCAACCCCTTCAGTTTTATCAGAATTTGTATGAAAAATAAAGGTGACTACAATTATCAGGAAGGCGCCAAATATAAGAGAAATTGGCGCCGCATACCTTTTTAAACCTCCACCACTTGCAGTCATTCGTTGTTTTAAACTACCCCTAGTAACGTTCATCTCGTTGTGGTGGGCCAGATTAAAGTGGGAAAGTTTTAGATCGTACTCCGCTTTCTTTTGTTCGTCAAACAGGGTTTGTTTTGCTTCATTAATGGTTTTAAAAAATTCGGCATTAGACTCATTATTTATGTTCTTATCAGGATGATATTTGCTGGCTAATTTTCTATAAGCATTTTTTATTTGTTCTTTTGAAGCGTCTTCACTAATATCTAAAATTTCATAATAGTTTATCATAATGGCAGCAAGTAATTAGTAACCTAAAATACATCAATAAAACCAATAAGTTTTTTTTCAAACGCAACAAACCACAAATAATCGCTCATTAAATCATTCATTGTCTTGAACCTTTCCTAAAAGCATCAAGTTGTCTTTCTAACCTCTCTATTACCTGTTTTTGTGCTGCAATCTCTTTAGTGAATTTCACATTCTCAATTACAACATCACTTAACGAATTTGCCAGGAATTTGTTCTCTTGTCGAAGCTTCTTTACTATTTCAGGTGTATTACGAGAAGTATTTTCAGTACTTTTTCTTAACTGAGCTTGAAGGGAATAAATTTTTTCATCGCGTGTGGTAATGCCGTCAGTTAGATTCTTAATTACTTCGGTATTATTATATTCCGGGTTCGACTCGTTATTACCCGTATTGGGTGTAAAGTTCAAAGACTTTAACGAGTTTCTAAAAGAAGCCATTACAGAGTTTGCTGCAACAGATGAAAGTCCCACTGAGTTTAAATCCAGGTTTTCTTTCTCAAATTTGTTAATGGAATTTGCAAAAGCCTGGTATAAACTATCTTGTTTGTTTTTTATATAATTGGAGTCACTTCTATTTGACTGCAACTCGTCGTATGACCTAACTAATTCGTTATGTTGTTTATGAAGGGTGTTATCAAGATAAAGAAATCGTTCCACTTCTCGAGATTGTGGGAAGCTGTCAGTAGCAGTAGCAGTTGAATAAAAGGGCATAGGAGTATAGAAAGCGTAAACTGCTATAGTTATTAAGATAATTGAAAACGCATATAGCGCAATAAACTTGACTCTAAAAAATCTCTCATTATTCTTAAAAGTTAGTTGCATAAATAAGGCCTGCCATTATTAGGTTATGGCGTACTTAAAGTTAGTAATCTCTCTGATTCAATTATTATTCTTTTCGCAGAAATAGTTGCGAACTCTTTTACTTCATTATCACTTAGGTTTAAATCAGGATCTAAATATTTTTTAAAATTTCCTGTTTTATCCTGAACCTCGAAGAACCATCCATACCATATTCCATTTTCGTCCGCCAAATCTATCTCTTGCGTTTTTTTTAGGTCTGTTAGAAATTTGTTGAAGAAATGACCAAAAGCAACATGACCAGGTATCATGGTGTCGAAAATTTTAGCATCATGGTCTGTGGAGATAAGTGTCAATTTTATAGTAATTGCAATACTATTTAAGTTTATACTGACAGTATTGTCTAATTCACCGCCGAAGTTTTTCCATATCTTAAGGATATTCTTATTGTCTTTAATGACGTCATCAGCAGTATAAATTACTGTTGGAAGGAGAAATGCGCAGCTAAGGCCGAGAGGAAATAAAAATAAGATGACGTTGAAGAAAAGAGAAAGGAACAACAGAGCTAAGAATATAAATACCGAAATCATTAGTGAAACTTTTAATATTCGGAAAGAAAAGTTCCCTATTTTTTTTTTCAACATCCGAATAATTAATATGCCGAGTAAGGTAAAACTTACGAATTGAAATAATCTGACGAGGTAATATGTTCGAGGTGAGTCAAAAGTTAAATAAGTTGGTAAGCCAATTGCAATTGCCACAGCAACAAAACTGAATACCAGAAGAATATAGAATTCGAGATTATTGTGATTTGGGGCAACAATATCCACTTCTTTGTCGGGGTATGAAATCTCTTCTTTCTCCATATCTATCTAGACCTCTCCGCAATATTTATATCAATAATAATGAAATTTTGAATTGCGGTAAGATTGAATTGGCAATTCACAGTACTCCTTTGAGTATTTTTAGCTGAGCATCACATTTTGCCGGCGGGTTCCTATAATACAAATAAACGAGGAATGAAACATTCCTCGTTTATTTGTATTAGCTGAATAACTTTTTAAATCATACCAACTGCCGGTTGTGCTAATGACATCGCCGGATAATAATTAGTGAAAATTAAAGGGACTTAACGATTTTTCCTATTTTAACTCCTTCAGAACTAATGATTTTAACGAGATAAATACCAGCAGGATTATTACTCAGGTCGAAGCCGAAAGTTTTAGAAGAAACATTAGCTGGCTGAAGTGTTGATTTTTGGCTAACAAGGGTTCCGTTCGCGGTAAATATCTGTACAGTTATTTTTGAAGATTTAATATCTTTTAATTGAACGGTCAACGTTCCAATTGTTGGATTGGGAAATATGCTAAAAGCATTGTTTGAAAGTCCATCCGTTGTTTGTTTAGTTACAACGAAAGCTGAAATCAGCTGCAACTCATCGAAAATGGGACTAAGACTAGTTGTCTGGGCAAGCTTACTTACAGAATTTGCTGAGTAAGGAGAAAGACGAGTTCCAGGGATAGGAGCTTCCATTACCCCCCCAGGCAATTGCCAGCCAACAGAAACGTGCCCCCCTCCGGCGCCTTGCTTATGCAAGACTTCGATGTAATAGCGGTGACCTTTTATTAAGGTTATGGATGCAGACTTCTGTGAAGAGTATCTTGTCCACTCTCTAAATTCTGTCCAACTTAAAACACTTGCTATCTTCACCCTGGTTGCCGAATTCTCATCCATGCTTAGCCATAATTCTGCAGCATCATCACCAGCTATAAAGAAAGTATAATCCCCGCTTCTGGGCGCGCATATATAACCCCGAAACCGTTCCCCGTAATTATTTGCGGCATCCAGTGTCTCCAGGACAGTCAATTCTCCCGTTGATGAAGATACTTTTTCGAGGGGGATGTTAGCAATGTCATTACCATCTATTCCATTCCAACGTTCGCGAAGAATGCTTCCGGTTGCCGAACAGTCTGTCGCCCCAGAAACTCCACCGACCGCAAAATTCTTTGTAGAAGCTGGGGCCGGGTTGTAGGTAGCATTGCCGGGTTGCGATGCTTCTATAAGTACGGAACCAACACCCAGGATTGTGACCGTATTACCAGATACGGTAGCCGGACCTGAAACAATATTAAAACTTACAGGCAGACCAGAACTGGCTGTTGCGCTGATCTTGAAGGGAGCACCGCCAACAGTTTTATTTGATATCGGTTCAAAAATTATTGCTTGTCCAACTTTACTAACTGAAGTTGTAACATAAGGCGATAAACGTGTCGCGGGAATAGGCGCTTCTATTACCCCACCAGGTAGTTGCCATGCCACTGAGAGATGCCCGGCTCCACCGCCTTGCTTATGTAATACTTCTATGTAATAACGACGGCCTTTTATTAAGGTTATTGATATTGACTTTTGTGTTGAATATCTCGTCCACTCTCTAATTCCTGTCCAGCTTGAAACGCCTGCTATCTTTACCTTGTTTGTCACATTATCATTGCTACTGAGCCATAATTCAGCGGCATCATCTCCCGAGAGATAAAAGGTATAGTCTCCACTAGCTGGCGGGCAAATGTAGCCACGAATGCGCGCTCCATAATTGACACCGGCATCAAGTGACTCTAAGACTGTTAGCTGGGCGGAAGATGTTGGTAATGTTTGAAAAGGAATAACGGCAATATCATTACCGTCTATTCCACTCCATTGTTCACGATAAACAGTACCTGTCGCAGAACATTCGGATGTTGAGGCTGCTCCATTAACAACAAAATTTTGAATAGCATTGGGTGCCGCATTGTAAGCAGGATTGCCATTTTGTGATGCCTCTACAACTACAGATCCTACTCCTGTGAGCGTAACGACATTTGCCGCAACGGTAGCAGGACCTGAAACAATATGAAAACTTACAGGCAGACCAGAAGTGGCTGTTGCATTGATATTGAATGGAGCGACCCCAAGAGTCTTTGCTGGGATAGACGCAAAGGAGATTGACTGATTAACTTTAGCTACAGGATCCGATACACTATAGGGAATCAACCGACTTCCGGGAATAGGAGCTTCCATTGCACCACTTGGCAACTGCCAGGCAACAGAAAGATTATCTCCGCCACCGCCTTCTTTATGCACCGCTTCCACATAATATCGTTGCCCTGATTGTAAATAAATTTGTACTGATTTTTGAGAAGGAAACTTATTCCATTCTCTTGGGTTAGACCAACTTAAGATGTTGGCGATGCGAATTTTATTAGCCGGATTTTCATTTGTACTTAACCATAGTTCGGAGGCATCATCTCCGGCAACCCAGAAAGTATAGTTACCGCTTTGTGGCGGGCAGATGTAACCTCTGATTCGTGATCCAAAATTGTCGGCAATATCAGTTAGTTCTTCGAATGAGTTCAATTGGTTAGAACTTGCTGGAGCGGTTTGAAAAAAAGAAATGTTGTGTAAATTGTTTCCTCCTATATTATTCCACTGTTCGTATAGAATAGAGCCCATACCCCCACAAGCAGAAGGAACATCGGCGCCAGTAACTATAAAGCTTTGTTTTACGGGTGTAGCAGCATTGTAATTCCCATTTCCGGTCTGAGATGCCTCAATCTCTACAGTTCCAACTCCAGTTAATGTAATGGTATTGCCTAAAAGGGTTGCAGGGCCGGAAACTATGCGGAAACTTACAGGCAAACCTGAAGTTGCTTTGGCAGTAATATTAAAAGGTGGATCCCCAAATGTTTTAGAAGAAAGTGGAGCAAAATTAATAATCTGATGAGTCGTAGGTAACGAAGAAGAAATAGAACGTAAAGAAATAAGCTCTTTTGGGCTGATCGTAACCGTAACAGAGCCATTTCTCATAGTGACAATTCCATCATTATAAAAACGTTTAGAGGCACTGCTCCTGTATAATCTAAAGTTAGTAGAAGCAACGTTGGCTAGTTCTTTTACATAAATGGTTACATTATATGTTGCTGCTGGATAATATGTTTCTCCGAAAAATGTAGCATTAATACCTGTGAGGTTTACAGCACCAATACCCCACGATCCATCAGGATTTTTTGCCGCAGCGCAATTAATGGCCGGTTTCTGCCCGTATGTATAAACCATATCCCCTTCTGTGGCACTTACAGCATCGCGGAAAACAGCATTATAGTCAAAAATAGTTCGAATCTGTTTAAAGTAATAATATTTAAGATGTTCGAATATTTTACGTGATCTAAGATCATACACCATTAGTTTGGTAGCATTGTCTCCATCTGTAGTTACATCACTACTCGAGGAGTAACCAATAAAGAAATACCAATTATCGACCAAATGATTCATATCGTTCAAAAACCTGGCGGCAATTGTTGCAGCACGTGTATCATCATTGGCTGTTTCGTTGCCGTTATCGCTGGCTTCTGTCATCCAGTATTGCTTCGCTGTACCTGTTATGCTGTTTTCCCATTGTTTATTTGCTGCCATATTATAAGAATGAGATGCTATGCCAAGCAGCCCCTTCCATGCAATTGGGTCATCCTTAATTCCTTGCACCAATGAAAATCCTCTGGCATCTGCACTTGAAGCTTCCGGGGCAACAATACCTACATTTTGGAGACCTTTAATATCTAACTTCTGACGCAAGAGTTTAACCGCGTCGGTCATTTGGGCTACTGTGAAGCCGGGCTCATTTGCCACACCTGTAACATTTATAACAACGCCTTTTTCACTTTTCAGCCTTCTTATAAACTCTGCTAATTTTTCTGTGTACTCTTCCATTGGTTCAGTAGGCGTCTCTCCATACCTCATAGGAGCAAGCAATAATACTTGAACCCCACGTTTTCTTGCTGCATCCAGTATTCCTGACTGTATATAGTAGTCAAACCCCACCAACATATCATTGGCAGTCTGGCTTTGTTCGGTATTGGACCATAATCTTAATGCATTAAAACCAAGACTTTTGTAAATACTGTCTGCCATCGCTTCCGTTGCCCAGTTAGGAACGCCATTTTGCAGGCCTACGGAACTTGAACCGACAGATAACAGTTTTTGTTTTGGTATATTGTTTATGGTAATCGAATAATTCTGTTGTGAAAACAGGAATGTTGAAAAACAGCATGAAAAAAAGGAAAATAATACAACAAAGAAACTGACCTTTTTAGGTTGTACGTAAGGGTATGCTGTAATAGAAATCTGAGGCCGCATATAAGAAGAATTATAGTGGTTGATATTAATAACGAGTATAGAATTACTTAACTCTCAAATACTGCATTTATTATAATAGCAATATGTTAATTAATATGCTTAAACTTATCTTATTAGAGTTTAGTCATTTTAAATTTCACTATTCGAGGTAATTGGCCAGGAGAAGTAGCTGCGATATATGAAAACAGGTCGCAGATAGAAACGGTTTTCAAAAAAATAAAAAAGAACCTTCCCCTTACCTCCTTCTTTGGAGATAATGCCAACGCTATTGAAATTCAAATCTGGTGTTACATCTAATAGCATTATTGCTATTAGATGTAACACACAAAGCGCGCATTACTTAAAAATAGCCTTCTCAATATTAGCAACCATTATTCGATTGCATATAATGAATTATGTAGACCTTTCTGCCATTATCCATGCACCTAAACTTAAAAGAAAGCGGTTCAAAAAAGGATAACAAACCTAAGCCCTTGCCGAAAAAAACAACACCCCAGCTTTACAATTTAAATTTGAAATGTAGCAACAGCAAACAATACAGCTAATAACTTGGTATTTTTAGTTCGTTTGTCGAACAACAATATACTAAAACCAAGATAACGCGATGTTAACAGTAGTAATGATTATAGAGAGTTTTTTTAAGAAAAAGAGGACTTCTAAACTTGCATGAAGTAAGCAATACTATACGAGGTAAAAATATTTCCTCAAGTGGAGAATTTATGAGAGGAGTAGAAACAAAGCTCCGAAGAAGCGAAAGTGTTTTTAACAGGAGGGATAGCGAGATGAAAAATGAATTACAGTTTATAAAACCTTGACCGGTAGTATTCGCGAAGTAATAAAAACAAGAACCAGGTATTTGTTATTGCATATCGTTTAAATAGCCTCCGTGGTTCCTGTATCAATCTAAAGAGCCATTCAAGTCCAGCAGTCTGCATCCATTTTGGGGCTCTTTTATGTACGCCGATTACAACTGGCAAGGCTCCTCCTATACCAACCAAAACCGCGTTCAACCTCTCATGAACTGCTCCCATCCATCTTTCCTGCTTTGGGCATCCTAGCACAACGAAAACAAGGCTAGCTTTTGAATTTTCTATTTTTTGAATCACGGCATCTTCTTCATCTTTTGTAGGAAGTCTAAATGGAGGACTATATGTGCCAACTACTTTTAGATTTGGGTACCGAATTTTTACGAAAGATTTTGTCCGATCTAAAATTTCTTCGGTTCCACCGTAAAAGTAGACGGAAAGATTTTCGGTAGATGCTGCACTTAACAGATCAGGAAGCAAATCCATACCTGCCACCCTATCTTGTCTTATTCCGTACAACAATCTCAGTGCCCATGCCAGCGGCCGCCCGTCAGGGGTGATAATGTTAGCATTAGAAATAACATTAGCGAAGCTCTTATTTCTGTATGCCTCTACCAACATATGTACATTTGCTATGCAAGTGTAATACGGTTTTTTCTCTTTTGCAGAAGAAATAATAGTATTAACAAAGTTGCTATAACTACCTATAGAAAGGGAAATACTAATTAAATTAACCTTTTCCATTTCTGAATTTTTTCGATGTACTACCTGAATATTTGCATCAAAACATGTTTCCACAAAATCTAATTTTACTGGTGGAAGAATAAAATAGGACTCATTTAAGTGACAAAGGAACCTTTAAAGGACCCGATTCGCCATCTCCTAAGAGGCTGAATTAGAGTAATTTTTAATGGGTATATGGATTAAAGACTGGCAGGCAAGTGGTAGATGCTGGTCTTTTTAGACACGAGATATACGATTAAAAAGAGAAATTAGATGACTTCTGAGAAACTTAAAAAGTATGTAAAAAAGTGCGTTACGGATGCAACGTAGAAAAAGTCACCAAAGAAATAATCCGTCTATAAATTTACTTATAAAGTTATAACCTAGACAATTGCCGGTTTCAAATACGCGTTCCTATCGAGTTCAACGATGTGAGCATTTAAACTCATAGCCGATTCGATGCACTTATCCATATTGTAGTATTCCCATTCTGCAAACCGTCCCAGTAAATAAATATTATATTTAGCTAAGCAGCTTTTTAAAAGGCTTATTTTACTTCTTGTTTCTTTATCCTGTATTATATAGGAATTAGGCTCGTAATTAAAAGCAAGAGGGCTAAGATTTCCCGGTAGTTTTTTTAGCTCTTCAATCATATCATTTTTTTCCTGCTTCCCTGAAAATTCAACCACACAACTCTTTCTAGCAGAGCCTCCGTTATTTGTTTTGCTAAAATTTCCTGTATAGATAATTCTATGTGCTTTAAATTGTTCTTCCGGAAGATACAACCACGATATGTCATTATCATCGGTTTCGCAAAGAACATTAGAGGTTCCATTAGAACGTAAATCTCTTACTGAAACAAGAGCTCCGATCAAAACCGGGTCATCGATATCGACTATAGAGGATAACTCCCTGACATCTCCACAGTAAACTATTATTTCTGAAGCGACATCATCGTTTATTAATAATTCAATTCCATTTGTTACTGAAATACTTTTAACGGGGTAGGACACTTTAATTTTTTGATCTTGAGAGAGTCGATCAACAATAAATTGGGAACCGTCCCTCTTCGGGTAATAGAAAGATGAGTGGACCATTAGGTTCTCCTCCTTTTTCAAAATATTACTTATGATCACCTCCTTTATCTTTGGCATTGGGAGTTTACCTTCCAACCACTCAAGTGGTACATTACTAATGTCGGTATTCCAGATTTTGGAATTATAAGGGCCAAAATACAATTGATACAATCCCTTTCCGAAGTTGCCTTCTAAGAAATCCTTGAAATTGTCATAGTTAGACACATCTTTTGTCCCCGTTGAGCACAAATCAATGAGCTCATTTATTATTTCTCTTACCTGCGTTTCAGGCAACTGGTATAAGTAATTTTCGAGAGGGTATCCAACGAGGCTATTATTAAGAAAAATTTTAGCATTTCGTGTTGCCTGCAAAAATTCATTATCTCTGTCAAAGTGTTTCCAAAACCAGTCTAATACCACCTTGTTTTTGCTGTTAAATACATGTCCGCCAACCCTGTGAAATAAGTTACCGTCAATTCTGTCGCACTTAATCAAACCGCCAATTTTTTCTGCCTTCTCAAGTATTTGTACCTCGAATCTATCACTTAGCATCCTTGAAATGCTTAAGCCTGAGATTCCGGAGCCTATAATGGTAACTTTTCTCATGTAAATCAACTAAACTATAACAGTATTTCTTCCCGGATCTCCTGTTTAATTTGTTCGAAGGTTATGTCAGGATTAAAATCGAAATCAGCTTCTGCAGCAGTAGTGACGCCTGCTATATCCCTATAGAATTTTCCCGCAGCGTGTAGTGTAGGACTAACTTTTCCAGTCATGGTAATAAGTGTATCTACAATACCGATTAGCTTACAAATAGCAGTGGGAATATAAAGAGGCTTGTAAGTAACGCCCAGTGCGTTAGCTATGTTTATATAAATTTCGCTGACAGTAGAGGTATTTGGTTTATTTGCAATCCAGTACCATCTGCCAATTGTTTCCTTGTGCCCCTCAGCTCTTATAAAAGCCTGAACAATATTATCAATATGAGATATACTCCTGTAATTCTTTCCGTTGCCATAGACAAGCTGGCGAGGCCAGTAAAACATTTTAAAAAACTTTAAATTGCGTTCGGGACTATTTGGGCCAAAAAACCAGAATCCCCTTAAAGAAGTTCCGTCTATTAATCCCTCCTTCGTCTTATCAAAAATGTACTTTTCGGCAAGATATTTAGACTCTCCATATTCGCTGTACGGATTTGCTTCGGTTTTTTCATCAAAAACTCTGGATTTTCCTGCAAAACCACAAACACTATCGGTTGACATAAACAGTATTCTGCGAATTTTCCTTTCAACGCACAAATCCACTAAATTCTTTGTCCCTTCAAAATTTATCTTGTAGTAAGATTTCCGTTTTTTAGGATAAACTGCTCCTGCAATATGGTAAACGGTTTTCACATCTTTTAATGCCTCTCTTAAGTTTTGCCTATTAGTAATATCTCCATAAATAATCTCAAAATTTGGAGGTAATGTAATGTTCACCGTACTATACTTATGTTGCACTAATAATTTTACTCTTCGGTTTACTGCATTGTTTCCAAATCTGTCGGCATTAATAAATATATCGACCATTCTTAGGCCCAACCATCCTGGAAATCCTGTTATCAATAAAACATCATCAGCGTCGTATTCTATTCTCAGTAAGTTTTTTATTTTTTTATCAAATAATTTATCTAAACCAATTCTTTTCTGTTGAACATTGATTATGGCATCACCTAAGATCGTTTCAACTTCAGGTATTTTATAATTTAATTCTCTTATTGCTTTTTCGGAGTTATACCAGCTATACTTGCCGATAACGGTTTTAACATAATTAGGATGAATAGGAATTTTATTACCAAATAGAAATTTTCCGGCCATTGAGCCGAACAATATTACAGATTTAGGAACATAGATAAATGGCGCTTTATGATTGGTGAATTTTGAAAGCGTTGAATAAAAATCCTTAAAAGAAATATTATTACCAGCGACTATGTATTTCTCATTGGGCTTGCCAATTAACCAGGCGTCAATATGAGCTCTTGCGACGCTTTTGACACAAGCTACAGATATTCCTCCGTCGAAATAAAAGGATTGGCCTCTTTTGCAAAAGCGGTCAATGGTTTTTCCCGGTGGAGTAAGTTTAGCATCATTACTTCCAACTACCCACGAGGGATATAACCGTCGTATATCAACCTGTTTCTTTTCCACAACCTCATCTACATACTGTTCAGCGAGATATTTACCCTTGACATAAGGGCTTTCAAGATTTGTTGTTTTGTCATTTTCTGTAATTAAAATAGATGGACTGGATGAGCGTCCTAAAACTACCACTGAGCTTGTATAAATAATTTTTTTTACGCCACCTTTAATAGCAGTATCAATCACTGATCTTGTAAGTTCAAAGGTATTTTCAAGTACTCTTCCTTCATCTGTTGTATCAACAGTATTTTCTGCAGCAACATGAAAGAGAACCTGAGCCTGCTCCAAAATCGATATAAATGTATTTGGAATTTTAAAATCCACAAGATGTATTACTGCTCCTAAACTTGCCAACCTGATAGTATTTACGTTTTCTTTTCTTATTAGCAGTGTCACTGGATAGCCTAGTTCCAGGAGTTGAAAACCGATATGATAGCCAATATGCCCCGACGCACCTGTTACGACAATCCTTCTTTCCATTAAATATTAGAGTGCCTTAGATTCACCTTTTAAGCGGGACAAAAAGTAATAGAAGAGTGTTTGATATGCATTTTTAATTGCCTTTTTTGAAACTCTGGGGGACGGTGCAGAATAGTGAATAGGCACTTCAAAGATTTTATGCTTTCTGAGCAAATATCGTAATTCAGTTTGATAAAAATGAGCAGTTGACTTAAATTGATGCGAAAGAATTTTTGCAACCACGTCGCGATGAAAGCCTTGAAAGCCTGAAGTCATATCGTGAAGCCTCGTTTGCAATAGTATATTTGCCAAAACAGTTCCTGTCTTTGAAAGTAGTCGTCTTTTGAAGGGAGAATCGCCCATTGAACCCCCGTTAATAAACCTGCTTCCAAAAGCACAATCATTGCCTTCATTTAATACACGTAAAAACATTGGAATTGCGCGGGGATCATGGGATAATCCGGCATCCATTTCAATTATTATCTCATGCCCTGCATCGTATGCAACCCTTAGTCCTTTTACATACGCATCAACTACATTTTTATTTTCTGGTGCCCATATAGTAACATACCGGGAGTCTTCTGCAGAAAGCTTCTGACATAACTCAAGGGTTCTATCTTTCGACGCCTTATCTATAATAAAATATATGTTCCCCGGATTAAGTTCCTCGATAACGAAATTTATCATGTTGATGAAAGGATCAAAATCTTTTTCTTCGTTCGCCATTGGAACAACAATCGCCCATTTTTTGTAATAAAACATTGATGGATATCTGCTTTGGTAATTCTTTTTCGGTGACGGAGCCCTTTTTAATTCAGGCTCTGCTTCAATTACAATTTGATTAGTCGTTTCGTGTAATTCTATCATGGCTGTAGTTTAAGGATGACAAAATCGGGTTTAGAGTATGAACAAGACTTAAGGAAAATTTTGATTGGACAGCATTCTAATTCAGTAGTTGGTTACCCTTAACGGGCAGAACTCAGATTTTGAAGACTTTTATTGTCTGCTAAAATCCTTTGATCAATTAAATCTAATATTTCAGCATCTTCAGTTTCATCGAACTTTCTTGCGAAAAGGTGATCTGAATTTGAAATAGCATGAAAATCAGATTTTCTTAAAACGTTTGGATGAGCACTATCAGGTTTTTGCCAAATCATAAATCGTTTATTATTATTCTCTACAGTGCTGACTATTCTCTCGTCCTTACAGTTTGCTATTATCATTTGTACATACAACTCATCCGGAACAAAAGTGAACTGATGAAATGCCCTGTAACTCTTGTTGTTTTTATCGTAATCCAAAATATAATTGAGCGAAGCCATATCAACACTCCACCATTGCGAACCTGTGTAAGGACTCATTCCATTAGGAATCTTACGTCTCAAAAAAGGTAAATAAGTAGATAAGAGATTCAATGATTTTGAAACAAAGAACTCATACCACTTCAAACCTATGTAGTATTTATCTACGCGATACAATCCACCTCTATCGCTACCAGGCCATTTATTATAATTAGGGATCGGGAAAAAGTCGATAAAAACCGAATGGGGTGATTCTTTAAAAAAATTATTTATGTATTTATTACTTTTAATAGGATAATCCTGACCACTTAATAAAAGTATTCTATCAAATGTTTTATTTGAATCCCTAACGGCTTTGAGGCCGTTCAGCGATGCTTGGACAGACCCAAACCCGCCCCATTTCGAATCTGCCCTTTCTATAAAATGCACCTTAGGACCTAGCTCTTTTACGATCTGGAATTGAGAAAATTCGGCTGTCTTGTCAATATGAATAAAAAATTCAGAAGCATCATCAGCTAATCTGGAAATGAGACGAAATAGCTGGCGGGGATTTTTATGAGCCATAATGATGTAAGCTTTCTCCATATCTTATTTATTTCGAATTGTATAATTGCCTGACAAACGAAGGCGTAAGAAATCAACAGAAACAAGAATTGTTCGATTGTTATTCAGTTTGATGTTATGCATGTATTGCTATTAGCTTTAGCGGTTCCTATCCATCAGCTTTTTCCTTGCTTTTTTGAAATATGGCTTAAATCTTTTGATAGCACTTTCAAAAAACCTGGACTTTAAGACATGATTTCGATACATGCTAAAAAACCTATCAGCCTTTAATTCGAATTCCCTTAGACCGGCAATAAATCTTTTATCTGATGGTAGGTGAAGTAGAAAGTAATTTTTATATGCTACAATCGCCTTTTGTGTATGCAAGGGTTTGTAACTCCAAAATCTGGCGATAATTGAAAAGTGGCCAGCGTCCATAATGTTAACTCCGTTGTTCATCATATTTTCGATTGCCACTGAGGTCAGCATTTCATCTCCCTGTATCTTAAAGTTGTTGAAGTTTCGAAAGTACTCACCCTTTATGCCTTCTACCTCCAAATACAGACTTTTGAAAAATTCCGGAGTTCCTGTGATAAACTCGCCTCCTGCCCATAACCCTAAAGATTTTCTGTCACCGAGTTTTTGTTTCTCTGCTATCATAGCTTCCTGCCCATACGCGGGTGCCATCTGATTAGTAATATCGTAGTATAACGGAGTTTTAGAAAAAATTGCATTATGAAAACTTTCAGGCATATTATTTACACAAACGATGTCGCAGTCGATCAATCCAACGTACTCGTTGGTAAGTGAAGCCAGATAGTTGTAAACTTCCAGCTTATAGTGAGCTGAATAAAATTTAAGACCCGACGGAACTTTGAGTATGAAATCTAATTGCACAATTTTAATATCATACTTTGTCTCATTTAAATCCCACAAAAACGCTTTATCATTAGTAAGAATAACTAGCTCAGTTTCCATCTCCTTTAATGATCGATGAAGCTGCCTGGCGCATGAGAAATAAAGATTTATCTGATCTTTGAATGATTTAACAAACGCATTGTTATGTATGCTCTGTTCATCGCGGGAAATATGAATTAAAGTATAGAAAGTTATTCCTGTCCTGCCCATTTAACCCGTTGTGGTTTGATAAATAGATTAACTGTATAGGCGTGACCAGAAGTTGTGAAAGTTTGCTGTTGCCATTTCAGCCAGGGCTTTTCACTCGACGAATCGTTTTCATAATTTCCCTCAACATTATTACCGTGAACGTTAACTACATAGTTATAACTATCGAACCAATTATTTGGTTTCGCCCCCTCTATAGGAATTTGACGTTCGACGTTTTGATCCTGTTGTAAAAAATAGGTAGCAACGTCAGGATTTCCGTCTACATAAATCTGTTGTCCCTGCCAGGTCTTATTGTTACTAAGGTAAGTAATCACCTCGTTGTACTCGTCATCATTGTGAAGATCATATTTTCTTGTTTTAGAAATTAGGATCAACGCTAAAAACAGGTATAAGGAAACGGGTAGTACGAAGCGGACGAGCTTCACTTCTCTTTGTTCGTCCATTATTAATATTACTGATGCTATAACATAGGGAATAATATAGACCTGGTAATTGAATTCATTTGAGCGCAATACTATTACAAGGGATAGTAACATTGCTACGGTTATAAATAGCCTAAACCGAAAAAGGCCTTCTACTTTATATAAACAAAATAGTGCTAAGAACACAAAGGGGACGCTTTGAAGCAAATAAGAAAGTTTAAGATCAGATAGTTTAACTTTTGACTTCCTTAAAAATTGCAGAGACATCTGGGCCTGGAAAACCTCAGTATTTTTAAAGATGTATAACAGGTAAGGACTTATAGTAATGAGCGCCACAATAGAAAAAATAATAAAATTCTTTATTCCACTCCTTAATACGATAAGGGCTATTGCCGCCGCACAAGGCAGTAACAATGGATGAGTCATTAATCCCAAACCAGCTAAAATTCCAAGAACGACAACGTTTAGTTCGTTTTTTACAGCCACAATTGACAAAACAATCAAAAGTATCGAAAGTGCTTCTACCCGGATAAATGCAGATGTAATTATTACAAAAGGGCAAATAAGAAACAGACTTATAGCTACAAATTTTAAATACTTGTCTTTGGTGATAAACGAGAAAAAAAAAGCAGACAATATTGACAATATAAAACTTAAAGCTTTTGCATTAAAAATTGCAACTCCAAAAACTTTAAAAACAGTACCGAGTAATATCAGGTACAACGGGGGCATCCAGTAAGTGAAGCGTGATGATCCCGGTAGAAAACTTTTATGGATTTCTGACGAAAGGACACCGCGCTTTGCAAAGCTATATCCTGGAGAGAAGAAGCTGGCTTCATCTACATTTACAGGTGGGAAAGTATGCCTGTAAGAAATAAAATGGATAACAAAACAAGACAATGAAATTATAAAAAATATAATACTTATTTTAATCTCCAAATTTCTGCCTTTCACCATAATTAATTGTTGAAGCTGCCTATCAGGTCTTTGTTTTTGCAAATATTTACATTCGGATAGGTTGGATAAGAAATTAAAATATGTCTCCTGCTTTTTTTCACAATTTGTGGTCTTCGATTTTCCCTAAATGAAATCCCATTACCCCAACTTGAAATTAATTTTACGAAAGAATCGTTTCTAACGGTGATAATACATCTGCCCTTTTTCTTAGCAAAACAGAATTATAAACAGCCATCAATTCTTTTATATTGATTTCCGGTGTATAATATTTATGATAAGTATTTAACGAATTTAACCGGTAGATTTCGCGCTCGCTAATATCCAGATTTTGCCATTCATTCAATTTTTTT
>JAOQAJ010000208.1 GCA_025963675.1 Segetibacter sp.
ATATTGTTTGTGAGGTTTTAGTGCGATTTGACTGCTTGTAGTGTGATCCCGCTGGGACTCGAACCCAGGGCCCATACATTAAAAGTGTATTGCTCTACCAACTGAGCTACGGAATCTTCCTTTCAACTTCTTAAGAACGTTTGCCCTTTTTCTTTTTGTGAGTGCAAAAATAGGAGTACGATTATTACCAGCCAAATTTTTGAAAAACATTTTTACACTTTTATAGATATTCCTATTCCTGTTATATGTGGGGTAACTCTGTTACTTTTGCCAATTCAACATCATATAATGTCATATTTTTCTAAGAAGGTAGTAGTTGTAACAGGGGGGAGCGAAGGCATTGGGAAAGCTCTTGTTGAACTATTATTAGAAAAAGGTGCCCGCGTCGCTACCTGCGGGCGCAACTATGAAAAATTATATGAACTGCAAACTTCTAACGCGGGTAGACCTTTACACATCGGTACTGCTGATGTAAGTAAAGAAATTGATTGCCGCAATTTCATCAACTCTGTTTTAGACGCTTTTGGCACCATCGATATTCTCATTAACAATGCAGGCGTTTCGATGAGGGCGTTGTTTAAAGACCTTGAGTTCGATACGCTAAGGACATTGATGGATGTAAATTTCTGGGGCACTGTTTACTGTACCAAATTCGCTTTAAAAGAAATCATTAAAAACAAAGGAAGTATTGTTGGCGTATCCTCTCCCGCAGGGTTTAGAGGCTTGCCTGGAAGAACAGGTTACAGCGCGAGCAAATTTGCGGTGAACGGTTTTTTAGAATCACTGAGAACAGAACTATTAGAAGATGGTGTAAATGTGATGTGGGTTTCACCCGGCTTTACTGCCAGCAATATTCGTAATGTGGCGTTAGATGAAAATGCAAGGCCGCAAAGAGAAAACCCGATGAACGAAGACAAACTTATGAGTGCAGAGGAATGTGCAGGTTACATTTTAAAATCAATTGAAAAAAGAAAAAGAACACTGGTGCTGACTTTCTTAGGGAAGACAAGTTTGCTGTTAAATAAGTTGTTTCCGGGAATGACTGATAAAATGGTTCGAAACTTTTATTATAAAGATGGGGAGCTGGTGAAGTAACGGCCCCAACCCTATGGGGAGGAGAGAGAACATCCATTCAGTTGAGCATCAGTTGTCGGGCAACGTTCTTTATCTAAGGGTCAAAATGTTCGGTATTCAACAAACCATGCTCAGTGTTCAACAAAGAATACAAAGTACAAGGGAGTGACACAACGATGTTGAATAGGGGACATCAGTTGATTAACAAAAAGAAAAACCACTAAAAAAAGTTTTACTAGTTACGGTATTGAAAGTATGTCTATAATAACCCTTACTACAGATATTGGGCAACAGGATTATCTGGTAGCTGCCGTAAAGGGTCAGTTATACAGTGTGAGTGAAAGCCTTACTATTGTTGACGTATCTCATCAGCTTTCCTCGTTCAATTATCCGCAGGCAGCATACATCTGCTGCAGTACTTTTAATCATTTTCCTTCAGGTACTTTTCATATCGTTCTGGTTAACATGTTTGACCAAAAGCCTAAGCAAATGTTGCTTGCGTATCACAACAATCAATACATAGCCTGTGCAGATAACGGCCTTTTGACTATGATTATTGACGGACCTCCTGAACGTGTTGTAGCCTTACCACTTCCTGAAGGTGAACGACCCACGACCCTAACATGCACCCAGGTAATTGCTAATGCTTTATGGCAGATAATGGCTGGAAAAGACCTTGATTACATTGGCGAATCAGACGTTACGATCGTTGAAAAACTGAGGCTAAAATATGTAAACAGTCCAACCACCATGGAAGGGCAAATTTTATATATCGACAATTTTGAGAACGTTATTGTAAATATCACTAAGGCAGATTTTGACAGGGAAAGAAATGGCCGCAATTTTAAAATTGTGTTTAAAAGAGATGAAGTGATTGATACGATAAGTGAAACCTATGCATGTGTACCGCAAGGCGAAAAAGTAGCATTTTTTAATTCTTCAGGATATCTTGAAATAGCAATAAATAAAGGCAATGCTGCAGGGCTTTTTGGCTTACAGGGATTCTCGGAAGCAATGCAAAAGCAGAGCATTTCACTTCAAAACAAATGGTTTTACCAAACCGTAAAAATCTTTTTCGAATAATGCTGGTAAGAATGGTTAAAATGACTTTCAGAGACGAGGCAATCGAAACATTCAAAGCATTTTTTGAAGAGCGAAAAGATAAAATAAGAAATTTTGAAGGCTGCACCCATCTCGAGCTTTGGCAGGATAACCAGCAGCATGCTACCTTTTTTACTTATAGTCATTGGCGCGATGAAACGGCACTAACCCATTATCGCAACTCAGCTTTTTTTAGAGACACGTGGCAACAAACAAGACAAATGTTTGCGACAAAAGCTGAGGCATGGTCTGTAAAACAAGTGGCAATATTGCCCTAGTTAATACTTCAAGCCCTCATGAAAATATTGCTAAAACCGCTTCAATGGATCTACTGTGTATACGGGTTGCTAACGTTTATCGCTATCATGTTTATTGCAGTTCCATTCGTGATCGTAGCGACATTTTTTGGAAGGATTAAAGGTGGCAATTTTATTTACAAAGTTGTAAAAGCGTGGGGTTATTGCTGGTATTTACTCATCGGAATTAGACACAAAAACATTTTTGAAGTTGCTCATGATGCTACCAGGCAGTACATTTTTGTAGCCAATCATATTTCTTACATGGACATTCCGCCGGTGGTTATGGCATTAAATCAACCGGTACGAATACTTGCAAAATATGAAATGTCGAAGATCCCGGTTTTTGGTTTTATCTATCGAAGCGCTGCAGTAATGGTTAATAGAAGTGATGCCGAAAACAGGGCGAAAAGCATTATAGAAATGAAAAACTTCATTAGTCATAATATTTCTATTTTCATTTTTCCTGAAGGCACGTTAAATGAAACTGGCGCACCACTAAAAGAGTTTTTTGATGGCGCTTTTCGTATTGCTATTGAAACAGAAACACCTGTAAAACCTGTGTTATTTATCGATACTGTTGATCGGCTGCATTACAGCAGTATATTCACTTTAACTCCGGGGCCTTGTCGCGCAGTATTTTTAGATGAAGTGCCAGTGCAAGGTCTTACATTAGACGATTTGCCAGCGTTAAAACAAAGGGTGCATGATAAGATGGACAAAGGGCTAAGACGGTATAGGAAATATTCAGACTAACAAAGTATTTTACGTTATTACCACTTTTGAGATCTTTATTGTCCTTGCATTGGTTCACCTTGAATCATCGTTGTGTCACTCACTTGTACCTACCCTGTGTACTCATCTTTTTTCTTAAAACAATAGAACACGGATGACACGGATCGAACCGATAAAACCGATTGATAAATTGTTTCCCTGGTAATATCACTTCGCTAACTCTGTTTTTCCCGATAAACACGGATTGGTTCGGGTTTTCTTACCTGGGCAATCTGCCTAATCCTCTCAATCTGTGTTATCTGTGTTCCAAAAAAAGTTGTGTGCTCACCGTAGCACTTGTACTGAAAAACTTGATGGAGCTGCACCGGAGATGTACAGTTTATCGAAGCAACACGTCTCGCTCCCAGTCCTTCTGTCATCTGTCATCGATCATCGATCAACTTTAATCTGCCAACTCAAAACTCACAACTCTCAATTTCGAACTCTCAACTTCCCTCGAATGTCATCTATCATCCGTCACACCCCCACCTCATGCTTTATTTTCAAAATAAGGTATCTCATCATGCGCGATTGTCTCTTTCTGTTGCCAGTATGCCAGTGTCACTACCCTACCTTCTTTTGTTTTTAAAAGCCGCCCAAAAATTGCATTTATTGGATTAAATGTAACGTCTGTAACGCCAACAGTAAATGTTACGGGAGGAACCGGAGCTTGCTCGATAACAGCACCTTCGGCAGGGGCCTTAGAAGGAAGTGCTTTCGCCGGAGGGCTGGCCACGACAACAACGTCGTACTTATTAAGCTTAAGCAAATCGTTTAAAAAATCAGTTCTTTCCTGCGATACATTTTTTTCAACAATAGCACACTTAACGCCATTTAATTCTTCAAACTCATGATTTTTATTGATAGCCATGGGACGACGGTTGAAGGTTTAGAGTTTAGAGTTTCGGGTTGACTGTTTTTAGTTTTGAGTTGACTGTTTTGAGTTGACTGTTTTAAGAAAAGGATCTGAGGCGGTTAACCACCCGGAAACATTGTTGCCGCAGCATCCTCACAACTCAAAACTCAAAACTCAAAACTCGCTGAATGAATATAATTGTAGATATAACTAATAAAACCAACTGCTAATACGCCAGCTATGCAAGTATACAAAGCAAGTTTTGGCATCATAGGAAT
>JAOQAJ010000212.1 GCA_025963675.1 Segetibacter sp.
GGCGTTGCACCTAGCCTTTTTATAACCTGCATTACTTTTATTGCAGTTCCGAGGTGAGAAGTACTGTCTCCATTGATGACGACAGAAGCTTTTGTAGTAGTATCTTTTGCTAAGTAGGCTTTTAAGTCTGTCTCTAATTGATCCATCCCAATTTGTCGCTGCCCCAGGTAGATGTTCTGGTCTTTGTCGACAGTTATTACAACTGTTTGCTTTGACTTAGTGTCGCTTTTTGCTTTTGGATTCGAAACCTTAATCACATTGGGATTAGCCAATGTAGATACAATAAGAAAAAACAATAAAAGGATAAACAATATATCGTTGAGCGCACCAGTATGCACCTCGGGATGTCTTCTAAATTTGCTACGAATGTTCATTGTACAAAAACAATATTTAAAACTGATGTAACCCTCTTCAATGTTCCTTATTCCTGTCCTGATAATTTATAGGGCCTTTGAAACTTGCAACCTCGCTTCAACAGAGATAAAACAGTTGAACGGAGCGTCGCAAGAATGCTTAATCAGAATTACAAAAGACTACTTCAAAACGCCCAACCTTAACCCTAAACATTAAACCCTAAACCTCAATAACCTACCTCGTCGGCTCCTGTAAAACATCAATAAAATCTGAGCTGGCGACTTCCATCTTATTAGCAGTTTTATCTATTTGTGCTGTCAAAACATTGTGTCCAATGTAAGCAAGTAAACCGATGATCAGACCAGTACCTGAAGTGATCATTTTTACGTAGATACCACCTGCAATATCATTTAATGTAAAGTTACCTGTGCTGGCAATACCATAAAACAATTGTATCATACCGATGATGGTACCAAGGAAACCAAACATTGGGGCTATGCCTGCTATGAGGGATAGTATGCTTAAGTTTCTTTCCATTTTGTACATCTCGAGCTTGCCGACATTTTCCATGCTTTTTTCAATTGCATCGATTGGCTTACCAATTCGTTGAAGGCCTTTATCAATAATTCTTGCAACGGGGTTGTTGGTATTTTTTGCAAGGGTGCGGGCAGCGGAAAGATTACCGGTCATGATGTTGTCGCGGATCATACTCATAAAATTATCCTCGATCTTGCTGGCTTTTCTGATGGCGATTAACCGCTCAAAAAAAACGAAAATCGCCCCTACCAACAGCAGGTACAGAGGATACATTATAAAGCCGCCCTTGTCTAACAAACTCCACAAGGAAATTTGGGCCGGAGCTGTTGTTGCTGCTGCTACGGCGCCTGTAGAGTCTGCCAGTTGTGTATTGATCTGAAGTAATAACCACATCATTCTTTATAGTTGTTTTCGAGTGAAAATGTAAAAACTACTGTTCCACTTTTAAGGATAAATATGTTAAGAATATTTGAACGAATGTAAATGCTTTGATTTCAACCTGCTGCTTGAACTCCTGTTAAAGTTTTGCAGTTTATTCCTCACCGTGTACGCCTTCTATCGAAAAGGCAGGCAGGCAAACGCTCCACTACTCGACATCTCATTTAAGGAATTGCTGTACTTTACCCTTGCACCCTTTTTTACAAGTATGCTTTGTCCCGCTTCCGGCACCAAAGCATTTCCGTCTACCTCCACGCACTTTCTTCCTTTGCTTACCAGTGTCCATTCATCAAATTCAGGATGTTGTGCCGGTTCGCTCCACCCTGCCGGGGCGTGCATGTGCGCTATACTTATATTTTCATTTTTAGTAGAAACCCTTCCAAAATGTTCCTCGATCAATTTCCCGTCAGTAGTTGGAATGATGAAGGGTTTGTTTTGCAAAAAGAAGTTCATAGTTTTTATTCAATAATCAACGTGGTGAAGTGTGAAAATTCGTTCCTTTTACACCTTCCACATAAGAATTATTAACGTAAAACTATTATACACTTTTATCATTATTTATCTATGTGTATAAAAAGAAAAAAGCGCTGGCAAATGCCTGCGCTTTTACACAAATGAGCATATGTTTACTTCTTATCGGTATTCTGTTTTACCATACCCATAATCTGTTTCATAGTATTTTCCATTCCCGAAGGGCTGCCATCGAGGAACAACATATTTCCCTTTCCATATTCTGCAAAGTTCTTTACTGCTTCTGTCCACATACTAAAAAGAATAACATTGGTATCAAGGTTGGCCTGCTTCATTTGTTCAGCAGCCTGGCTCATACCTTTAGCCACTTCTTCCCGGAACAATGCGACTCCCTGTCCACGTAAACGGGCTGCTTCTCTTTCGGCTTCGGCTGCAATTTTAATTGCATTACCTTCTGCTTCAGCGCCTTTTGTTTTAGTAATTAATAATGCCTGGCCTTCATTTTCTGCCGCGGCCTTTAAATTATTACTTGCCACAACCCTGCTCATGCTATCCATGATTTGTTGATCAAATCTTATGTCATTCACCTGCAAATCCTGCAAATGATACCCCCAGTCTTCCAGCGAGCGATCTATCTGCTCTTTAACAAACTCTATAATTTCACGGCGTAGTAAAAGAATTTCGGCCTGTCTTTTTGTAGCTACAAATGCGCGGATCGAACCTTCAACTGTTCGGATTAGTGCCTGCATTAAATCTTTGTCACTAATGAATTTGAAAGCAACTCTTTTTATGGTTTCTTCTTCTTCATTTTGTACAGAGTACAGCAACATGCATTTGAAATAAACGTTTGCCTGATCTACAGTAACTGCCTGGAACTCGAGCTCCACTGACCTGTTTTGAATGCTTACCCGCTTATAGATTTGTTCAAGCAAAGGAATTTTAAAACCAAGTCCGGGGCGAAGGATGCGCCGATATTTTCCAAACATGATTATGACTGCAATTGTTCCCTGGGTTACAGTAACAAGGCCGCTAAAAATAATAATGAGAAGAATAATTAACCACCAATAAGAAAACAAAGTCTCCATAATTAATTGATTGTTGTTAAGTGTTATATCAGGCTAACAGGTAAATGTAATTATAATAATACTGCAAACAGAAAAATTTGCTTTAATGAAAGAGGCGGACATCTATAAGCAATAGAAATGATCAAAAAGTATAGTCAACTTGTTCATTCAATTCCTGCATATACTTCAATACTATAGAGAGTTGCAATCATTAACTCTTTTCCTCCCAAACCTGCACCAGGTTTACCATTACCTCGACTGCTTTCTTCATATCTCTCACTCCTATCCATTCTTTTTTGCTATGTATTCCCTGCATTCCCGTAAACAAATTCGGGCAGGGCAAACCCATAAAACTCAGTCGACTTCCATCTGTACCGCCGCGAATGCTTTGTTTACGAACATCAAGATTGCTTCTCCTGTAAGCTTCCTCTGCAAATTCAACCACTGGCGGGTGTTTCTCCAGCACCTCTTTCATATTCCTGTATTGCTCAGTTATTTTGCATTCCATTCTTGCTGTAGGATAATTTTTCAAAACTGCTTCAGCAATTCTTTCAAGCCGTGAGGCATTTGCCTGCAATCCGTCTCTTGTAAAATCGCGTACAATAAATTCAATCGTTGCTTTTTCTGCCAGGCCCTCTACCCGTACAGGATGTACGAATCCCTGCCGTTTTTCTGTTGTCTCAGGACTGAACTCTTCTTTTGGTAGCGCCGCCAAAATCTCACCTGCTATTTTCAATGCATTAACCAAAGTATCTTTGGCATATCCCGGATGAGCTATCACCCCATGAACAGTTATGACTGCACCATCTGCACTAAAGGTTTCATCTTCAAGCGTACCTAATTCACCGCCATCCAGCGTGTAACCAAAATTCGCAGCCAGTTTAGTCATATCAAGCTTAGCTGTTCCTTTGCCGATTTCTTCATCTGGTGTAAAAAGTATTTTTATTGTCCCATGCTTCACCTGGGGGTGTGTCATTAAGAAATTAGCCAGGTCCATTATTTCAGATACGCCAGCTTTATCATCAGCACCTAATAACGTATTTCCACTTGCAGTTATGATGCTTTTACCGACGTGTTCCAGCAAATACTTACATTCACTTACACTTAAAACCTGTGTTGCATCATCAGGCAATACGATGTCTTTTCCATCATAATTTTCGTGGAGAATAGGTTTTACGTCAGTGCCACTACAATCAGGTGCAGTATCTACATGACTGCAAAAACATATGACCGGAACTTTTTTATCAGTATTTGAAGCAATGGTTGCATACACATATCCGTACTCATCTATATGTGCATCTTTCACACCCATTGCTACCAATTCATCAACTAAAACTTTACTTAAGGTCTTTTGTTTTTCTGTCGAAGGTGAGCTGGAACTTTGAGGATCACTTTGAGTGTCAATTTGAACATAACGTAAAAATCTTTCAACACATGTGTACCCGTATGTCTCAAACATCTTAATAATTTTTAGCAAATTAATTGAATCAAGTCGAGCTTCGAAAACAGATTAACTACTACTGATTGTATATTTTTGTGGAACAGGCATTTCTATTTTATATCGTCTTCGTTGTGTCACTCACTTATACTGCAACTTTTTATGGCGTCGCATCAATCTATGCTGGTGGCAGTACATCGCAGCCATTTAAAGTTTTGGAAAAAAAAATCAGCTGGAGCAAAAGTATTGCGTTACTTAGAATGATAAAAAACAATAACTATTGGTACAAACAATAAACTTACTTATTCTTGTATTACAAATCTTAGAACTATATCTCTATGGAAGCAACACATACACCAGTAATTAAACAAGGATGGATACGAGCAGTGATGTACGTTATTGTTGTTTCATTAGTTGTGTATAGTTTCCAGGTATTTGGTGATGAGATCATGAATCAATTTAGGGCCGGTACCGAGAGCGGTGATGAAGGCATTTTAAATTTTGGAATTTTATATAGCCTGATGGGACTGGTAATTTTTATCATCACCTTTTTAATGAGAAGGTTTATAGATAGAAAGTCTTTTGAAAGCCTTGGCTTTACATGGAAAGGATACAGCAACGAAGCGGGCCTTGGATTTTTTGGTGCCCTTGCAATCCTGGGTATTGGTTCGCTCATCCTTGTAGCAACAGGCTATATTTCTTTCATTTCAGCAACCTTTAATATCCACCCGCTTTTGCTTGAAGTCGTCATGATGCTGGTTGTTGCTTTTGTTGAAGAACTGTTGTTTCGGGGTTATTTATTAAACAACCTGCTGCAATCGATGAACAAATGGATCGCCTTGGCAATATCTTCTGTGCTGTTTGCATTATTCCACCAGGCCAATCCTGATGTGACTGTTTTCGCTATTCTCAACATTCTTTTAGCCGGCATTCTATTAGGCCTCAACTATATTTTCACCAGGAATCTTTGGTTTGGCATCTGCTTTCATTTTGCATGGAACTATTTCCAGGGACCGGTATTAGGATATGACGTAAGCGGTTTAAAGCTTACAAGTATCGTTCAGCAAGCCGTCAGTGGACCGGAAGCCTGGACGGGTGGACCATTCGGTTTCGAGGGTTCATTACTTTGTCCACTTTTATTTGTTGTTGCAATTGCCATTTTTGCTTTTCTTTTTCTAAAGAGGTACCCACCTGCTGCGATCTAGAATCTTTTTGACTTTCAACTAGTTATTCATAAATTGTCTTCAAAATAGCTATATGAAAAAGGCAATTATTGGTGCACTTGTCGGCGCTGTCCTTGTTTTTGGCTGGCAGGCCGTCTCACACATGTTTATGCATCATCATGATGCTGCTTACAAACAGGTTGCTGACCAGGAAAATGCAATTCAATCGCTTTCAACAATGTTTAAGGAAGATGGCCAATACCTTGTTCCCAGGAGTAACCCGAACTCGTCGCAGGAAGAAATGGCGAAATTTGATGAGGGAAGACATGGTAAGCCCTTTGCAATCGTTACTTATCACGCTGCAGACAATTCAAACATGGGGATGTCTGCTATTCGCAGCTTCACAACCGCCTTCTTATCTGTACTCATATTTATTTTACTTCTCGGAAAAAATCCCGGCCGTTTTTCAACCATTTTTATAAAAAGTCTCGGAATTGCCATCTTTGTTTTTCTGTATGTCTACTACAACAGCAACATATGGCTGCAAACGCCATGGGAAGTTATCAGGCCAGAACTGATAGACTTATTAGCTGCATGGGGACTGGCCGGCCTTTGGCTGGGTTGGTGGCTAAATAAGGGAAGGGAAAGAAGATGACAATGGGTGGTTGACGGTTGGCGGACGAAGACGAATGCCTGTTGTTGGATGACCGCCAAGGACGTGTGCTGAAGTAGCGGAGAGGGAGCTTTTTTGATGGAATTTTGATAAAATGTACAAATGGCTGAATGAAGAAATTATCGTATAAGTGAGTGACACAACGATGTTGCACAGAGCTCTTCCGTCTGCTACAAATAAAAAGGTTGGCCACTAATGTAGCCAACCTTCAATCAACATTTCACCAAAGAAAAATTCTTTACGGCATTATTATAAGGGGACTTTTTCCACCTTTAATTTCAACAAGCTCAAGGTCAAAGGTAAGATCTTCGCCAGCCAAAGGATGGTTGGCATCCAGAACAACAGAGTTCTCCCGTACTTCTCTTATAACTACCGGAAAATTCTGCCCTGCACCATTACTCATGTTTAACTGCATACCAACTTCAGGTTGCATGTCAGCAGGGAAACGGTCAAGAGGAAACTCCATCAACAGGTCATCCTGTATTTCACCGTAAGCCTCACCAAACGGGATATTCACCGTTTTCTTTTCTCCAACCTGCATGCCGGTAACGCCGCTGTCGAAGCCTGCAATTACATTACCACTTCCCACCTCAAACTCAAGAGGTTCGCGACCTTCGCTACTGTCGAAAGTAGTGCCGTCAGTTAACTTTCCATGATAGTGAACCCTAACAGTATCACCACTCTTTACTTGTTGCATATTGTTTCTGTTTAAGTTTAAGCCTTAGTATTTATTTGTGTTCGCACAACAATCTTGCCATCAGAAAGCTGTTTTGAGCAGAACTTACGGAGGAAAGCCAAAAATAATTGCCGCGCCAAAATAAACTGTTTAAAAAAGAAATGTCAAATTAAATTTGAGGATTACTTATATAACCAGGATTATGAAAAAATCATTTTTATCATTATTTATCTGCATTCTAAGCGTCGTCATTGTATGTGCTCAGAAAACGAAACAAGTAGCGAAAAAGGTTACATGGCCACAGCAAGGTGGCAAACAAATCCTTCCCGGCGCGTATCAAATAAAGGAATACCTCCCTTTGCTTCAAGGAAAAAGGGTGGCGATTTTTGCAAACAATACCGCCACCATTAATGGCACTCACCTGGTTGATACTTTAAAAAAACTTGGAATTACTATTACCAAGATTTTCGGTCCCGAACATGGCTTCAGGGGTACTGCAAATGCCGGCGCTCATATTGATAATTATAAGGATGAAAAAACCGGGATTCCCGTTATTTCGTTATACGGCGCTAAAAGGAAGCCATCTGAAGAAGACCTTGCAAATGTAGATATACTGCTATTTGATATTCAGGATGTAGGCGTAAGGTTTTATACATACATTTCGTCGCTACAGGAATTTATCGAAAGCGCAATGGAGTTCGATAAACCGCTGGTGATATTAGACCGGCCTAACCCCAACGGCTTTTATGTAGACGGTCCTGTTCTCGACACTGCTTTCAAAAGTTTTGTTGGTATGCAACCCGTGCCGGTTGTATATGGAATGACCATTGGTGAATATGCAAACTTCCTTGTTGGCGAGGGATTGTTTGATAAGAATATTATGGCTTCCTGGATGATGAGGATCGTAAACAATGCGTCTGACACTACTAAACGAAAAGGCAACGGATTGAATATAACCGTTATCAAATGCCGGAACTATACACATAAAAGCAAGTATATATTGCCGGTAAAGCCTTCGCCAAATCTTCCTGATGCAGGCTCCATTTACTGGTACCCTTCGACCTGTTTTTTTGAAGGAACGGTGTTAAGCGAAGGACGTGGTACAGATAAACCTTTTCAGATCTTTGGTCACCCTTCATTGCCTAAAAGTCTATATGCATTTACGCCGGTGGCCAATGCTGGTGCAAGCAGCCCTAAACTAAAGGACCAGCTTTGCTACGGCTGGAACCTATCTGCTTCCAACGAACAAATATTGCAACAGGTGAATAATCACATCCAGATAAAATATTTGCTTGAGGCGTATAAGCTGTTTCCGGATAAGCAAAATTTCTTTTTAAAGGCTAAAAAGGCGGATCTAAAACCGACCGATTATTTCTTCAATAAGCTCGCGGGTAATGCAGAGTTGATGCAACAAATCATCGATGGAAGATCAGAAAAAGAGATAAGGGCAAGCTGGGAACCAAAATTGTCAGCCTTCAAAAAGAAAAGAAAAAAATATTTGATGTATCCTGATTTTGATACCCCCTAATCCACTAAAGGGGGAATATTTACCAACCTGATCTTAAAAGAACTTCACCTCTTTACATTTGCGCATGTCAGAAAATTATACCTCTCCTCTAACAGAACGCGAGGGCTTACGAATTGTCTTCATGGGTACTCCTGAGTTTGCGGTCGCATCTTTAAATGCATTGGTGGAAGCAGGATTTAATATCGTCGGAGTGATTACTGCACCTGATAAACCTGCTGGTCGTGGGATGAAACTGACGGAGAGTGCCGTTAAAAAATATGCAGTTGAAAAAGGCTTACATATTTTGCAACCACCGAAACTTAAAAACCCTGAATTTCTTGAAGAATTAAAAGCACTGAACGCAGACCTTCAAATCGTTGTTGCATTTAGAATGTTACCAGAAGTTGTTTGGAAAATGCCACTGCATGGAACTATTAACCTTCATGGCTCCCTTTTACCTCAGTATCGTGGTGCTGCCCCCATAAATTGGGCGATCATAAATGGCGAGAAAGAAACAGGAGTTACCACTTTTAAATTGAAGCAGGAAATTGACACCGGTGATATTTTGCTGCAGGAGAAAATTCAGATTGGAGAAAATGATACTGCCGGAGAATTACACGATATCATGAAAGAGATTGGAGCTAATTTGTTGGTTGCAACCGTAAAGGGAATTGAAGATGGATCGTTGCAGGAGACGGCTCAATCGAAAGCATTAGAACAGTTTACAGGTGAATTGAAGCATGCACCAAAACTTTTTACTGAAACCTGTACTATTGACTGGAATAAGTCGTGTGATGAAATACATAACCTCGTAAGGGGATTGTCTCCCTATCCTGCCGCACTTACTTACCTTAAGGGAAAAATTTTAAAGATTTATCAAAGCACTAAAGAAAAAATAAGTCCTTCTCATTCCGCGGGGACCTTTGATACTGATGGAAAAACCTATTTGAAATTCGCCTGCTCCGACGGTTACATACATGTCGCCGATATACAATTAGAAGGCAAGAAAAGAATACCTGTTACAGAATTCTTACGAGGCTACAGGTTCGAAAAATGATTTTTAAAAAAGTGGGGTTTTTAAGTCAGGGCTTTTTTATAGATATATCTATGTTCCTATGCCTTAAAAAAACGCACTGCCGAAGGCAGACTATTCTCCTTGATTTATACCAAACAAGTTTCATATTTCTCTCTTTTAATTAATACATATTTTATCCTGCTAAGTAAATGTTTGCCTATTCTTATAATAGCCT
>JAOQAJ010000213.1 GCA_025963675.1 Segetibacter sp.
TTCAATAACTACCAGTAACCGGTTCGGAAGTTTCTAACCGGGTTGCAGATCGAAACCGAATAAAAGCAGATCGCAACGATGTGAGTTTTGTTACTGTTGAGATACTCGATGATGCTGATCGTGTAATCCCTGATGCAATTATTCCAATACGTTTTTCTATAACCGGTAATGCTCAAATTGAAGCAACAGGAAATGCAAATCCGGCGGATATGGCAAGTTTTAAACCACCACAAAGAAATACTTTCAGGGGACGTTGCCTGCCAATTGTACGACCAATAGGCAAAGCTGGATTTGTAATATTAAAAGCGGAATCAGACAGCCTTAATTCGGGACAAATTACTATTATCACCAAATGATGTCGTTAAAAGACACCTACCAGTAATTCAATATAAAAGCGAGAAATAGTAACCGCAGACGTGCTTAGTTGCCTAACGATTCACAGTACAAGAGTGCGACGCAACAATGCCGAATAGAAAATAGCTGTCGGGTCCATAGCTTTCTTAATTGCGAACAAAAAGGTCTTATTTCATAAGTTTTTCATTAAAGGCGGTAATTAATTTAAACACGTCTTCATATTCATTTAACGGCAATGTTTCTGCTTTGTCAAAGACATCATGATAAGCCTTGATGCCGCCCAAAGTATAAAGGAAAAATGCAGGAACTCCTTTTTCTGTAAACCAGTAATGATCGCTGTTTGCAGCTTTGCCACGAGCATTGATTTTAGTAAGATAACGTGCACTGTCATTCACTGCGTTTAACGCTGCAAACTGCTTCGGAAATTCTGTAGCATTTACAACAGTAACGCCTTCATCACCGGTACCTTCAAGGTCAAGATTTAAAAGAAACCGGATATTTTTCAAGGGGAAAAGCGGGTTTTGAACAAAATATTTTGAGCCTAATAAACCTGCCTCTTCACCGGCAAAAGCTATAAAAGCAATGGTATATGGTGCAGGATGGGCGGCATAATATTTTGCGAGGTCAAGCATAAGTGCAGTGCCACTTGCATTATCATTCGCACCCGGAAAATAAGTGTTGGCACCCATGCCGCCAAGGTGGTCATAATGAGCTGAAATCACGATAATCGAATCGGGACTAACAGTACCTTTTACCCACCCGCATACGTTTGATGTTTTAAAATTTCGCTCCTCTTTATTTTCAATATCAGCCTGTATCGTAAATGGAATATCTCCGGCAACTTTTCTATTTAATTGAATCATGGTGCGATCAGCAGCAGCTGACGCCACAGACCAGGTCAGCTTATTTTCGAGGGAAACAACAATACGATAGTTGGCATTAATAAAATGAGTACTATCTTTTTGTACAAGCTTGTCTATTGCGTGTACCCCACGACTATCTGGCGATACAATAAAATCTACTCCGGGAACCAGTTTTTTATGATTAATAAACACTTCCATTCTTCCGGGAAAAGTGTTTACAGGATAGGTAAATGGCTGGTAAAACGATCTGCCACCTACCGGAGTTAAACCATAACTTTCAAACTGCTTTGCAATATAATCAGCAGCCTTAGCCATACCATCATTAGTATAACCCCGACCCCAAAAAGTGGGGGAAGTAAGTGTATCAACCGTCTTACGTGCAAATGACAGATCCTGTGAAAAAGATTGCTTGCATATAAACAACAACAGGAAAAAAGATAGTTTTTTCATTAAAGGTTATTGGGGTCAGAGTGATTGATCTAGCGAATGATAAATTGATAAAAGTCTACAAATTCTTTCCTCCAGGTTGCTTCATTGTTTTTGCCTAAAGGGTTCATTAAACGTCTTGTTTCATAGTTGCCTTTCTTTTCTACAGTTGAAATCATTTTATCCATATCAGGTACCATTGCCTCACTTTCTTTACCGCCCGCATAGAAGTAAAACCTTTTCATAGCTCTACCAAAATCTGCTTTAGCAACTTCATCATATATAGCTGGCGCGGTCCAAAATGCAGGAGAGAAAATACCGGCTCCTCCAAAAATATTTGGATACTTTACCAGTGCATACATACTAATCAGTCCACCCATGCTGCTGCCGGCAACAAACGTATGAGACGAGTCTTTTAAGGTGCGAAATTTTTTATCAATAAAAGGTTTTAAAGTCGTGGCAAGAAAATCAACGTATTGGCTCCCCTCCCCTTTTCCATTCCTGAAATCATAAGGATTGTACTCCGTCATTCTTTTATCGCCGCCGTTATCTATCCCGATAATGATCGCTTCTTTTCCTGTCAGCCGGGTAAGTGTATCTAACGCTTCATCTATTCCCCACTCACCAAAAGGAGCAGTTTGTTCATTAAACAAATTCTGCCCATCGTGCATGTAAATAACCGGGTATTTTTTTGTGCTGGTTGCATAACTTTTAGGCAGGTAGGCCCAAATTCTTCGTTTACGATTCAGTTGTGGAATTGCAAATGCAGTATCTAAAATTTTTACTTGCGCAGTCGCTGTATTTGGCTTTGGTTTATCGGGGTAATCATCTTTCCAGCCGGCAATATTAAAGTTTTCAGCCACGTCTTCTTTCACCGTTATTTCATGATTAGATATGTCTTCGCCTTTTGCTGTTGTTTCTACTTTATCAAAACTTCCCCGGGTAAACTTAAACTCATATTTTCCTGCAGCAACATCTTTAAGAATGATTGCCCGTCTGGTAGTTCCAAAAGGCTTCAGCTTATATTTTTCATCCCGCGGATTCCAGTTATTGAAATTGCCGGCAACGTAAATGTCGTCCAGCTTTTTAGCACCAACTTCATTTACCACCAGTCTCAGAGTATACTGAGCATCACTGCTTACAAAAGATGCAATACAAAAAATTGCAAGTATGAGTCGTTTCATTTAATGAAATTAATCGTTTCAGGTAAACTAATTTTCTCTAAGAATTTATAGCTGGTCGAATTAGGCTTTTTTTAAGAAGAAAATGTTTTATCAATAAAACAGTCATATTTCCCTAACAACCATTTAATTCCAATAACGATGATCATTATTCATTTTTATTCGATGGTGGCGGGTATTAGTATTTTTATTATAATTCTCTACTAATAACATAAGTATTTTTTTTGTTGGGGGCAGCAGGATTTCTATTAAGCATCGTTGTGTCACTCACTTCAATGTAGGGATTGCGCTGCATCGAGATGAGCGATTTTAAAAAAATAATATCGTCGTTCCTGTTAATACATGCATTTCATTTTTATCAGGGTGGTAATATAATAAAGCACACTTCAATAAACAGTCAAATGTGAGGTTGTTAGGCCTACATGCTGCAAGGTCTTTTTAATTTGTTAAAAAGGGCACCAGTATCCTTGTTAAGAACAGACATTCCTGGTTTTACTCAGGAAGCTGCAAGAGTGACTAAACGGTGAGGTGCCCTGAAAGAACTTTATTGATACCTCGTCCTGATATTTATAACTTTGTTTTACTAAGTTAAACGGAGCAGAGCAATGCCGGCGGGCAACTCTGGTGAGGGATAACTTAGCGAACGGAGATAATCCAAAGTCCTGGTTTTTAAATCAGGGCTTTTTTATAGATATATCTATGTTCCTATGCCTTAAAAAACGCACTGCCGAAGGCAGACTATTCTCCTTGATTTATACCAAACAAGTTTCATATTTCTCTCTTTTAATTAATACATATTTTATCCTGCTAAGTAAATGTTTGCCTATTCTTATAATAGCCT
>JAOQAJ010000229.1 GCA_025963675.1 Segetibacter sp.
GGGCTAGTATTGTACACCAACATTTTTTCAGCCCGTTGGTAATCTGCTGTAGTTACAACAGGAGCAACTGCTTGTTGTGCCAAAACGCTGCTTGCACAAGTAAAGAAAAAAGTCAGAACAAAGAAAACTGACCGAAAAGATGTATTCATATCTTATAATGTTAGCGTCTAAAAATCAGCATTTTTGAAACGTTGAAAATAAGATATTAATCGTTACAGCTTCAATTTTGAACGTGCTAGCGAACGGGATAATTATTTTTGGATCCAGCGGCAAAACCATTGTTGAACTTCCGTTGCGTCGCACCCTTGTACTTTTGAAACACTATTCAACACATCAGTAATTCTTTTATGCTTTTTATAATAAGCATATTAAAAAGATGATTGAGTTGTGTCGGATACGTTATAACAAAGAATTTCCAGCAGGTGATAAATGAATTGATACAAGGCGAATTGATGAAGATAGTATATGGAGCGACTTCGAATTCTCGAAAGAAGGCGACAGAAATCAGAAGATTAATGAAAAATCGTCTTAATTAAACTAATACAATAAAAACTATGAGTGCCGCAAGGGAGAGTAAAAGGTAGATGCAATTTGAAAGGCTATCAAATGGGAAGAAATGTTAGTTGATACTATTTAGTGCTCTAGCGATGGATATTCGTTGTATCATGAAATACTTTGAAAGCTCCTTGAGGTAACTGTTGTCGCAAGTTTGATATTTTTCCATTTCCCGACTGCTGTCCGTCTTGACCCGCCAGCCTCTTATTAAATTGTTACACCTCGTCAATCCATTTTTTAAAATATTTAGACGACTCCTGGCTAACAATGATTTCATGAGCGAGATCTGCCAAAGTCAGATAAACCTGAATTTTTACTTTTTCAAAAGGCTTAAAGGCTTTTATAAAATTGATACTGATAATGTATTTTCTATTAGCTCTAAAAAAAATACCGGGATCTAATTCTGATTCGAGTTCTGCTAAATTCTTATCTGTTGTATATTTTTTTCCTGTCTGCCCATCAATTACAAATACTAACTTATTTTCTGTGTAAATCAAGGCTATATCTTCAATCTTAAGAGCGATATTTTCTATGCCTTTTCTTACGATTAGCCTTTTTTTCATTCGGATAGTATTTTCGCCTATTTCCCTCATACGAATCGGTTCTAAGTTCTAAAGTATGATTTATATTATGGTAGAAGCGAAAAAATCAAGTCAGATTTACAAACGGTAATTATTCTATTTAAGTTGGTCGTAAACGATGAAAAATGGTAACCTTACGTCACTACTAGTCATCTCTTAACACTCTGTAACCCTTCGCTTTATAGGGCTTCAGCTACATACTTTTCACTCAGTCATTTTTACATTTAATAGTAAATCATATGGCCCGATACCGTCTGACCTAATTACCGATTTTCGAACTTCAAGAATTTATTTTCATGCTTGAGCAATGTAAGGGACTACTTTAGAAAAAACGACATTGTAAAGGATACCAAAATTTTTATTATTGTATAATCTATGTTGGCAACAATCTGAAACCTCGATATTATATTTTTTAATAGTCAGGTTTCAACCTCGCATGGGCAACCCTTACATCTAATCTTTTTGTTTCCGACACCTACCGCATACTACACGAGAAAAGCGAACTAAATAGCTGGCGAGCCTTTATCAAAAGCTCGAAAGTTTAATATCGACATCATTTAAATAGTTTGATAATGATACGTGTAACTTTGCCCGTAAGTCGTTTAATCCGCCTGGTGTTTATTACTTTCGCGGTACTGTTCATACATCCTTCCGCGCACTCAAAACCCTTTACAGAATCCCCGAAAGCACAGTTGGTTACCAAACTCCCTTTTATGCTGACAAGCAGGGGAATCATCATCTTACAGGGGCACTTCGGCGCCTTTCCCGATACATTAAATTTCATACTCGATACAGGGAGCGGCGGAATTTCACTAGACTCAGCCACTGCTAAACACTTCCATTTAACCCCTTCAATGACTGATGAAACTATTAGGGGATTAGCTCAAAGAAAGGCAGGTGAATTCCTATTTGATCAACAATTAAGATTACGAACTTTGAAGGTTGATCATCTGAACTTTCACATCAACGACTATAGCTTCTTATCCGACGCTTACAATGTGAAAATAGATGGAGTAATTGGCTATAGCTTTTTAAAGTCTTATATAGTTAAGGTAAATTATGAGAAACTTATCATAGAGATCTGGAGTCCGGGTAATATTGACTATCCAAAAGCCGGACATGTTATCAAAACAACAGTTACTAAACTCGCCGCAATTGGAGCAACTGTAAATGACAATAGAAAAATTGAGGGTAATTTTTATTTTGATACAGGTGCAGATATGTGCTTTTTGTTGCCTGATAAATTTATAAAAGACAGTAGCGTTTTAAGGAGTAACAAGAAGATTTTACCTTCAGGAGCACAAGGATTGGGCGGAAGAAAAGAGATGATGTTAACGACGGTTGATGAAGTAAATATTGGTCCCTATACATTAAAAAAAGTACCGGCATTTATTTTTGATGATTCGTATAATGTGTCTAATTATCCTGCGACCGGGGGCATTATTGGAAACGAATTAATGGAACGTTTTAATCTTGTCATCAATTACCCGGCTAATGAAATTCACATTGTACCCAATGCCATGTTTAACACTCCTTTTGATTACAGCTATGTTGGATGTAATCTTATTTTAGAGAATGGAAAAGCGATTATAAAAGACATCATAAAAGACTCTCCGGCGCATCTGGCAGGACTAAAAAATAACGATGTGATTTTTGGAATAGATAATAATTTTACCAATGATGTGGAAGAGTATAGAAATCTTTTGTCTAAACCCGGCGCTAAATTAAAAGTATTTCTCCTACGTGGAAATGTAGTTGAGTCTGCACTGGTCGAGGTTAAAAGTATTTTGTGAAGGAGTTGAATTGTCAATACTTTTCTTGTATAGACAATTTATCCTGACTTTATCAATTCTGTTATTTCCCTGATAATTACTATGTAACAATTTATTCCTTTCACAAGGAGTCCCCTGTAGAAACAGGGGACGTTGTGCAATTTAAAAAAGCACATGAGAAATATTTTACTACAGCTTAATGTTTATAAGTACTTAAATGAACAGATTTTAGGTTAGAATCTAAATTAAGACCCTTCCTTCCTGCAAAAACAATTGATTTTACCGAAGCATAAAATATTTCGACTGAAGGATTTTTATTTGATTCTAAAGCAATATTTTTTCGGGATATTGTATTAAAGCAAATTCGATTTGGGATAAAAAAATATTGAATTGATGGCGTTTTGAATTAAAAGAAAATGGGCGCAAATAAGTTTTATTTACGCCCATTTCAAATAAAAAAACCTGATCTATCTAAATCTTGCTATACAACCTGGGTGATGCATTCAACATGGGAAACTGGCGTTGATGCCAATACGGATAAGCAGGAAAAACCTCACTTACGTCATCTAACTTTTTCACTTGTTCAATAGTTAGACTCCAGCCGACAGCCCCCAGGTTCTGCCTTAACTGATCTTCATTTCTTGCTCCAATAATTATATTGGCAACTGTCGGCCTTTGCAGCAGCCAATTCAGTGACACCTGTGCCACTGTTTTTCCGGTTTCTTCAGCTACCTCGTCCAGCTTATCAACAATCTTATATAGTCTTTCATTATCTATCGTATCGCCTGGTACAGGGCTACCACCCTGCACAACCCTTGCATTTTGTGGTAACGGCTGGTTGCGTCGATACTTGCCGCTTAGCATTCCACTTGCAAGCGGGCTCCATACTATTGTACCTATATTCTGATCTATTCCCAAAGGCATTAGCTCCCATTCAAAGTCCCGGTTTACCAGAGAGTAGTAAGCCTGGTGAGCAATGTATTTTGACCAACCATACCGTTCAGAAACCGAAAGCGATTTCATTAGATGCCACCCCGAAAAGTTGGAGCAGGCAATGTAACGTACCTTTCCACCTTGCACAAGGTTCTCGAGCGTTTTAAGTGTTTCGTCAACCGGGGTATTAGCATCAAAGCCGTGCATGTGGTAGATGTCAATATATTCTGTACCCAACCTTCTTAAACTATCCTCACAACTTTTAATGAGGTGAATACGGGCTGAGCCAAAATCATTTACTTTATCAGACATTGGGAAAGTGGCTTTGGTAGAGAGCAATACCTCGTCCCTTTTTCCTGAAATGGCCTTTCCCAATATCTCTTCTGCTGCCCCGTGAGAGTATACATTAGAAGTATCGAAAAGATTCACACCGGCATCAAGGCAAAGGCCAACCATTCGGGACGCTTCCTCAACTTCAGTACTACCCCATGCCTTAAAAAATTCATTTCCACCACCAAATGTTGCTGTTCCAAAACTTAACACAGGTACTCTTAAACCTGAGTTTCCTAGCTGTCTGTATTCCATTTATAAAATTGAATTGTTTTTGTTCACGCTTAAAAAAGCAAGCCAACTTGTAAGATGAGAGAATTAGCAGAGACCAAACAGAGAGGGGGAATGAAGTGGTATAGCGACAACGGTATCACCTGCCGCAGGCAACGATTTTATACCTATTTATTATTTCCCTTTAATTTATACGCTTTTATCTTTTGCTGGTTGATACCAAAAAGTAAAGTGTTGTTTATATTAAGAACAGATCTTACGTCACCCCAGATATTAAAACCAGATTGCTGCTGATTTACGTAACTAAAATTGCCTTTACCATCCCCTTTTAGCAACACACCATAGTTTGCATCATATTTTCCAAAACGAAGACGTGCATGATTAATGTTTCCGCACAGCAATACATCCTCATTTCCGTCTTTATTATAGTCCAGGTTAGTGATAGTAAAAACAGGAGAAAACTGTGTTTGCAGTGGTAGTTTCTTTTCATGAAACTTTCCATCTGCGCTACTTTCAAAATAAGCAGTTTGAAGGAAATTTGCCTGTAAGCGACGGGCGCCCGTTAACTCTTCCTCGGTGAAAATATCTTTCAGCGTAGCATCAGCATAACTTTTATAATCACTGAAACGAGTTCGCATGATACTCATTTGATCAAGCAACTCATCACGTGAGACATAAGGATAACTTTTACCCTGAATATAAAAACAAAGCATCGGGTCCACAGAGCCGTTATCATCGAAATCTTTGTAAAACATTTCTGCCGGTTGTTTATCGGTTGCCCTACACTGGGTGTTGAGTCCTAAATTTCCGACCATCAGGTCTGCTTTGCCATCGCGATTAAAATCTGCTGTAGTTATCGTGTTCCACCACCCGCTGAATTCTCTCGCAAAAAACTTATTCGTTGTATTTTCAAGTTTACCGTTATTATTTGAGAACACAGTTACAGGCATCCATTCTCCAACTACAACTAGTTCACCTTTTTTATCTCCATTTAAATCGACCCATTCTGCGTCAGTCACCATTCCTGCTTTTTGAAGAGCTGGTGCCAATGAAACGATTTCATCTTTAAAATGCCCTTTCCCATCATTAATCAATAAATAGCTTTGCGGGCTTTCAGGATAACGTCCTGGTATTACTCTTCCACCGACGAACAGATCAGGAAAGCCATCTCCGTTCACATCCGCTACTGCCGCGCAACTTTTACTTACTCGCATCACCGGCAACGCGTCTATGCTCTTCGTAAAGTTCCCTTTACCATCATTTAAATACAATCTATCCTGCAACAGTTCGTCATCTGACGTATAGTTGTGAAAACCCCCGCTTGCTACATATAAATCATTAAATCCATCTTTGTTTGCATCAAAGAATACGGCGTCTGCATCTTCAGATCCTTTATCTGCATCGAATGCGGCCTGACTTTTCTTGACAAAGCGGCCACCAGCTTGCTGCAAATAAATTGCACCTGCTTGCCCACTTCCACCACCAGCAAATATATCCTCCAGCCCGTCGCCGTTTAC
>JAOQAJ010000084.1 GCA_025963675.1 Segetibacter sp.
TCGTAAATGTCTTCTCCCTGTTTTTAAACCTGTTGCGTGTATTGGTTACATCCACAGCAGCTACCTTTTCGGTTGCTTTATTGGCCCATGAGTTACGAATGAAATTGGCTATTTGTGCAATGTCGGCATCAGTAAATTCTTTGCTTGCCCCGATGCTTGGCATGTCGCCGTTAATCTCTGGTGCTTTATACACTTTTCCAGCCACTTTTACGGGGCCTGTTAATCCATAAAGAATAATAGCAATCAGTTTACTCTTATCTCCTACTACCCACTCAGAATTATCTAGTGGCGGTGCAAGAGCCGGTACCCCATTCCCATCCTTACCATGACAGGTCTGGCAAATCGTTCCAAACAAAGAAGCACCTTTTGGATAGAGCTTTGCAATATCGTTTGAATTGCTGTTATTTTTTGCCCTTGCTATATCATTCATTACTCTCTTCAGCTGTGTGTAAATCGCAATTGTTGTATCAGGATTAACCTTTAGAGCGGACTTATAAAACGCAGTTTCTTTGTTTTGAAGGTTGGAAATAATCGCGTCAGCAACGTATACATTTGAACCATAATTTTTAGTCAGCGATAGCAGTAATTTATTAGCAGCTACAGAACTAAGTGGCTGAACATATCTAACTATATAAGCAATATATGGTGCAGTTATAGAATCATCCTGGTTGATCATTTTTTGTAAAGCGGGCAAAAACAGTTGATAATTCGTTTTATTCATAACAGACGGTAAAACTGTAAGCGCTTGTTTACGAATTTTTACATCTGTATTCTTCAGCAACGCCAACACATCGCCTGACTGTAAAGCACCTAATCCCTCAAGTGTCCACAAAGAATGGATTTGACCTAAAGCATTACCTGAACCTGTTAAGTTTTTGCGTAACGCAGGAACGACGTTTTTGTATTTTCCATCAATTAAAAGCTGTTGCGCCTTATTTCTAACCCATCCATTGTTACTGCGCAACATTTGAACGTATTGATAGGGGTCTTTCGAAAACATAACAGCTTCCCCATTTTTATTCTTTGGAAACACTTTATAGATGCGGCCACACGATAACGGTTTGGTAAGATCTCTTTCTTTAATCTCGTTTTTGAGATAAGGGGTTAAATATGTTTTGTGCTGAATAATGCCACGGTACAAGTCGACAATATACATAGCGCCATCAGGACCTACATATAAACTCACTGGTCTAAACCGCTCATCTTCACTTGCCAAAAATTCTTTTTTTACATAAGCCTGGCGGCCATCAACTCTATACCCGTTGTCAGTTAAAATATTTCTTTTTATCAAATTCGCTGACGGTTCTGCTACAAATGCATTTCCATAATACTCCTTACCAAAAAGATCAGCATTATAGATTTCCGGGCCACAGGCAGCAGTGAAGTTCACGAGACGCATACTATCATCAAGAACCCCTGCCAGGTAACCGCGGTTTACACCAGGAGTCGGCCTTACAGGATATGTTCTATTGTCAGCTACAATCTTTCTTACATAACCGGCGACTGATCTTTGATTTTCGTTGCCGGCTCCAAGGCCCGGACTAAAATAGTCACCTAATAAGTTTTCGGAGTTGGTGTTATAAAACAAACGACCCTGGTCATCCTGTGTAATCCCCCACTGTCCGCGGAAGTGGGTTTTCTCGATCAACCATTTGCCCGCTTTCAGGCGATACCGTTTGCTTGACTTAGCGCTGTAGATCCAATTATCCAAAGCCCGGAACAAGCCGTTCGGCTGATGCTCTACGTTTCCACCATCTGCATACTTCGGATCTACCATCGTTCTTTTAACTACTTTATCGTTTTTCAGCGTGTAATACCAGAGATAAGGAGGTTCTGCAACAAGAATACCATTTGCTATCAAACAAATGGCACGAGGCAGCACAAGAGAATCGATCACAACTTTCCGATCGTCCATAACCCCATCACCATTGTTGTCGCTTAAAATAGCCACCTTTCCAAGTGGTTGGTCTTCACCCGTACCAACAGTGTCAGGCATATAATCTTCCATTTCCACTACCCAGATGCGGCCTTTTTCGTCAAAATTTAAAGCTACAGGTGCGGTAGTCAACGGTTCGGAAGCGACGAGCTTTACTGCAAATCCATCCTCAAGATGCATTTTCTTAATACCCTCTTCAGCAGACAACACAGGAGAGGATGTAGGCTTTTTAGGCCCTAATAAAATACTGCTTTCACTGGCTCGATTTTGCTTTTTATAAATGATGGCTGTGAAGGCAGTTACTAATAGTAAAGCAGGAAAAATGAGAAGTACTCTTTTGAGAAGAAATGCTTGTTTTGCTTTGTTGATAGAAAATGAAGGAAGGTGTTCAATAGGCGTCATATGGTTAGAAAAATTAGAATTTACATTTTATAATCAATACCGTTAACCCAGGCTTTCTTAAGTGATGTTAACCCTGGCACTCATCACCAGGTGAACATTCCTGCGCGCGTTCTGCGCTTTAAAGTAATGTCATTATACGTTTCATCTATAAAAAAATTCTTTGAAACGCTGTTTTTTTAGGTAGAAAGAATATCAACCTTTTGAGAAAAAGCGTAAATGGCTATTGCTAGTTTATCCGGCAAATTACTAACAATAATTATCTGACGAATTTATAGAAGCTAATAAATGGTTATAAACTAATGACTCCCGCACTATCAATTACGCAAGATCCCGACGAAGAAATTCTGCAACTCTTTGCTCGAAGGATGGGTGGTGACAATGCTGAGATTATTTAGAAATTGGGAAAAGGGCTTAAAAAAGACACATGCTACAGTCAATGAGTAACGGTTAGATGCTTTATTTTCTATTTGCTTTTCTTATAATGATAATTGGCAAATTTTATAAAATTATTCCAATCATACTCCATTAAATCATGATCGCCTTCCCTGTTGTGGTATGCCAAATGTGATTGAATAACGGGCTTGTTGATGCCGGGCGGAGTTGCCGGAAGATTAGATTTGATACCGTATAAACTGTAAACCTTTTCTGCATTTTTTAGTGACAGGAAAGTGCCGGTCGGGTCGGCCCAAAGATCTTTTGAGGCATTGGTTGCATAGACAGGTCGTGGCGCTATAAGAGAAATGAGCATATGCTGATCTACCGGCAATGCATTTTCATTATTATTATACTTTTTATAATTGTTATTAAACCAGTGAGGAAAAGAAGTATTGATCCTGTTAATTCTCTCACCAAACTGTCGGCGGGCTAATGCAGCGCCCGTGTTTCCGGAGCAATTAGTGATACAAAGGGCAAACCGCTGGTCTTCTGCAGCAGCCCACAAAGAAGCTTTACCACCACGCGAATGCCCCACAATCGCCACCTTCTTAGAATCAATGTCTTTATCTTTTTCAAAATAATCCATCACCCTGCTTGCTCCCCAGGCCCATGCTCCAATTGCCTTCATTCCATCATCTGCATTTATTTGGTCAGGATATAATTGCAATACACCATCAACATATTTCACCTTATCGTCGGGAGCAAGATCGGCTACGTGTATTGCGGCGATAGCAAACCCACTGTCTATTAGCATTTCAGGGGGCCAAAACTCGCTTTTCTTAACCCTGGTTGGATCAGTATTGTCTGTACCACGATTGTTAATAAGCAGAAAAGCAGGAACAGGTTTTTTTGTATTATTAGGAACAAACAAAACAAGGTTTATTTTGACTGATTTGCCATTATTGAAAACTTCCAGTAGCACGTGCTTCATTGTAGCCCTTCCGTTCATCGCCGTAGCATCCTTTTTTGTAACAGAATGTTTAAGGCTGCTATACCTTTTAGGCATTTGCCCATAAATATTTTCCTCGAAGAGCTGAAGAATTTCCGGCCTTCTTACTTTCTCCCACCTGTTCTTATTTGTTACCTGAGTGTTATTTGCAGTTTTTAGAACGGCTGGGAGCGTATACGACGGAACTTTTGTTTCATCATAATTTGCTTCATTTTGATTTTGTGCTTTAGCGGATAATAAGAACGCAGTTAGAAAAAAACCAACTATAAATTTTTTCATATAAGGCCAACCATTTTTTGATTTGCAAATGTGCTGTCCAAATATAAGGTTAGAAAATCAGGAAGAGCCGAACGCTTTAGTGTAGCCAAAACATTGCCAGTTGCAAAACGGAGTTTCACAGCAATGGGGCAAGTGACCAGGAGAAATTCATAATTGTCTTTGGCTCTTTTTCTAAAATATCCAAAAAAAGGATTGTTCAGAACCAAAAGAAATGGGGCAAGAATAAGAATTGAGTTAAAGAAGGTTGTAATAAAATGAGAGCCGGGCTACGATCATTTTATTACTTTTCATCATCCCACATTTTACTAAACATCTCCCGCAGGAAGATGACTAAAATCCAGGATAAGAATAAGGAAATCACAATAAAAGGAATTAAAATTACTATCATTGATTTTAGGTTTGACTTTACTACAAACTACAAAAAATATATTTGAAATTCAAATAGAAGTTCAACAAATTTTGAAAATAATATGGACGGATATTTTCAAAATTTGAACGGCTAAAAAGGTGACAAAAAATGAAACTGTTTCTTTTTATACCTAATTGACGCTTAAATAAAACTCCTACTGTAATCATCCATACTTTCGTTTTAAACTAAGCGGTCTGTGGTGCAATAATTACCTGTTCGCTTATAATTATTTAAAAAATTAACGGCTAATGAAGTTCGCACCCGTTGCACAAAATCCTCTCGAATGGATTGGCCTAAAGGCTGGCCTGGTCCCTACCCCTCTCGCTTATTCTCATTTCGGATTTATGGCGAGTAAGTTTTTATTAGAAGCTGTGGATAAGGGAATTTTTGAAGCGATTGGGCACAGCAATGTTTCTCTTGAAGATATTTGTTCAGCATGCAGCTTACATCCGAGAGGAGTCAAGAGCCTGTTGGGTGTGCTGGCAACAATGGGTTTGTTGAAACAGCGTAAAAACTTGTTTTATTTAACGCGAAAATCAAAAAAATGGATTCTAAAAGATAGCCCCGACTCTTTATACTGGTTGATGATGTTCGACAACAGGGTTTGCATTAAGTGGATGGAATATGTGGGAACATTTTTAGAATCAGGTAAAGGTTTGCAATACCACGAGACCTTTAATGAAGAAGAGTGGTTTTATTACCAGAAAGCAATGGAAGCAGCGGCATCGGTAACATCAAGAGAAGCGCCTTCAAAAATTCCTGTTCCTGCAGGCGCAACAACAATGCTGGACATTGGTGGTTCTCATGGTTTATATTCAGTTGCTTTATGTAAAAAGCATAGTAGCCTTTCATCTACCATTTTGGATTTGCCCGGCGCCGTGGAGAATGCGAAACCAATATTGGAAAAATATAACATGGGCGAAAGAATTGTACATCAGGCAGGCAATGTACTTACAGAAGACATTGGTAAAGCCACATATGATGTCATTATCATGGCCAGCGTTGCCCATCATTTTACTGCTGAAGAAAATAAGAAAGTGGCAATAAAAGCATTTGACGCTTTAAAGCCTGGAGGAATTTTTACCATCTTAGAAGTTTTACGAGCGGACGAAATAAAATACAATGGCAATATGCTGAGTGCACTTGGAGATTTCTTTTTTGCGCTTAGCAGCACATCTGGAACATGGAGTTTGCAGGAAATCAGGGAATGGCAAAAAGAAGCAGGATTTATCCATTATAAGAAAGCTACGTTTTTAACGATCCCGGGCTACGTTGCAATAACGGGAAGAAAGTTGTAAGTTGAAATTTTACTCGAATATTAGCATTATAAAATACCATCACCCTAATAACCATTCCGGGCCTCAGACTTATGGATACTACATTATTAAAACCTGCCACGCCCGCTACAATTCATTTAGAATCTTTTAAAGTTGCTGGAATCTCAATACAGACAACAAATCAAAATGGAAAGGCGTCAGTGGACTTAGGTAATCTGTGGCAACGATTTTATTCTGAAAACATCTCGCCTAGAATTAACAACAAAGTCAACGAGGATGTCTATTCTGTTTATACTGATTACGAACGAGATCATACGGGATATTATAAAGTGATCGTTGGGCATAAAGTAAGTTCTATAGATGACCAAATGGAGGGACTTACCGGGGTTGAAATCGTTGGAGCCCACTACTTACTTTTTACTGCAAGCGGTGAAATCCCTGCCGCCGTCGTCAGGACGTGGCAGGAAATCTGGAACAAAGACAAGGAATTGAACAGATCTTATTCAGCGGATTTCGAAGTTTATGGTGAAAAATCACAAGATCCAAAAAATGCTGAAGTAGACATCTTTATTGGGATTGATGAAAAACCATGAAAAAATGTATTTATCTAAATTGGGCCTAATGGACCCCTTCCAATGGGATGAATAATTGATGACATTTTTCTGGAATCAACCAAAGAATTAGTTAGTCCTGTTTTCATTAAATGCTCCATTTTTACTAACCGGTGGCCCTTATCGTCGCCAAAAGTACTTAACGGTACAAGTGAGTGCCACAACGATGCCTGATAAAAGTTCCTTTAGCTGGTTACAAAAAGACTAAAGTTTCTACGAATTTTTGAAAAGGTTGCCACAATAAGTTTACTTGCATTTTAAACGTACCCCTTATGAAGCTTCAGCAGACAAAAATTATTGTTTGTTTTATTCTTATAATCTCTTCTATCTCAACTGTTGCACAAAATGCAGCTCCTAAGAAGCTGCCAGTTTCACCTTTCGTTAAAATAGGGAAGCTGGCAAATGGCCTGACATATTACATCCGCAAAAACCAGGAACCAAAAAACCGTGCAGAGCTAAGATTGGTAGTGAAGGCGGGTTCAGTACTTGAAACGGATAAACAAGTTGGTCTTGCGCACTTTACTGAACACATGGCTTTTAATGGCACGAAAAATTTTAAGAAACAGGAACTGGTCGATTTCCTGGAAAAAAGCGGGGTAAACTTTGGAGCCGACCTTAACGCCTCAACGTCATTTGATGAAACTATTTACATGCTTCAATTACCCACCGATAGCCAGGCAGTTTTTAAAAAAGGTTTCCAGATTTTAGAAGATTGGGCTCATAATGTTTCTTTTGAAAATAGCGAAATAGACAAAGAAAGAGGGGTTGTTATAGAAGAATGGCGCTTGGGACAAGGGGCAGATGAAAGGCTAAGATCAAAGTATTTTCCTGTTCTGCTAAAAGGATCAAGATATGCGGTGCGAATGCCTATAGGAACCAAAGAAAATCTTGACACATTTAAATACGAAACGGTAAAACAGTTTTATAAAGACTGGTATCGCCCAGACCTGCAAGCTGTAGTTGTTGTTGGTGATGTAAATGTGGCTGAGGTTGAACAATTAATAAAGAAACATTTTGCCGGTATTCGGGGACCAGTAAATCCAAAGCCTCGCGTAAAGTACGGGGTGCCGGCACAAAAGGAAACTCAAACCATCATCCTTACCGATCCTGAGCAGCGATACAACCAGGTGATGATGTTTTATAAGCAAAAGGCCATTCCCGAAGCACAGAGTGACGTAGAATACCGGTCTTCAATTGTCCGCGGGCTTTTTAATTCAATGATGAGTTCACGCCTGCAGGAAATTGCGCAAAAACCAGATGCTCCTTTTCTATTTGGTGGAAGTAGTTATGGGCAATTGATTGGTGACAAAGATGCACTAACACTGATGGCTGTAGCGAAAGATGGAAAAACTGTTGCAAAAGCCACAGAAACTGTGTTGCAGGAAAATGAAAGGGTTAGGCAAAACGGATTTACCGAAAGCGAACTTGAAAGGGCGAAAGTGGCAGTTTTAGCTGCAATGGAAAATAGCTATAATGAGCGCAACAAGACAAGATCATCGGAGCTTATTGAGGAGTTGATCAGAAACTTTCTACACAAAGAGCCTATTCCCGGCATAGAGAAGGAATATGCGATGTACAAACAATACTTACCCGGAATTAAACTTTCCGAAGTTAATAGCCTGATCAGCCAATGGATAAAACCAACAGACAGGGCAATCATCGTTACCGCACCAGAATCAGAAAAGGATAACCTGGTAAGTGAAGCTGAAATACTGGCCTTGGTAAATAAAAAGCAAGGCAATTTGAAAGCATATGAAGATAAAGTGATGACTGGTTCGCTTTTAGCAAAAACGCCTGTTGCGGGTAAAATTGTTGACGAAAAGAAAATAGATGAGTTAGGGGTAACCGAGCTGACACTTTCAAATGGTGCCAGGGTAATTTTAAAACCAACAGACTTTAAGAACGACGAAATTCTTGTATCAGCAATCAGCAAGGGCGGTGCTTCGCTTTATAGCGACTCTGATTATTTATCTGTATCGAATGCTACAACCATTGCATTGTATGGCGGTATCGGGAACTATGATATCATGAGTTTGCAGAAAGCGCTTACAGGAAAACAAGTGTCTGTGGCCCCATCAATTGGTCAATACTCTGAAGGCATCAGCGGAAGTTCAACTCCAAAAGATCTACAGACGGCGTTTCAATTGATCTACGGTTATTTTACCGAGCCGCGGAAAGACAGTTCGATGTTCGAAGTATTGAAACAGCAATTAACTGCTTCGCTGGTAAATAAGGGAAAAGATCCGAATTCGGTTTTCGGAGATTCCGTTAGTTATATCATGGCTAATTACAACCCTCGTCGCAAACCGTTGACGGTTGACCGGGTTGGCGAAATAAAATTAGACAAAGCTTATGACGTGTACCGCGATAGGTTTGCAGATGCCAGTGATTTCCTTTTCACTTTCGTAGGTAACTTCAACGTTGATAGCCTGAAACCGTACATCCAAACCTACATAGCTTCACTACCTTCTGCCAACAGAAAAGAAACGTGGCGGGACGTCGGTATTCGTTTTCCTACAGGAGTGGTAGATAAAGTAATTAAAAAAGGCAAAGACCCAAAAAGTTCTGTCCGTCTAACCTTTACCGGCACAACAGTATACAGCGATTTAGAGGCAACTCAACTAGACCAGGTAGCAAAAGTGCTGGAAATAAGATTGAGGGAAATTTTGCGCGAAGATCAGGGCGGGGTGTATGGGGTAAGCGTCGGAGCAAACATTAACCGTGAGCCTATTAACAGCTATAGTATTACGGTTTCCTTTGGCTGTGCACCCGATAATGTTGAGAAGCTGACACGGCTTGTAACGGATGAAATTAAAAACATGAAGGCAAAAGGGGGAAGTCAAATAAATGTAGAAAAGGTGATTGCCGAAGACACACGGGGTTTGGAAACAGGGGTAAAAGAAAACAACTATTGGCTGTATAACCTTCAGAGTAAATATTACCACAGTGAAGATCCAAAAACTATATTGGAAGACGCCGCAATGGTAAAAAAACTCACTGTTGAAAGAACGAAAGAAATGGCAAACAGGTATTTCAATTTCGACAATATGGTAAAATTGGTACTGATGCCGGAAAGCAAATAAATATTGATTGTTTTTAAAGAAATTTCAACATTTAGTCGAACATTTTCTATTTCATTTATTTTTTTGCTTACGGCAGGCAACCGTTTGTTTCTTTTTGAACTCTTAAAATAACTAAGGAATACACAAATTACTGCAAACACCCGTAGGACGGCTTGTGGAAATAGTATCTTCACTAATATCATTTAAAACATCGCTTTTGCCACTTATTCTATTTAAAGCTTGCTTTTTTCATCTGTTTGATGAAAGTTTATTTTTAATATAAGTAGTTGATATGGTTAAGTGGGTGGCAAGACTTGCAATTATAGCGGCGTTACTAGGCGCAGTGGGCACCATTGTTATTATTTTTTATTTAGGCGGACGTCCTACAAAAGAAAAATTGACAGATGAGCCAAAAAAAGAAGCAATAGTTGATTCTATAATTGATTCAGGCCTCTTTCAACCTCCGCCCAAACCAGCGGAAACTTTACCGGTATTTAAACCGGAAGTCATTATAAGAAAAGCTGACACTATTAAGGCAGTATTAGCTCCAAAGCCTGAAATCGAGGAAAAACCAGTTACTCAAATACCTCCAAAAATAGACCCAAAACCACCTGTGAAAAAGGCGGAGGAAAAACCGAAGCCTGTAAAAAAGGAAAAACTAAAAAAAGAACAGGAAGAAAAATTATTTAACGTTGGAGAATTACAACAAATAGTTACACGAATAAACAGGGCAAAACAAGGCAAACGTGGTTACTCCAACTGTGTGCAATTATTTTCAACCACCGAAACAAGTAATACCCGAACGATCTCTCAAATCGAAACGTATTTGAGAAGCGAGGGTTTCTCGATTGCAGGAAGGGAAACAATATCGAAAAAAGTGCGGGGTATACAAATAGCTCCGGCAGGAGGATGCATTAGGGTAACTGTTGGTTCATTTTGAAGTTTATAGCCTGGGTTAAATCATTTCCCTCAATGGATTGCTTAAACCTTCTACCCCAAAGGTCAACCCGTTAGCTGTTATCCGTAAGCTATCGCCCCTTAACCCTAAACCCTACCTCCCTTACTCGACAGTAACCCCGCCGGCACCTTCAGTTCACCGGTTTTCGCATCAATCAAACCATTCTTTTCATCTTCAATATTTGTTGCCTGCGTATATACATCTCCCGCAATTGGCCGCTTTCGTAATTCGTCTTTAAATAACCTGATTTGCTCCGCACGCCCTTTTTCATCCTTGGGTCCCCCATACTCTATAAAGCCAAATCCACCCCATTCGCTTACTACCAGTGGCACCTGGTTCCGGTAAAAAAATGGATCGCCTACTACCAGCGGAAATGCGGCTACACCCACCATTCGCCCTGAGATAAGCTGATCTAACATTTCACGCCACCTCTGAATATCAGGGGTATATAAATGGGCTGTAAGTAGATCAGATTTTAATCGTCCCTCGTAAGATATGTGTTGCCACCCATCATTGTCCACCACCAAAAATTGAGGGTGGGCAAGTTGCATATAGTGATACATATCCATGATATATTGCCTGGTATCAGGATTTGTTGCAATATCCTGCGCTCCCCAGTCTTCGTTATATAAGCTCCAGATAACAACGGAAGGATGTGTTCCAATCAAAGCCAACATTCTCAACAATTCTTCGCGATGGTTTTCCCTGCTCTTAAAGCTCGATTGGTGCGGGCTTGGAACTTCTACCCAAAGCAGCATTCCCATTTTATCAGCAAGGTTATAGATTCTCGGGTCTACTCCCGAAATATGTATCCTCACCAGGTTGCAACCCAGTTCTTTCATTGCATACATGTGCTTTTTAATCTCTTCATAGGTTGCTTCACCCGGTTGGTAAAGTATCCCGTCAAGGTAAATCGGCTTATTGTTGAGGTAAACACAACATCCGCGTGCTTCAATTTTACGAAGACCAAAATACGTTTCGATTTCAGCGATTTCACCTTTTGAGTTTATTAATTCAGCAACCAATCTATATAAATGCGGCTGCTCAATTGACCATAATTTCGCATCCGGAATTTCAATTACAACCCTTTGTCTTTTCTGCCCCGCTTCTAAGCGTAGCGGGAACTCGTCTGTTGCTATTGGTTGGTCTGATTCCTGTTTTCTATTAAATATCTTCAATTTAATTACGTATTCTCCCGGATCATGTATTCTTGTTGTAAGGTTAAACCGAACAAGATTATCCTCAACAATAGAAACCACTCCAACACGTGAACGCAACCTGTTTCGCTCTACTGTCTCTAACCATATACTACGAACTGCACCAGTATAAGTCTGGTACCAGATTCCGCCCCTTTTGTAAACGTGCGACTCCTGCTTACCGCGGGTCGTGTCAGCATCCATTGTGTCAGCGATGCGAACCGTCAACCGGTTTACAGGTTGCAAGGCCTCTTCCGGAAGCTCGTACGAAAATGAAGTGTATTCACCAACATGTACCAACTCACCTTCAATTGTTTTCAATGGCAACCCATTTAGCCACACCTGCGTTTCATAGCCACATGCACCAAATGTCAATTGTAACATTGAGTGCTCCGATCCGTTGCCATTTACCCGTACCGGCAAAGGGAATTCACGCTCATACCAGGCAACCACTTTATCCTGCCATGCCTTAACTGCCTGTTGTCCTTTTGCCGCTGCTATATGCTCTTCTATCGATCCTG
>JAOQAJ010000248.1 GCA_025963675.1 Segetibacter sp.
GGGGTAGATTAAGATTCATTAATTTCAGGACTATAAAATTTTGCTGTATCAGTTGTATTGCGTTCTACCGCAAACCAGATACCTTTATCTACTGCTGCGGTCATTACAATCACGTCATTATAATCAACATGTTCTCCTATCAGATTTATTCTTCCCGGAGAAAAGAAGACTCTTGGCGTTGTACCAAACTTTTGAGCAAAGGTTTCAACAATCGTTTTTGAAGACATAATAAAGAAAGATTATAAAGATCTGGTAATAAATTTTGTAGTAAAAGTAGCTAATTCTCCAGGTTGCAAAACCTTTAAGCCCATTCCGTTATTGAAGGCGTCTGGTGCACCACTTAGGTTTTCTATTGCGATGCTTTTTCTATGTTCCGGTGTATAGATCTGTAAATAGGGATAAGATTCTTCAGGATGAAATTCTATCTGAACCTTTTTTCCCGGATGTCTCACCACACACAACGGCTGACACTCCGAGAAGTTTAAAGTGAAGCAGTTATCCAGTTCTGTTGTTCCAAAATTTTTAATTGATCCAAATTCTTCAAAGGGAATAACTTTTCCTGTAGGAACCAGGTCTTCATTAAATTCAAGCATTTCCTTACTTTGAAATTCCACCTGGTAATCGTTTAGTCGGTCACCCAAAGTAAAGTAAGGATGCCATCCATCTACTATGGGCATCAGCTTATCACCTACATTTGTAACGTTCGTTTTTACAGTAAGGGAGTTCCCTTTATTCAGCGTGTAGTCAACATCCGCTTTATACTTGAATGGATAACCTTCCATTTCGTTATCATATACATAACTTAGTTTAACAGATGCCTTTTCCTCATCGTCAAAATGCTCTGCGATCTCGAACATTGCATTATATATCAACCCATGAATTGCTGTGCCTCTTAATGCGAATTTGCTTAGCAAATAATCATTTTCACCAAACTTATATCTGGAATTCTTTACTCTACAGGCAAAAGGCGACAATTTAGCGCTTTTAAAAAATACTGTTACTTTTTCTTCCGCTTCTGCAGGGCTGGAAAAGCCGTCAATAATGTTAATTGCATTACCATGATGTTCAGACGTAAAATTGTTGAGCAGCGCACCAAAATTATAAATCTCGGCAAAAGTATTAGTGGTTAAATCCTTAAGGATTATAACAGAATGATGCCCATAAGAAGATATAATAACTTCAAACGCCATAAGAATAGTTTTCCTGAAAGTAATAAATCCTGTGTTCAAAATTGCTTCTACTGGATTAATGAACCAATAGAATAAATAAACTCGTTTGATCTCTTACGGTAGATGCTCTTTGCTTTGACTGCCGTTTTTAAAAATATTATTAGAGATATCAAAAACAAAACCATGTTTAGTGGTTTAACCAAATGTGTCTATCAAAACCAGACAAGGTCAAAAGCAAATGACCGCAAGGGGGGAGTTGCAGAACCGAGAACGAACAAATTATCGTTAATTATTTATTTACACATAAAATGAAAAAAGTCAAATAGATCTACTTTCGATGAACGGAATGCGTCGCAACAGAAGCTCAAACAATAACGAATGCTTGTCCCAAAATTTCCCGGATCAGTTAGTTCGAGTCGGGTCTTTAATCACGAATTTCGAAAAGGGATGGCATAACATTAGTAGGTTTTGCCTAAAAACTTTATGTCCGATCAATCTAAAACCGATAATAGCATTTCAGTAAATGCCAACAGCAGCGCTAATGCAGGTAATAATAATACTGATGAAAACGGAGTTTTTTTAGGCGACAGCACGCTTCAAACACCGAAAGAATTTGCTAAAGACAAAAACCAGGATCATTCACGGGAAGACAATTCGGTAAGTGGTTCAGGGGTGGATGATCTTCAGTCTAACAGTGATGGTGCTGCGGGAACAGACAGGGCCGGTACAGCAGAAAGAAAACCATTTGGGGATACGGAACTTAACAAAGGCTTAGAGGCTCAGGCAAGGGATGAGGAAGGAGTGTGACAGGTTATCTAAAATATTAAGACCCCTGTTTTAACTCAGTTTAGAAAATTGAATGTGAAGGAGATCGAAAGATATTGCTTGAATTTTTTCACGCTTTCGTTTACTTTGCACTTCAATTTTTTTTATGGTTCATAATTTTAATGCAGGGCCTAGTATACTTCCCGGTGAGGTGCTGCAACAGGCGAGCGAAAGTCTTCTCAATTTTAATAACAGCGGTCTTTCTATTTTAGAGATTGGTCACCGGACTGCTTTGTTTGAAGGAGTATTGAATGAGGCCGTGTCATTGGTTAAAGAATTAATGCAGCTGGATGCCGACCACGAAGTGTTGTTTCTTCATGGCGGTGCGAGCACCCAATTTATGCAAGTGCCGTATAATCTTTTAGGCGAAGGACAAACTGCTGCTTATATAGATAATGGAATTTGGGGAAGTAAAGCTATTAAAGAGGCACGCCTGTTTGGAAATGTAGATGTTGTTTCTTCTTCAAAAGATAGAAATCATACTTACCTGCCAAAAGAATTTACAACACCAAAAGATGCTGCTTACCTGCATTATACAACTAACAACACTGTAGAGGGTACTCAGTGGCAGGTTATTCCTAACACTGATGCACCGATCGTTGCTGACATGAGCAGTGATATATTGAGTCGCAGTTTAGATTTTAACCGCTTTTCATTAATCTATGCTGGTGCTCAAAAAAACATCGGTATTGCAGGCGTAAATCTTTTGGTTATTAATAAAAATATCCTCGGAAAAGTATCACGCAAGATCCCTACAATTCTGGATTATCGAATTCATATAGACAACGGTTCGATGTTAAATACTCCACCTGTTTTCGCTATTTATGTAAGTATGCTTACACTTAGATGGCTTAAAAAATTAGGGGGAGTTGCGGGGATAGAAAAACTGAATAATGAAAAAGCGGATCTGTTTTATTCAACGCTTGATAGCTTACCGATGTTTAAAGGTCCGGTAGCTAAAGAGGATCGCAGTAAGATGAACGCTGTTTTTGTAATGGAGGATTCTTCATTGGAAAAGCAGTTCCTGGATATTTGTAAACTGGAAAATTTGTACGGTATAAAAGGACATCGGTCAGTTGGCGGCTTCAGAGCATCATTTTATAATGCACTACCTGTAAGCAGCGTAGAAGTTCTGGTACAGGTAATGAAGGATTTCGCAAACAAAGTAGGCTGAGAAGGTTACAAGTTACAGGTTCTAAGTTACACCTGGGAACGCGGCACCTGGACCATGAGACCTGAAACCTGCAACATGAAAAGGGGTAACTGGAAACAGGTAACCGCTAACATTTCTTATCTTGCAATCATAATTTCTTCGATTAATGGCAAAAATTTCACCCTTTAAAGCCCTTAGGCCAGCGGCAGAATTAGCTCCTAAGGTTGCTTCAAGACCCTACGATGTGTTGAATAGTAAAGAAGCAAAAGTTGAGGCTCAAGGCAACTCGTATTCATTTCTACACATTACAAAAAGCGAAATTGACTTGCCCGAAAGTGTAGACATCCACAGTAAGGAGGTATATGAAAAGGCAAAACAAAATCTGAACGCATTTATTCAACGCAATGTACTCTTCAGAGAAAGCAAACCTTGTTATTATATTTATGAACTGATAATGAATGGTCGTAGTCAGACCGGGCTTGTATGTGCAAGTTCGATAGATGACTATGAAAATGACATCATAAAAAAGCATGAGTTCACCCGGCCTGAAAAAGAAGAAGATCGCATCAACCATATTAAAACAACAGGAGCGCAAACAGGCAATGTATTCCTCGCATATAGAAATGTTGAAGCAATTGACAGCCTTTTAAATCAATGGAAAAGGGACAGAAACGCGGTTTATTGTTTTACCGCCGACGATAACATTCAACATTCTATTTGGGTAGTTAACGACTCCTCTACAATAAGTCACATCACATCTCTTTTTGAAGAAGAGGTTCCAAACACTTATATCGCCGACGGTCATCATCGTGCTGCCTCTGCTGCTAAAGTTCGTGCAGCCTTAGGAGGTAAGGTTAGCGATGAGGCAAATTATTTTTTAACCACTTTGTTTCCATCGAACCAGTTACATATAATGGATTATAACAGAGTTGTTAAGGACTTGAATAATTTATCAGTTGAAGCGTTTCTTGAAAAGGTTGGTAAGGATTTTGACATAGAGAAAACCGGAGAAAATGAAGTAAGACCAACTGCCCTTCATCAGTTCGGATTGTATTTAGATCAAAATTGGTATTCGTTGACAGCTAAGGAAGGAACATTTACAACCGACCCGATTGGAGTATTAGATGTAACTATCCTGCAAAACAATATTTTAGATAAAATACTGGGCATTAAAGACCAAAGGACTGACAAGAGAATTGACTTTATTGGGGGAATTAGAGGTTTAGGCGAATTGGTTAAAAAAGTAGATTTAGGTGAAATGGCAGTTGCATTTAGCCTTTACCCTGTGAGCATACAACAGTTATTTGATATCGCAGATAGTGGAAATGTAATGCCGCCTAAAAGCACCTGGTTCGAACCGAAGCTGAGGGATGGCTTATTAACCCATTTGATAAATTAAAAAAATAAAACAGGAGGCGACCAGGTTCGTCTCTCTTTGTTTATAGATGTAATTATTATGAAAAGATTTTTGTGTGTTATGTTTCTTTTTATTGCTTCATTTAGTTATGCTCAATCTGAACAGGACGTCAGCAAACTTCATGAAACCGCTCAAACTTTTATACGTCAAAACGATTATGATAACGCCATTCTTGTTTTGACCAAGGCTCTTCAAATACAGCCTACTGATTTGCAAATAAACAAAGACCTGCTGTTTGCTTATTACGTAAAAAGAGACTTTGCAAAAGCAATGGAAATCGGCAGGCCGCTGGTAGCGAGGCCAGATGCAGATGTACAAAGTTTTCAGATGCTTGGCCTTACTTTTAAAGCGGTGGCTGAAGATAAAGAGGCTGAAAAATTATATAAAGCGGGCTTATTAAAATTTCCAAACGAAGGAATTCTTTATAGTGAATACGGAGATTTAATCTCGGCAAAAGAACCTGACAGGGCGCAAAAGCTATGGGAAAAAGGTATAGAAGTAGATCCAAACCATAGCAGCAACTATTTTTTTCTTTCGAGGCAATATTCCCAAAAGGGCGATGTAATTTGGTCTATTTTGTACGCAGAGATGTTTCTTAATATGGAAAGCTTTACGGCTCGCAGTACAGAATTGAAGAATCTTTTGCTTGATCAGTACAAGCAATTCTTTATAGTCGGTTATAAGCCACCTACCCCTCCGCCTACTACAAAAAAGAAGAACAACACTATTCCATTTGCTACAGCCGTTGCCGAGACTTTAAATAAGCAACAGCCGCAGGTTTCATACGGCATCACACCTGAAACGCTTACTGTCATCAGAACACGGTTTATTCTTGATTGGTATAATAAATACGGAGCTACTTTTCCCTTTAAATTGTTTGAGCACCAAAGACAGCTTTTACAGGAAGGAATGTTTGAAGCCTATAATTTCTGGTTGTTTGGCCCCGCGGCAAACCTTAAGACATATCAAACATGGCAGCAATACCATCAGACAGATTTGAATGCTTTTCTCTCTTTTATCAGAAGCAAAGTTTTTAAAATTCCTGAAGGCCAGCAATACCATCCAATGTAGTTTTCTTATGGGTTGGGGGCATAGCATTAAATCTTTTTTGTAACCCTGTTGCGTCGCACTCTTGTGCATTTACAGTGCGCCTCAGCAAGAGTGAAAATCTTTAGCCTATTCACTTATACTTATCTGCTTCTGATGCAATTCTCAATTTCTCTTTTTAAAAACACGTTGCGCTACTTGTGACATTATTCTTAATTTAAGGTCAGAAAAGCCTCTATATGCAGGAAACAAACGATGAAGGTCTTCTGAGAAATGCCCGCAAAAAGGCGGATTTTAAAAAAGCTTTATATTCATACGTAATTGCAATGGCCTTTTTATGGACCATCTGGTGGTTTACTACAGGTAGAATTACTGGCTTCACCGGTTATCCATGGCCAGTTTGGATTATGATAGGTTGGGGAGTAAGCATGGTGTTGCAATATTTCAGAGCATATAAGCAAGACAAAAAGATTTAAAGAAAAAGAAATTGCGGTGACAAAATATTGGTGTCTTGAAATAATGGGTTAATTTTTCCTTTAAAAGGCCTGGTTGAAAAAGTTCTTGAACGAATCAAGGTAACACAACGGCGTCTCTTTCTCGCCCAATTAAAAAAATCTAACGACTGCTATATGGAATCAAAAAGATTGTTTGATTGTTTAGATTACCAGCTATCTCATTTTCCCAAAGAGGATATGTTGGCCGCTAAGGTTGATGGAAAGTGGCAGGCTTACAGCACACAGGAAACACAGGCAACAGTAAATGCATTAAGTGCCGGCCTTTTAAAGCAAGGAATAAGCGGAAATGACATGACGGTAGAGTGTGCCGATAAAGTGGCTATCATAAGCAATAACCGGCCCGAATGGATTTTTACTGATTTGGCAGTTCAACAGATAGGTGCCATCCTGGTTCCTGTTTATCCAACGACCAATCCACTTGAACTTGAATTCATTTTTAAAGATGCGGCAATCAAAATGATTTTCGTAAGTAGTAAAGACCTGCTCGAGAAAATTTTAATTGTTGCAGATCGTATTCCTTCATTAAAAAACATTTACACTTTCGACCAGGTAGAAAGTGCAGATCATTGGACAAATTTACTTGTTCGTGAACCTGAATCAATACAAAAAATTACTGAGCTTAAAGCTACGATTTCACCGAAACAGGTTGCTACAATCATTTATACGTCTGGTACAACCGGCATCCCTAAAGGCGTTATGCTGAGCCATGAAAACATTTATACCAATGTTCAACTTAGCCGCGAAAGTTTTCCGTTTCCTGATGCGCCCCAACAGAAGGTGCTAAGCTTTTTGCCGTTGAATCATATTTTCGAGAAAATGGCTACTTACATCTTTTTATATAGTGGTATTGGTATTTACTATGCACAAAGTTTAGAAACCATTGCAGAGAACTTAAGGGAAATAAAGCCAGACGGTTTTACAACGGTTCCAAGATTATTGGAGAAGGTGTTCGAAAAGATAATGTCAAAAGGAAATGATTTAACCGGCGTAAAGAGAAAATTGTTTTTTTGGGCAGTTGGCTTAGCAGAAAAATATGACACGCAGAAAAGCGGGGGCATTTTTTACATCACACAATTAGCACTTGCAAACAAGCTCGTGTTTAGCAAATGGAGAGATGCTTTAGGTGGCAATATTTCATTTGTTGTAACAGGGGGGGCGGCTTGCCAGGTAAAACTATTGAGAATATTCACAGCAGCTAAAATACCCGTGTATGAGGGTTACGGTCCAACAGAAAACAGCCCGGTGATAAGTGTAAACAGAAAAATTCCAAAGACAGATACAAAATTTGGTACAGTAGGTCCGCCAATTAAAGGTGTTGAAGTAAAGCTTGCGGATGACGGGGAAATATTGGTTAAAGGGCCTTCAGTTATGGTGGGCTACTACAAGCGACCCGATTTAACCGCTGAAGTCATAGTAGACGGCTGGCTGCACACGGGAGATATTGGAGTATGGGATTCAGACAGATTTTTAAAAATCACTGATAGGAAAAAAGAACTATTTAAAACCAGTGGCGGCAAATATGTTGCTCCTCAGCCTATCGAAAACAAACTGAAGGAAAGCACCTTTGTTGAGCAGGTCATGATTGTTGGCTCCGGTTATAAATTTGTTGGTGCCCTCATTGTACCATCGTTTACTATGCTGCGTGATTGGATGCGCGATAACAACATTCCTTTCACAACAAATGAAGCAGCGATAAAAAACCCTAAAGTGATCGAATTATTCACGGACCTCATAAATAGCTTCAATAAATATTTTAACCACGTAGAACAAATAAAAAAGTTTGAACTGCTGCCAAACGAATGGGGAATAGAAACTGGTGAAATGACACCTAAAATGAGCTTAAAAAGAAAAGTTGTTCTTGAAAAATACCAGGAAGCTGTGGATCGAATTTACGCCTAGCTATATATGGTATATGAGTGGAATGCGTCATTGCTGAATAATTGCCGTATGAGAACTTTGTAAGAAATAACTACAAACCGCCCAGACACAAATATTTTATTTCAAGGTATTCTTCTATTCCATATTTGCTTCCTTCGCGGCCAATTCCACTTTCTTTCATTCCCCCAAAGGGTGCTTCAGCAGTTGACACGATTCCTTCATTTATTCCAATAATACCATAATCTAACGCTTCAGCAACTCTCCATGCTCTTGCAAGGTTTTGGGTAAAAAAATACGACGCCAATCCATATTCTGTATCATTTGCCAGAGCAATTGCTTCTTCCTCTGTAGAAAATTTAAAGATTGGCGACACAGGTCCAAAAACTTCCTCTTTACTTACAGCCATTTTTGAATTACAGCCTTCAACAACAGTGGGTTCATAAAATAATTTTCCTGCACTATGTTCATTTCCGCCAACTGTTACGGTTGCTCCCTTGTCGACTGCATCTCCCAACAGCCTTTTTATTTTTTCTATTGCCTCAACGTCTATCAATGGACCAATTTCTACACCTGCATCAGTTCCGTTTCCGACGTTTAATGATGCCACTGCCTCTCTGTATTTTTCTAAGAAGCCATCATAAATTCCTTCCTGTACATATAACCTATTTGCACAAACACACGTTTGTCCTGCATTTCGATATTTGCTTGCCATTGCACCCTTTACAGCCTGCTCAACGTCTGCATCATCAAATACAATCAATGGAGCATTTCCACCTAACTCCAATGAAACCTTTTTCACTGTTGACGCACATTGCTGCATCAACATCTTTCCAACTTTAGTAGAACCGGTAAAAGAAAACTTTTGTACAAGCGGGCTTTCGGTCATCACTTTGCCTATCTCGGCAGCATTGCTTGAAGTGACAATATTTATAACCCCGGCAGGAAAGCCGGCCTCTTTTGCAAGGTATGCCAGGGCCAAAGCAGAGAGAGGGGTTTGGGCTGCAGGTTTCAAAACAACGGTACATCCGGCAGCTATAGCAGGAGAGATTTTTCGGGTTATCATTGAAACCGGAAAATTCCAGGGAGTAATTGCTGCCACAACTCCTATCGGTTGTTTTATTGTTATGATCCTTCTGTCATTTGCGGGTGTTGGTATAACATCTCCGTATACTCTTCGGGCTTCTTCAGCAAACCATTCTATAAAAGACGCACCGTAGGTTATTTCTCCTTTTGCTTCTGCTAACGGCTTTCCTTGCTCGGTGGTCATGAGTAGCGCAAGATCTTCTATGTTTTCATTTATCAGGTTAAACCATTTTTTCATGATCGCTCCTCTTTCTTTAGCTGTTTTCTTACTCCATGCAGGAAATGCTTTTGACGCTGCTGCAATTGCTTGCTCTGTTTCAACAGCACCACTATCAGCTACTGACGTTATTATGTCACCATTTGCTGGGTTGATTACCTCAAAAGTCTCTGCATTAGATGCATCCACCCATTCTCCATTTATAAATGAACGATTTTGTAAAAGGCTAGTGTTCTGCAATTGCATGGTGCAAAAGTTTAGATTAATTGAAGTATTGATAAAGCCAAAAAGAATAGTGCCGGACTATAAAGGCTGCCTTCTGATAGCTGCCCTTTTTATCAAATAAAAAATCCTTTAGAGCTGTAATTACAAACTATACCATTCTTTTTCACCCTTATCTAAGCCATTTGTAGAGACACTTCCTCAAACTATTAAACAAAAAAGCTTCGATATTCTTTATGCTGTTAAAAATCAAGTTATTAGAAATGGTATGTTTTTCGCCTAAATCAATACAGGAGAAAAATAAATATGTCAGCAGTTCAGCAGGAAGACCCGATTGCATTAATTCCAAAAAGACGAATTAGGTCACTTTTAAAAGACCCGGTTAAAACTGCCGAAGCAGTTAACCTGGTCTACATGAGTGACACAAAACCAGGAATTACAAGGGTTAAAGCCGGTAATGGATTCGAATATTACTATGAAGGTAAGAAGGTGACAGATGATGAAACTTTATTAAGAATAAAACAGCTTGTCATTCCTCCAGCATGGGAACAGGTCTGGATTTGCCCGATCGAAAACGGTCATTTGCAGGTTACCGGTATCGATACTAAAAATCGAAAGCAATATAAATATCATAGTTCGTGGAATGCTTTACGCAACCATACCAAATTTTACAGACTGTATCAATTTGGTACTGTAATTCCTTCCTTAAGATTGCAGATGGAAAAAGATCTGTCGCTGCCCGGTTTGCCCCTTCAAAAGGTTTTGGCCACGGTTGTCAGTGTAATGGAGAGAACAAATATCAGGGTTGGAAATTCTTCCTATGAAAAAGCAAACGGATCTTATGGTATTACAACCATGAAGGACCAACATGTGAAAGTGCAGGGTACCAGTATTAAATTCTCATTTAAAGGCAAAAAGGGAGTTTATCACGATATTGATATTAAGAGCAAAAAACTCGCAAGTATTGTAAAGAAATGCCAGGACATTCCTGGTAAGGAATTATTTCAATACTATGATGAAAACGGGCAAAGAAAAGACATCGACTCTGGCATGGTAAACGAATACATCAAGAGTTTAACGAACGGCGACTTTACAGCTAAAGATCTAAGAACATGGTCGGGAACAGTGCAAGCGCTTTTGGCCTTTAAAGAATTGGGACTAAGTGATACACAAACCCAAACCAGGCGAAATGTTGTACAGGCTTTAGATATGGTATCAAAGGCCTTAGGTAATACGCGCACAGTTTGCAAAAAGTATTACGTGCATCCGCTCCTGATCGGTTTGTATGAGACGAAAAGCATTGCAAAATATTTAAAAGATTTAGATCAGATAGAAGTGGATGACAATAAATCGAGTCTTACTAAAGAAGAAAAAATTTTGATGAATATTCTTAAGTCGAACTAGTTTTTCTTTTTGACCATCTGGATATCTTTGTTGTTCTTTTGTTGTGTCACTCCCTTGTACCTACCGTCTGTACTCATCTTTTTTCTCAAAACAATAGAACACCGATGACACGGATCAAACCGATAAAAACCGATTTTAAAATTGTTTCCCTGGTAATATCACTTCGCTAACGCGGTTTTTGGGGATAAAAACGGATTGGTTCAGGTTTTCTTAGCTGTGTAATCTGCCTAATCCTCTCGATCGGTGTTATACGTGTTGCAAAAAAACTTGTCTGCTCACCGTAGCTCTTGTACTGTATCTTTTCATAGCTCTT
>JAOQAJ010000298.1 GCA_025963675.1 Segetibacter sp.
TTTACCCTCTCTTCTGCCGATAAAGTCATTGGTCCAATAGTCAACATTTATGCTGCCAATAGATTTTAATTTACCGTCCCGGTTGCCAATAAAGTCGTTGGTCCAATAGTCAATATCAATACTACCGATAGATTTTACTTTACCCTCTCTTTTACCAATAAAGTCATTGGTCCAATAATCGATATTTATACTACCTATGGATTTTACTTTGCCCTCTCTGTGACCAATAAAGTCATTAGTCCAATAGTCAATGTGAATGCGACCTATAGATTTTACTTTGCCCTCCCTGTTACCAATAATGTCGTTTGTCCAATAGTCGTAATCGCCGCCTAATACTGAAGCGAATGCAATTATATTACCATTGTTATCAATAGTCATCAGGATATTGTCCATAGCAATCTCGATAGACCTGATCTCGGTTGAATAGTCTGAAAGTTTAAAGGCAGCTTTTGACAAGCTTTGCGATTTTGTAACTATAGAAACGAAAAATAGTAAAATGAAATAAATGACACGTTTAAAAATCATAGCAGTTTTAGATTTTAGTTTAATGTTTTACAACAAGCTTAGTTGTAAGACCTTCTTTAGTCTGTTACATCCCACAAATACTTTAGTTTGACTAATGCTAGTCAGGTTAGTTTGACTATTTCTGCTGTAATTTGTTTAAATATTCGTTTGCGGTAATTGCGACTGCCAAATGTTTTTGAACGCTGTAACCCGAACATGAAAAAATGCTGCCGCATAAATGGATTGATGCTGACTCAAACTGACTTTAAGGTTGTATAAAAAACATGAACACCGAACTTAAGTATTGTTACCAGCTGATCAAGTGTGCGACGCAACAAAAGACCAGCAGAATTTCAATTGCTGGCTTCAAAAAGAAAAAACTTTAGTAGTAAAAAAGATGAATAAAGTAAAGTTTACTAAACTCGAATATAAAAAGTCATTGCATGAAAAATGCCAACCGTAGTTGGAATAAAATTATAATTACTATTGCTTTTGCATGTTTCCTTAGTACTGCAGATTCGCAAACAATATGGCCGCTGGTAAAGCCAGAAACAAAACCGTGGACACGGTGGTGGTGGATGGGAAGTGCTGTTGATGAAAAGAATATAACAAGGCAGTTGACAACCTACGAAAAAGCGGGTTTTGGCGGGGTTGAAGTGGTACCTATTTACGGTGCAATAGGGTATGAAGACAAATACATTTCTTACCTGTCTCCCAAATGGATGCATATGCTTGATCATACAGTTAAGCAATCTTCGGCTCTTAATATGGGGGTTTATATTTCGGTAGGAACCGGATGGCCAATTGGAGGACCGCAGGTAACACCGGAAGATGCAGCAACAAAACTGGTGGTACAAAAGTATGCAATAAAGGCCAATGAGACATTTAAGGACAGAATTTTGATAAATGATGTAAAGCAAAGAGATGTAGCTAAACTGTCGGCGGTGATGGCTTATGGGCCTGATGGAACTGTTTTAGATATCACGGGTAAGTTAGATGTAAATGGAAATTTGAATTGGGTACCACAGCAGGGTGGTTGGAACCTATATGCTGCATTTATAGGTAAGACGAAACAGGCGGTTAAACGTGCTGCACCAGGCGGAGAAGGTTACACTTTAGATCATTTTTCTAAAACCTCTTTAAATAACTATTTTAAAAGATGGGACTCAGCTTTTGGAAATAATGGGCATGGAGTAAAGGCTTTTTACAATGATAGTTATGAAGTGTATGGCGCTGACTGGACTGCTGGTTTTTTTAATGAATTCAGGAGCAGACGGGGCTATGATCTTAAGACTTACTTACGGGAACTGGCATCTAAAGAGCCGTCAGATAAAGTGGCAAGAATAAAGACTGACTACCGCGAAACAATGAGTGAACTGATGCTCGAAAACTTCTCCCATCGCTTTACAAACTGGTCACATAGTAAAAACGCTCTCTCACTTAACCAGGCGCATGGCTCGCCAGGTAACCTGCTTGATTTGTACGCAGCTTTTGATATTCCGGAAACTGAAACATTTGGCTCAGGTTATTTCGCTATTCCGGGTTTAAGGCGTGATAGTGCTGATGTTCGTAATGTTGATCCTGATCCAAACATGATGAAGTTTGCCTCTTCCGCAGCACATGCAATGGGCAATAAGCTTACTTCTTCTGAGACGTTCACATGGCTTACCGAACATTTTAAAACCTCCTGGTCACAGTGTAAGCCAGAGGTAGAGCGGGTGTTTCTTTCAGGAGTTAACCATGTTTTTTATCACGGTACAACTTATTCGCCTGACTATGTTAAGTGGCCGGGCTGGTTATTTTATGCATCGGTGAACTTTGTACCGAATAACAGTTTATGGCCCCATTTAAGCGGATTGAATAATTACATTACCAGGTGTCAGAGTGTTTTGCAAAGTGGCAATCCTGATAACGAGATCGTGGTGTACTGGCCGGTATATGATGTGTGGCACAATGCTAAAGGAATGGATATGCCGCTCAAGGTTCATGATATTGACGAATGGCTACACCCGACACCGTTTTATAAAAATCTTACCGAGTTGCAGGGGAAAGGGTATTCGGTTGATTTTGTTTCTGACAAAATGTTGAGCGAAGCTTTAGTAAATAACGGGGTGCTACAGGTAACAAAACACGGAGCAGAGCATAGAGTGCTGCTTGTCTCACAATGTAAAATGATGCCGGTTGGCACATTACAAAATATCATTCGCCTTGCTAAAAGTGGCGCTGTTGTTATTATGGAGGGATTGCCCGAAGATGTGCCGGGTATGAACAAGGTTGAAGAAAGAAGAAAAGAATTGAAAGCTCTGATTGGAACTCTTATGACAGAAGACAAAGGCGAGGGTATAAGCGAAGTAAATTTTGGCAAAGGCAGAATCATTGTTGCAAAAGATGTGTCTAAGGCTGTATCGTATGCCGGAATTCGGAGAGAAGCCATGGTGGATAGCGGCTTAAAGTTTATACGACGATCTTTTGCTGGCGGTAAATACTATTATATTGTTAACCATACTGCAAATGCAATAAATGCAACATTGCCTTTAGGCATTGCTGCCCGTTCTGTAATAATCATGGATCCTCAAAACGGAGCAACAGGAATGGCATCTTTTGCCAGCAAACAACATACAACAGAAGTAAGGTTGCAGATGCAACCTGGTGAAGCGCTCATCTTGAAAGCTGCGAGCGAAATCAATAAGAATGTATCGAAGTGGAAATACATCGACACCTCACTGACGCCGATAGTATTGAACGGAACATGGAATTTAAAATTCACAGATGGTGGCCCAACTATTCCTTCACCGAAGCAAATGCAGCATTTGCAGCCCTGGAATAAATTTGAGGAAGATAGTACCACGCAAAACTTTTCAGGTACAGGCGTATACACAACCACGTTTAACCTGCGTAAAAAAAAAGCTAAGGACTATTTGCTACAATTGGGCAAGGTGCACGAGTCAGCGAGGGTGTTTGTAAATGGTAAAGAAGTAGGTATACTTTACAGTATTCCTTACCGGGCGAAAATTGGTAAATACCTAACGACAGGAAAGAATACTATCAGGATTGAAGTTGCCAACTTAATGGCAAACCGAATAAGGTATATGGATAGAGCAGGGCAGGAGTGGAGAAAGTATCATGAAATTAATTTTGTAAACATTGATTATAAAAACTTCAATGCTGCAAATTGGAAAGTACAACCTTCGGGCTTGGAAGGGCCGGTTACAATTACCCCTTTCAGGTAAATGCTGGTTTAGTTGCTAACACAACAACTTCAAATTTCATTTGGAGCCGGGCTATATGAACAGACACGATAAACTGGACGGATGTTGTCAGAACTACGATTTTAAAGCGTGCAAATAGCAAAGGATTTTTGTAAAAGAATAAACCCACGATACCAAAGATCACTTCTTCTCCAATAATGCTTTAAGGTTTTGCAGACTCTGGTCGAGTTGTTTCCCTAAAATCTTTTTGAAAATGGGCGAAAATAAAGACATTGGAAATTTTGTGGGGCTTTGAAATATCCAGGAAACTGAAGTTGTGTTCTCATCAATTTTATTTACAACAAAGCGGGCTGTTGCAATATTTTTCATAGGTCGGATAAAGTTCATCGTATAGTCAATCCGGCTCCCTTCATTGATGTTTGTAATTTCCTGCGAGCCGGCGCCTACATTTTTGTCTGTACTATCCCAGGAATAAACAAAACCTTTTGTTCCATCAATACCAGAGTAGTTTTTTTTCATGTTAGGGTCTTTCATATTCCATACACTAAACTTGTCCTGGTTTTTTGTCTCTTTCAGAAAAGCAAATACTTCATTAGTACTCTTATTAATTGAAACACTCTTTTCAATAATCATTTCTTTTGCCATGATAAAATGTGTTTATTATTATTTGGGAACCAAATGTAACAGCTAACTAAGTTACCTGTTTTCCAACTAATTGCATTGTTATCAATACATGCAACACCTGGAGTAATTTCTTTTAACTCCAATACAAGTGCACTATGTTTCGAATAATGCTTTATAGACATTTAGTAGGTGCTACACCAAAGGTCCTTGCTCGCCCTCTAATATTGTACGACAGTACCATTTTCCTCCTATTTACTGCAGCATTAACTACTTTTGCATTTCAACACCAAAGCTAGCTACTATGTTCATTGGACATTTTGCTGTAGGGTTTGCCGCTAAGAAGCTTAATTCAAAACCGAGTTTGGGCACTTATTTTCTCGCGGCTCAATTGCTTGACTTATTATGGCCAACTTTCTTACTGTTAAATATTGAACAAGCAGAAATCAGCCATGACCCGACCAATCCTATTCCACTTTCCTTTACACATTATCCAATATCACATAGCCTCATTACCGTAATAGGTTGGGGCCTTCTTGTAGCATTGATTTATTCATTAAACAGGAAAAATCCTAAGGCTGCGGTCTTATTAGGCCTTTGTGTTATCACTCATTGGTTATTAGACCTGATTGTTCACATACCTGACTTACCGCTTTATCCTGGAAATTCATTAATGGTAGGATTAGGCTTATGGAAGTCTAAAATAGTAACATTGATTGTTGAGTTTACTTTATTTGCAGTAAGTGTTGGATTGTATCTTAAGTCTACAACACCGAAAAATAAGACAGGGACATTTGCGACATGGGCCCTGATTATTTTCCTTATTATCATTCATTTAATGAACACTTTTGGTGCCGCTCCGCCAAATATGAAAGTTGTTGCCTGGGCGGGGCAGTTACAATGGTTGTTTGTTATTTGGGCTTATTGGAGTGATAGGAACAGAGCGGTAAAAGATGAAGAAATTAGGTATGTAACAAAAGCAAGTTCAGCTAATCCTTTAAGCAAAGTCATTTCTTAAATTTCCGGGATTCTCTACTTATAACAGAGATGCACTTTCAAAATAGTTATGTTGGAAATTCAAGCACAGAAAACTTGAATAGAGCGTTGCGCTAGCTTTAAGTGTCTCCAAAAGCTAATAGCTTAGAAGATAGTTGGTAGGTATCTGGTTAAGGCTATAAGCTTTAATTTGCCTTCTAAATCTATTTAACGAGCTTGTTTTAACTTCTACAAAGAGGTTGTCAATTTTAAAAAGTTCTTCTTTAAATAGCCCGGAACTATTTTCGCAAATCTTATCTGCGTCACATAACATGAATTTTTGTTGACCTTGTTCTAAATTGTTGAATTCTTCGGGTGTCATACTATTCCTTTTAGTTTGATTTCTCAAGGAAGGGCGGGTCTAAAACCTGAACAAGTAGCGATAGTTGCTTCAGCCATCATTTTTCTTTTATAAAGTTGGGGTAATTATGTGAACATGATCACCACATAAACATGTGATATTTTCCCTATTAGGCGTGTTTTATCTCAGTTTTAAAATCCGGGACAAAGCCAATTCCTGATAAAAAATAAGGCTGGAAGGGGACGCTTGACCAAGGTTCCGGGGAAAAGCGGTAAATAGCTTTATGCTTTCCCGGTAAAGGCCGAAAGGCAACAACGGCTTTTTGGTATTCGTTGAAGATCTAAGATTTACTTCTTAATCTTTCCATGACGTTCTCTACGATCTTATCGCAATAAATGAGGTTAAACTGGAAAATGTCTTCTGAAGAGTACATCTTTTCAACCTCTTTTCTAAGCATTGCCTTTGCCCTGTTAAATCTTACCTTGACATTCGTTTCTGTGATGTTTAATGCCTGTGCTGTTTCCTGTACACTTAATCCGTTTAATTCGCGTAGTGAAAATACAAGGCGATAGTCTACAGGTATATGTTCAATTGCACTTTCAATTACACCGCTAAGCTCCTTGTTGTTCACTTTCCTTTCTATATCATCATTGCTATTTCCCGAAAACATAGGTGTCGATTTTTCAAATGATAAGGTATCGGTTACTATCTCTTTTTGTGCAGACGCTTTATGGTTTTTTCGATAGCACTCATTAAGCATAATTCGGATCAGCCACGTCTTGAAGTATTTCTTATCATTCAGCTTTTTCAAATGTTCGTAGGCATGAATAAAGGTTTCCTGCATCAGGTCTTCCACATCATGATGAAAATAGCCGTATGATCTTCCCACTTTATATAAATATGGATTATATCTTCTTATCAGCACTTCGAATAAAGCAAGATCACCTTTAATAATTCTGTCTATCAGTTCAACTTCTGAGAACTGCGGGTAGGCTATCATATTGTTTTTGTATTAGATTGTATAACACCAAGTTTATGTTTCAAAACAAGATTTCCCCCTAAATAATTCCCTGCAATCATTACAAGGTTTAAAGAAGCCTTTAGGGCAAGTAATGTTTTAGTTGGTATTGGTAAGTTAGGATAATGTTTGTAAAAAAGGTATGCTACAACAGTGTAGGTTAGTACTACAGCCGAGTTTATTGCACCATGAACCAGTGCCTTTACCTGTAAGGCTCCATCATCGCGGATCGTGATAAGGTCAATAGCACCAGTTATAATTGCAAGCCATCCAAATAAAACACCGCCGGCCATTGCATAAAAAGAAGCATAGGCAAATGAAGTGTCGCCGTTTCTGGACTGAATGTAGTAACAAACCAGTTCCATTGGAAATAATGCTGCCGGAAAATGGATAAGCATCAAATGTATAGGGTGACCCAGCAGCTTCATGTTTGCTCGTTTGATTTGATAAAGTGTTGTTTTACTGAAGCTTTTTCATTTTTGCTCAATAGTGTTAGAATTGTATAAGAGTGCGACGCAACGATGCTAAATCACTGTTCTTTTGCCGGTAACAAAAAATGTCTCTTAAATCTTGGCTAATGCAAAGAGAAGCAGGAATATGAAACCAGACACCGCTAAAAGGCCATGAAGAACGCCGAGCCACTTAGGTATTTTTTTTCCTGAAAGGTCTCTGGCAAGCATAACAATTCCACCTAACGCGGCAATAACAAACAGCACAATGCTTTCAACAGGACCGGGGTTATTAACTACAAAAAGGATAAGTAAGACGAGGCCGACAACAGCAAAAAGTCCATGTGCAACCATAGCGGCTTTTGGTGTCTCTTTTTCCCGGAGCACATAAGAAAGCAGTACCATTCCAAGAATGGCGGCGAGCGCAAAAAATGCAATGGATGTGTAAATCATATAAGCGGGGCTTTATTGGTTACTTTTTTTTAGGAAGGTCAGCGATTGCAGGGCCTTCGAGTACAATACCGTCGTAATTAAACCGGCTACCTTGGCAAGGGCAGTCCCAGGATTGTTCCGCTTCATTCCAGTTGACAATACAATCCATATGGGTGCAGACTGCGGAGCATAAGTGAAGTTTGTGGTGCATGTCACGAAAAGCTGCTATTTTCTCTCCATCCTTTGCCACGACCTTTCCTTCACCTGGTTGGATGTCGTTGAACTCATCATTGATTTTATACCTGCTTTAGCCAAAAGGTACCCCGCAGTTATTCCGGTAATACCGCCTCCTATAATCGCTACATCTGTTGTAATGTGTTCACGTAAACAAGAATAATCAGAGGGGACCGATGTATCTCTCCAGATGGATGTTCTTTTCATATGTCAGGTCTTTTCTTTACCGGTAGCGCAGGTTTTGTACGCAGTAAAATCATTAGAGACAACGACTATTGAAAAGGTTACAACAAATCAGAAGAAATAATGCGAATAATGAAAAACAAATAAGAGTCTGTTCAACGGGTATTTAAGGTCCCTTTCATTACCGGGTGTATGGTGCAGAAATATGAGCTGCTCTTCGAGACTACCATGCTCCACGATTTAGCTGTGTCCAGGTTTGGCGAAGCCCACTCTTTATTAGTTTCTTCAGTCACGTTATGAACCACTATATCCCTGTTTATCCATGTGACAGTGTCGCCTTCATTGAGGGTAAGTGTTGCAGGGGTAAATTTCATTTGTTGAATCACAATAGTATGCATACGCACAATGGAACTCTTTTGTAATGTCGTAGCCCGTTCTTCAGGCGTTGTACATCCGGCTAGGCTGCTGATTACAAATAACAATACAACCGCTTGTATTAATCCTAACTGCCCTTTCATTTTGATGCAAACATTTTTTGAACCATTTGCGCATGCTCAAGATGACTTTTAAGTGCTGGTACTACGTTTTGCAATAGCGCTTTCAATTCGCCATTCGACGACTGCGGAATAAGTACTGTCTCGACTGCTGCTATCACTGCTTTGTGGTAGCCCACTTCATTGTCAACATATGCTTTATCAAAAGTTCTTGCAGATTTGGCGCGAAGCATCTTTTGTGTTTTTGTTGCATCAGCTTTCAATTTTCGACTGACTGCGTTGTCTTTGGGTGTCACTTTCAGTTTTGTAACCAATGCTACAGCCTGGTCAATAACTGCTTTATGGTCTCTTGCCATCGTCTCTGCAAACTTCAATACTTCAGCATTCTTAGACTTTTGTTGTGCAATTGCTGCAAAGGCTATATCACTTTGATTTGCTACAACAGCCGCTGAAGCTATTTCGGCATCGGTAAGTTTAGGGTTTTTTTGTGCAAGAATAGGAGAAACGTATAAAAGGGGTACTAATACAAAAGCGAGACAGATGGTACGCCAGGAAGTTATATTTTTCATTGTAGATGTTTTGTGATTAGAGTAAGCGACAATGGAAAAGGTTACAACACCTTCCTGTTATAGCGGGTGTTTCTATGGAAGAGTGTAGTACAGCCAATGAAAAGGGGGGTAAAGTTTAACCAGGTAAATTTTTATTTGTTTTAAATCATCCTTTCGCAGAATTTTCATTTAAAACGCAAAAAGCTTGTAAATAAGCATAACGAGCTGTATGTAGGAAAAGTAAGTTTCTGAAATTTTTTTTATTGGTGCAACTAATTCACCCCGTTTTTTATCTCTTCTGTTAGATATTACTTGCATTCGTCAGGTTTGTTTTTTATGTTGCCTTCCCTCCACTACCTATTGAGACACCATTTTAATTTCGAAACTCACTGTTATGAAAGTTATTTTAGTGTCCATAATTTTATCTGTAATGCTTTTACCTCTAAACCAGGTAGAAGCACAGAGAAAATCTAAAAAGGCCCAGGAAATAATGAGGCGGACAATGGCTGCTGACACGGTTTCATCATACACAATTAACGGGATAGGGCACCAGTTAAGTACATTCGAAAAAAACGATGATTATATCAAATGTGGATCAAATGCGAATTCATCGTCCAGTTATAACACAATTATTAAGTTCAGTTGTACAAGAACAGATACCAACTTTGTAGGCAGCTGGACAGTAAGAAACGTTTCTCCGCCTGAGCCCCATAAGAACAAACCTGAAACTGTAAATATTTACTTCTACGACGGCATCATAAACTTTGCATCACTTGATTTAACGTCTCCTACAAAACGAAAATATGAGTTGAAGGGAACGGCTACCTATGTCGCCGGAAATTGCAGGGTAACCGGTTCTATTGGCTGGGTTAATCAGTATAGCGTTACGATTAGCGGTGAATGCGGGTCGAATAAAATACATTTTGTACTTGAAAATGAAGTAACAGGTGAAACTTACGCAACCGCCACTTTTAGCAGCGACGTAAATGTAACAGGTCAACTGAATGACGTTTCGGTGGCGCAGACAACCTTGAACAAGCATTAAAACTATAACCTATCTATTGCCTGAACTCTACTCTGTTTAACCGATCTTTCATTCCAGGGGTTTTAGTTCATTCTACACGCATTCTTTAGAAGCCTGGTTTTATCTTCCAATTAATATCCGGGTTTCTCCGGCATATTTATTTTTCGCTCCTCCCAGTACGACTTCATACCGCTTTACCAATAGGTAATCGAGCGAGGAAGACAGTTTTTTTTGAACTTAAAAAACTTTTTAAAAAAAAAATTTGGAGATGAATTTAAAACAATTGTACCTTTACTTAACAGTGTTAAATGATTTATGTGCGTAAAGAAAATAAGCAATGGCAAGTAAAGACAGAATTCAACGATTAAAAGAAGAGACCCGGACAAGCATCCTGGAAGCTGCTTATAAGATCGTTAAGGAAGAAGGATGGCAAGCGCTTAGCATGCGGAAGATCGCTGACGAGATCGAATACACGGCGCCTATTATTTATGAGTATTTTTCTAACAAAGAAGCGATTTTAGGAGAGCTGAACAAGAAGGGATTTCTCTATTTGGCGAAGGAAATGGAAGAAGCCAAAAACAAACACGAACAGCCGGCGCAACAACTGGAGGCAATGTGGATGGCTTACTGGAATTTTGCTTTTCAAAAGAAGGAACTGTACCAGTTGATGTTTGGAGTGCAGATGAACTGCTGCACCATGCAGCGAACACCTGAAGCGGAGGCACCAGGCAAATTAATTACTGACGCGATCAGGCAACTAACGCCGGGAAAAGAGCTTTCGGAAGATGAAGTTTGCAGAAGGTATTATACATTTTGGTCGGTAGTTCATGGTCTTGTTTCTATTAACCTGGTTAACCGTGGCACATCAGAAGAAATGAATAAGCAAGTTTTAAAAGATGCGATTGATGGTATAATAAGAGGTGTGATTGCATAACTTTTTTTTGCATAAGCGTTTAACGCTGTTAAATTACTTATTGCCGTTTCTGTTTCTCCATCATATACGATTGATGCCGGTTTGAAAACCGTTTTTTTTGTACTGTTTGTTTAACGCTGTTAAATCATTTAATTACTTAAAGTAGGGATAGGTCGACAAGGGCTAAGCAAGTAGAAGTTACAAAGAGCGTAAAGCACGACTAAGACACAAAACAATAGCAACTAAAATTTCGTGATAAAGGAACCAAAACAAACATAATGAAACATATATGCCAAATAATAGCTCTTTACCTGCCCGGAATAAGTTTGCTACAGGTGCTGGTAGCATTAGCAATTGCCTTCCTGCTAGTTAAAATGGCGGTTACCAAATTTCTCAAGGCCACTAAAGGTCTTTCCGGCCGAAAGAAAACCGGGCAATTGGAAAACGACATGTGGGCGATAGAATAAGAAATTTAGCCGAAGTAGAGGTCTGAAAAACGCATCGTCATTTGCTGCTTATGATCATGCGGTACAAGAGTGCGACGCAACGAAGATTCGAGAAGATAAAAAGCTGGCAAAAAAAAATAACTGACCCATGCGAGATTGACAAAGGCTATGAGGGTCAATATAGAATGGGCTTAAAAAGAATCAAAATGAAAAAATTTATAAATGCCATTTTGTATGGCTTAACAATAATAATAATAATAACAAGTGGCAGCGTACAAGCTCAAACTGTGGTTAGAGGTTTTGTGCGTGATGCAGTTTCAAAAGAGCCACTGCAATCAGTTAGCGTGTATGTGCAGGATGGAAAGGGCGTAACGACAAAAGACGACGGAAGTTACACCTACGCCACTATGAACCCGACGGCCAAAAACATAAAGTTTTCTTATGTAGGATATAAGACTTTGTCGAAAACGATCATTCCGAACCGGGAACAGACAATGGATGTCGAACTCGTTTTTAGCGATGCAAAAAACAATGTAATCGTTAAGTCAAAAAGGGGCAAATATTCAAATAAGAATAATCCTGCTGTCGACCTGATAAGAAAAGTGATTGATAACAAAAGCAAGAACAGGGTCAGCAGCCACAACTTTGTTGAGTATGAACAGTATGAAAAAATGGAACTGTCTCTTACAAACAAACCTGAAAAGCTTTTGAAAAACAAACTCCTGAAAAACTTTACGTTTGTTTTTGATAACGTTGATACCACTAAAATGGAAGGCAAATATTTGTTGCCTGTGTACATGACGGAAAAATTATCGCAAAAGTATTATCGTAAGAATCCTGAAAAGCAAAAGACTTATGTGCTGGGAGAAAAGCAGGTGAACTATGGCGACTTCATTGATAACAATGGCATCAAAAGTTACCTGAACCGATTGTATGAAGATGTAGACATTTATGAAAATAATATATCGTTGCTCACCAACCAGTTTCTTAGTCCAATCGCCGACCTGTCGCCAACCTTTTACCGCTTTTATATAACTGACACGGTAGAGAATGAAGGTATCAAACTGATTCGTTTGAGCTTCGCTCCTAAAAATCCTACCGATCTTCTTTTTAAAGGAATTATGTTCATTACGCTTGATGGAAATTATTCGATTCAAAAGATCAACATGAGCATCAGCAAGCATGCTAACCTTAATTGGGTAAGAGACCTGCAAATAAAACAGGATTTTGAAAAAGGACCTGACGGACGTTATCATGTCATTAGCACGAATACTGCCACTGAATTTGCTTTGGCAAAAAACTCTGGCGGAGGTGTAGTAGGGGAGAGGACAGTTTCGTTTAAAAACTTTAAAATAAACACCGCTCAAGGCGAGGAGGTTTATGCAGGAGCACCGGTAGTAACAAATATTAGTGCGAACAACAACAATGCTTCAGATAGCTTTTGGATGGCGCACCGCCACCCTCAATTAACGGATATAGAAGCAAGGGTTTATAAAAACATAGACAGCCTTCAAAACCTTCGTTCATACAAGAGGTTCACCGATATTGCTACACTGGTATTGGCAGGTTATAAGCAGGCAGGACCAGGTTATGAAGTAGGACCGGTGAGTGCATTTTATAGTTTTAATCCGGTTGAAGGTTTTCGTCTGCGCGCAGGCGGTCGCACCACACCCAACTTCAACAAGTCATTGTATTTCGAAAACTATCTCGCTTATGGTTTTAAAGACCAGAAATGGAAATATTTTTTATCTGGTACTTACTCCTTTAATCATACGTCTGTATATGCTTACCCGTTAAATTTTTTGCGGTTAAGCTATCAATACGATACAAAGATTCCCGGGCAGGAATTGCAGTTTGTGCAAGAGGATAATTTCTTTCTATCTTTTAAAAGAGGCAATAATGACAAATGGTTATACAACAATATTTTTAAAGCAGAATATGTGAGAGAGCTTGCAAAAAATGTTTCAGTTACTGCAGGATTTAAAAACTGGAAACAAACACCGGCAGGTTCTATCGTGTATGAAAAGCAGCATGAGGGATATGTAAACAGTGTTCCGGATGTAACCACATCAGAATTATCTGCAGAAATCAGGTGGGCGCCGCACGAGCAATTTTACCAGGGCAAAGTGTACCGGATACCTATCATTAATAAGTACCCGATTTTTAAACTCAGGTATATTGCCGGTATAAAAGGTCTGGCGAAAGGCGAATACAATTATCATAACCTGAACCTCAATATTGGAAAGAGATTCTATCTTTCCCAATTAGGCTACACTGATATGACTTTTGAAGGCGGATATATTTTTGGGCAGGTTCCATTTCCTTTGTTAGCCATACATAGGGCCAACCAAACCTACTCCTACCAGCTTAATTCGTATAACATGATGAACTTTATGGAGTTTGTGAGTGACCATTATGCAGGGGTAAATGTTGATCATTACTTTAACGGCTTTTTCTTTAATAAAGTTCCATTGCTAAAAAAACTGAAACTACGTGAAGTGATAACCGGTAAGATTTTGTATGGTGGAGTGAGAAGCGAAAATGATCCGAACCTTGTTGCCTCAACGTTTAAATTCCCTTTAGATAATAAAACCAACCTGCCTTCAACCTATGCTTTAGGTACCCAACCATATGTAGAAGTCAGTGCTGGCATAGCCAACATTTTTAAGTTGGTAAGGGTGGATGTGGTAAAAAGACTTACTTATTTAAATCATCCCGAAGTATCGCAGTGGGGGATAAGAACGAGGTTTAAGTTTGACTTTTAGAGAAAAGGTTTATTTATTATGCCTTTCGATAAAATAGTAACAGCCGGCTTTATCATGTAGATTCTTTGGTACCAGGCGTATGTACTACTGTGAAACTTTGGTTGCGTCGCACACTTTTACGGCAGAAGTACTTTCAGCTAGTCGTTGCCCGGCAACACGGTGCAAATTTTAACAGCTATTCGATCATAGCTGCTACCATGAGCAGGGAGTAGGCTAAATTTAAAGGGGCTATCTCATTAAGGTTGAGAGAGCCCCTTCTAATTGCGAGAGTTCAGCCTACTGCCACCCGCCTCCAAGATCGCGATAAATATTAATTACGGCATTTAGTTGCTCTTTCCTGGTTTCTACTAATTCCAGTTTTGCTTCTAATGCATCCCGTTGGGTCATTAGAACTTCAAAGTACTTGGCGCGCGCATTTTTGAACAAGTCACTAGAAATATCTATCGACCTTGTAAGTGCCTCGACTTGTTGCAGTTTGAGATCATACAATTTTTCGAGGTTACTGATTTTAGAGAGTTGAGTAGATACCTCCATATAAGCATTTAAAATAGTACGCTCATAGTTGTACATTGCCTGCAGTTGCCGGGCATTGGCACTGTAAAAGTTTGCCTTGATCGCATTTCGGTTAATGATAGGTGCAGCCAGGTCGCCGGCGAGCGAGTACAAAACTGATTCAGGTAACTTCACGAGATAAGATGGCTTGAAGGCTTGAAAGCCTAACACCGCTGATATTCCAAATGAAGGATAAAATTCGGCGCGTGCTACTTTTACATCCAGCTTCGCGGCTGCTAATTGAAGCTCAGCCTGTTTGATGTCTGGACGACTTGCCAGTAATTGGGAAGGGATGCCGGAATTAACAGCGGCCGGGACCAGGCTTAGGAAAATACTTGTATCCCGTGGTATTTCACGAGGATATCTGCCTGAGAGAAAGTTAATCCTGTTTTCGATCTCTTTTATCCTTTGAAGAAAGTCAAACTCGAGACTCTGAGATTTCAATACTTCCGCCTGGAACTTTTGCACGGCCAGTTCTGTTGCCCTGCTAGCCTCTTTCTGCACTTTGACAATTCCAAGTGCATTTTTTTGTAACTCTATATTTTGCCGTATAATCTTCAATTGGTTGTCGAGCGCCAACAACTCATAATACGAAGTGGCAATTTCCGCCACAAGGTTTGTGATCACGAAATTTCTGCCTTCCATTGTAGCTAAAAACCTTGTTATTTCTGCCTTCTTTGCATTACGCAGCTTTTTCCAAATATCGACTTCCCAATTTGCGTACACCTTTGCAGTCACGTCTGTCAGTGCTTCCGGTACTTCTTTTCCCGGTTCGATTTGGGTAGACTTATCGCCTGCACCCTGGCTGGTGTAGCGCCCCACCTTTTCAACACCAAGCCTAACATTTGCTCCAACTGAGGGCAGCAGTGGCGCTTGTCTTAGTCGAACTTCGTTCCTTGCCAACTCGATCTCCTGTAAAGTGATCATGAGTTCCTGGTTATTCTGCAGGGCAGTAGCAATCAGGGCGACCAGGTTTTTGTCGGTGAAAAAGGTCCTCCATTGAATGGCCGACATATTTGTGGTATCAACCTTATTGTCGTATGATTGAGGAACCGAAGTCTTCTCTGTTGTCTCCATTAATGCCGGTACCCTACAGCTCGCTACAGCTACTATAAACATTATCCATCCAGCCATGTATCGATTTTGTTTAAACATATTGCTCAAGTTTTTCAAATTGATTGTGGTGATCAATTTCTTCTGTCATTGGATTTTCATTTTCATCTACAAACATGTGTTTCTCTGAAATTTTACCAAATATGTAGTATAAGCCAGGAACGATAATTACCCCGAAAATGGTTCCGAACAGCATACCTCCGGCAGCAGCCGCACCGATTGTACGGTTACCAGTTGCACCCGGACCGTGAGCAAAAACGAGCGGTATTAAACCTGCAATAAAAGCGAATGATGTCATCAGAATTGGACGGAACCTGGTAACTGACCCCTGTATTGCTGCTTTGAGCACGCTTTCTCCTGACCGGTGTCTCTGCACTGCAAACTCTACAATCAACACTGCATTTTTACCCAGCAGACCAATCAGCATTACCAGGGCAACCTGCGCATAAATGTTGTTTTCAAGTCCCATTATTTTCAACAAAAGGAATGACCCGAAAACGCCGGCAGGAAGTGATAAGATTACGGCCAAAGGAAGTATGAAACTTTCATACTGGGCTGCAAGTATCAGGTATACAAAACCGAGACAAATGAGGAAGATGAAAATGGCTTCATTTCCCCTGGCTACCTCATCAGCAGAAATACCTGCCCAATCGATACCATATCCTCTTGGCAGGCTGGTTTTCGCTACTTCTGCTACAGCGTTTATGGCTGCACCGCTACTATAACCAGGCGCAGATGCACCGCTTATTTCAGAAGCATTGTACATGTTATGCCGTGTGATCTCAGACAAGCCATACACTTTCTCCATTTTTAGGAACGATGAAAACGGGACCATTTCGTCGCGGTTATTCTTCACATACAGATGTAAAACATCCTGGGGCAATGCGCGATATTCGGGTGAGGCCTGCACCATTACCTTGTATTGCCGGCCATATTTAATGAAACTGGTTTCGTAGTTACTTCCCAAAAGGGTGGAGAGCGTATTCATCGCATTCTCTATCGTTACGCCTTTTTGCTGCGCGATGTCATTGTCGATCTTCAACATATACTGCGGGAAGCTGGCGCTGTAGAAGGTAAATACGGACGATAATTCAGGGCGTTTTTCCAAAGCCTTCACAAAATCCTTGCTTACAGTTTCCATTTTTTTGAAATCTCCTGTTCCTGCCTTATCCAACAGCCTTAGCTCAAAACCTCCTGCAGCTCCATAACCTGGCACGGCAGGAGGCTGAAAGAATTCTATAGTTGCACCGCTTATTTCTTTCGATTTTTCTTCCAATTCACCCATCACTTCCTGTACAGAGTGCTTTCGGTCATCCCAGCTTTTTAAATTAATCAGGCAGGTTCCGGTGTTTGCTCCCGTTCCTTCTGTAAGAATTTCATAGCCAGCCAGCGAAGAGACCGATTGGACGTCTTCGATAGTCTCGGCAATCTTTTGTAGTCTTTCCGAGATTTGGTTGGTTCTTTCGAGTGACGAGCCCGGTGGGGTTTGAATGACGGCGTAAAACATTCCCTGGTCTTCATTTGGAATGAAGCCGGAAGGCAGGGTGGTATTAAGTAACCATGTGCCCACGCAGAAAGCAACGAGCATAGCGAAAGTGATTACTCTTCGATTAACAATTAAGCCCAGCAATCTCTTATACCTGCCCGACAACCGGTTGAACCAGTTATTGAAACCTTCCAGCATTTTGTCAAGCGCAGTTTTCTTTTTTGTTTTTCCATGATTGTTCTTCAGCATAATGGCACAAAGAGCGGGCGTGAGGGTTAAGGCAACCACGCCTGACAGGATAATGGAAGTCGCCATAGTAATCGAGAACTGCCGGTAAAATATACCGACTGGTCCTGACATAAAAGCAACTGGTATAAACACCGCTGCCATTACAAACGTAATAGCTACGATTGCACCACTGATTTCATGCATCGCTTCTTTAGTGGCTTTCCTTGGAGTAAGATGCTTCGTTTCCATTTTGGCATGCACAGCTTCGATCACTACAATCGCATTATCGACCACGATACCAATTGCCAGCACCAGGGCGAAAAGGGTGATAAGGTTTAGTGTAATGCCAAAGAATTGCATAAACATGAACGTGCCGACGAGCGATACCGGGACGGCAATGGCAGGAATGAGTGTAGACCTCCAGTCACCAAGAAACAGGAACACTACAAGGCCCACCAGGATAAAAGCTTCTATGAGCGTATGAATTACTTTCTCGATAGAGGCGTCAAGAAATTTAGAAACATCGTAGCTTATCTCGTAGTCCATCCCCTTGGGAAAGGATGTTGATTTGATCTCCTTCATTTTAGCCTTAATATCCTCGATTACCTGGCTGGCATTACTTCCGTAGGATTGCTTTACCACAATCGCTGCTGAAGATTTACCATTTAGGGTCGAATAAAGATCGTACATAGAGCTGCCGAACTCTACGTTTGCCACGTCTTTTAAACGAAGTATCTCCCCGTTAGGATTAGACTTTAAGATGATGTTTTCGTAGCCTTCCTTATCACTAAAACGACCAGGGTATTTTAATACGTATTCAAACGCCTGCGAACGCTTACCCGAGCTTTCGCCGGTTTTACCAGGCGATGCTTCAAGGCTTTGTTCATCCAGCGCTTTCATTACTTCTTCAGCAGAAATCTTATACGCAAGCATTCGATCAGGCTTCAACCAAATCCTCATCGCATATTCACGATTTCCAAGAATGTCAGCATAGCCTACACCATTAACTCTTTTCAATTCTGATAAAATATTGATGTCCGCAAAGTTGAAAAGGAACTTTTGGTCCATATTAGTACCCTTACTGTACAGGTTGATATACATGAGCATGTTTGATTCCTCACGGGTGATTTTTACCCCCTCGCGAACTACCAATGGGGGTAGTTTATTTACCACGGAAGCGACACGATTCTGCACGTTCACTGCAGCTATGTTCGGATCTGTGCCCAGGTTAAATATTACTTGTATGGTCGCCTCTCCGTCATTTCCCGCATCAGACGCCATATATTTCATTCCGGGGATTCCATTGATTGCTCTTTCCAGTGGAATAAGAACCGCTTTGGTCATTAACTCACCATTCGCTCCGGGATAAGCGGCAGTAACATTTACCTTGGGTGGCGAAATAGAAGGGAACTGGGTCACTGGCAATTTCAGCACCGCCAGCACTCCCATAAAAACAATGATCAAAGAGATCACTATAGACAGGACTGGCCGGTTTATAAATTTATTAAACATTGACTAACTTTTTTTATAGGTAAAACACTATTCTGTGTATAATTTCAGGCGCGAAATAGCATCCTTTGCTGCAACCAGTTCAGGTTGTATTTTTTCATTATCCTTTACTTTTTGCACGCCTTCGAGAAGGATTCTTTCATTTTCTGCAAGCCCGCTTCCGACTACGTACAGGTCAGGCATTTCGTTGCTGATAGTTATATTTCTTGACCTAACCACATTGTTTCTGTCAATTACAAAAACATAAATTTTATCCTGGATTTCGTAAGTCGCCTTCTGCGGAATGATTAAAGCGTTGTGCAAGGGAACAGTCATCTTAACCTTACCTGTCTCACCATGCTTTAAAAGTTTATCGGGATTAGGAAACTTTGCCCTAAAAGCAATATTGCCCGTCTCGCTGTTAAACTCCCCTTCAATGGTCTCCACCGCCCCGGGGTAAGGTAACAGCTGATTATTTGCCAAAAGGAGATTTACTTTATTGTTCACTGTCGCCTGGGCATGAATCTTATAGTCCAGGTATTCCGGCTCCGATACATTGAAATAGGCAAACATCTGGCTATTATCAGACAAGCTGGTTAACAGCTCTCCTTCATCAATCAAGCTTCCCAATTTTTGTGGAATTCGATCAAGCGTGCCCGAAAACGGGGCCCTTATTTCGGTAAATGAAAGATGTATTCTTGCCAACGAGACCTCGGCTTTTGCCTGGTCAACTTTGGCTTGTGCCATGGCCTGTTCATTTTTTGATACGATATTTTTCTCAGCGAGGATCCTGGTATTTAGCAGCTCTATTCCCGCTGCTTTTGCTTCAGCCTGCGCTTTTAAAAGCTCGGCCTCGTAAAGTGTGGGCATAATTCTAAATAATAGTTGTCCTTTTTTCACAAACTGGCCTTCGTCTACATAAATATTTTGCAGGTAGCCTTTTTCCTGTGCACGGATCTCGATGTTTCTTACAGATCGAATCTGCGAAACGTATTCTTTGTCAAATAACGTGTCAACTCGTAAAGGAGTAGTAACGGCATACTTTGCGATTTCTTCCTTTACTTCTTCTTTTGGCTTGCAACCTGGATGGCACAAAACAGTACACAAGCATACAAGCATTACAATTTTATTCATGGTATAAGTAATTATTAAAAGACGCGATAGAATGAAGGCAACAGGCGTTGATGACGGTAGCGCCGGCAATAGGTTTGAACAGATAATTATAAAGGAGAAAATATGAATCTATCTGTCCTGCATGGTAAAACATGCGGCCTTTACATTAGAGAAAGTATTGATCAAAGTCTTAAGGCTCTTTGTACAATATATTTACAAGAGCTTGTGTAAGGTAAATGGTCGCAAAAGGTAGCATGCTGTACAAGCGGGCCCGAACCATAATTTAAGTAAAACGTCGACGTCAAAGCGGATAAATACCGAACGATCGACAAATGCTTCCTGATGATATCCTCATCTTCGTCGTCATCTTCCAGTGTAAATAAGGAGACATTTTCTGCACTCGAATTAACATCCCCGACTATTGAATAAGGATGAGTTGGTGTCGATATTCGATTCTGTTCTATTTGGTTGATACCTGTTGTTGAAGCACAAGGTGAAGTAATATGAGGTTCTGCGTGAGTATAACCAAATGTACTCACCAGGTTTACGAACAGGAACAGAAAAAATATGACTACATGCTTCATTTAAGAGCGCAAATTAGCATTTCCGGTTAAAGAGTTATCACTCCGTTCTTAAAAGTTCTTTAAATTAACTTATAAGGAGTGGTAAAAGATATAAGAATCGAAGGTTGTACCGGAGCGTTCAATTTTTACTAGCTATTCACAACCATATGTTTCAAAATAAAAAGACGTCTAAAATAATCCCGTTCATTATATTTATGCCCAAAAACCATTTAAACTTCACTTAAACCTATGCCGCATAGCAACCTTATAGCAGGAAACTCGGAAGACGACATATGGCAGTCAATAGCGGATCAATTAAAAGAGAAAGACGATGATCTTGATTATTCTGCACAATTCGAGACCATTAATCATTGTGTTACGCTTGATATAGATATTCATCCTGATCGGGGTGAAGATAATGACAAGCCTGTTACTTCATTTTCTGCTGAACTTCCTGATGAAACCGACTTCCGGTTCAAGATAGAGCGTCAGGGTTTGAAGCAACAAATAGGAAAGATTTTTGGAATGCAGGATGTAATTATTGGTCAGCCCGAGTTTGACAAAAAATTTCTGATACAGAGTAACGATGAAGCTAAAGTGAAAGAAATTTTATCTGGTGATGACGTTTCGTCTGAATTACTAAAACATCCGGTAGTTGATTTCAAAATAAGAGAGCGTAAAATTGGAACGACAAAAGAAATAGTGCTGAGCTTAGAACTTGAAGGCGGGATAGAAGAACCGCAAACGCTAAAACAAGTTTTCCAGGCCTTCAAAACGGTGCTAAACTCCCTGGACTAGTTACTCAGATTAATGCGGTAGTTTGATGATTCTATCTGAAGTAATATTATAAGGTAAGACTTCTATAATAAACGTTGTACACTTTTTCATCCGTAAATTTTGGATTGAGTAGTATAACAATGATGCTGTTTAGAGATAAAAAGGCAGCCACAACAGCAGTTGCTTTTCCCGTAATTACGCGGGAGATACAATAAGCTATGACAAATAGAATAAATATAATACCTTCTAATAACCTTTTCATATTCGTAGGATAGATTGAACAAACGACATTTCGAACTTATTATTATGGATGCAGTTTAATTTATATTTAGAAAGCTCATCTAATAAACGTGTTATCAAAATAAAAGACGGGGTTAAAAAACATTAAGCAATAGTTTTTCGTTATTGAAATATTCCTAACTGAATTATTTCTAATTAAACATCAGTCGGTCAATATGAAACAACTTCCAGGATATGTAGGTTTTAAGATCGGTAGCTTATTTATTACCTTAATATGGATTGCTGAAAGAATTTCGGTGGTGATAAAAGAGAATGGCCAACAAGGGAATTGTCAATATAAACAATGAGCATTTCGCACGATCTGCGTTGTATCGCTTTAATGATGAATACTGAATTTCACCGGTTCTAAAATTCTAGTAGAAGTAAAAATGCTCTTTAGTATTTACTTTTTTTCGCAATAAAGAGTAGGAACTCCATGGAAATTCCTTCTATAATAGTAATTGAATAGCTGTTTTTTAAAACTTACGCCACCTGGTTCTGCAAATCCTGCTTAACTGATTCCACTTCAATCAAATCTCTATCTTCTATGCTAAAATACCACTCTTCAAGAGGTTTGGCGGGATAGGGATATTGGATTTCCCTTAGATGTTGTTTCAATCTTAACATTAGAGAAAACGACAGTCTATACTTTAATCCACATTCCGTGTAGACGTATTCGTTGGTTTTTCTGTCGTAGTTAAAGAAAATTGGAAACATGATAAAAAAACGGCCGCCCCTGGAAATATATTTTTTTGAAATGATATTTTAATTTTCATTTAATCTGTTTTAGTGGCTCCAACCGTCTTCGCTCTTTACCTGCGCTATAAAATTTACTCGTCGTATTTACAAGTTCTCTTTTTCAACCTAAAACTACCTTTCTTAATTAATAGCATTGATGTTTGTATATTTAGTAGCAACAAACGATTGATCATTTTTTAAAATAGAAGCCAGATGATACAAGACGATATATCGCTTGCCCAATGGGCATTGGTCGGGGAGTTAAAGGCCGGTAAATGGAAAACACTTGACTTTCCAAAAATTGCGAGAGAAGATTTTGACCTTAATGGAATCGAATTCGTCAATACACTTTTTGAAGTGCCAACAATCGAATATCTAAACCAGCTGAAAAGAAATGCAGCAGATCATGGAGTGAAAATGGTTTTGATGATGGTAGATGATGAGGGCGACGCATGTGCCGCTACAAAAGACGAAAGAAGGCAATTTGTTATCAATCATTATAAATGGATTGATATCGCAAATTATTTGGGATGCCATGCTATACGAACCAATTGCAGGGGAACAGAAGGTGTTTCAAAAAACGATTCTTTGAAAATGGCGTCAGAAACATACGTTAGGCTGTTAGAATACGCCGCAGTATCAGGTGTGAAAGTTCTGATCGAAAATCATGGTGGGGTCTCCAATGATCCTGATTGGATGGTGTCTTTGATGAAGGAAGTAAATCATCCTTTATTTGGTACCTATCCTGATTGGCGTGAACCTGCAGATGATTTTGATAATTTCGATTATCTGCAAAAAACAGCTCCTTTTGCCAAAGGCATGTCTTATCGTAATCAACCTACAGAAGAACTTACAGCTAAGATGATTTCTCTATCAAGAGATGCAGGATATACGGGATGGTATGGAATTGAATCGGATGGGAGAGAAGCTATCATGCAGGGTAAAAGACTACTTAATAAATACCTTTTCGGAACTTGAATTATCAGGAAGTGAGCATTTTTAACTGCCTGATGGCGTTTGTTGCTTAAAGACAATACCGAGTTGGGCTAAAATAGCGGTACATTTTCACAGAAGGAAGGTTGAGAATATAAGAGCTGTTTGATTAGGGCGAATGTAGTTATTATGTAAAAGAGTGCGACGCAACGGATGTGGCCAGTAGCAATACGGATGGCTACAAAAACCTATTCCTTTTGTCTTGTAAGAGGGTTTTTAGTCAGGAATGTTATAAGCGCAAAATATGTCCTGACAACAGTCATCCTCATAAATAATATCGCTTACTTTTAAACTACACTTTTCACACCATAAACCAGCTATATGAAAAAAGACGACAACCCTACCCCGATTACATCAAATACCCACCAAGGTGTTACCTCACAAACTTCCGGTATGAACAGGCGTAAGTTCGTTGAACTGACAGCAACTGCTGCGGCAGCTTTTACGATTGTTCCGAGACATGTACTTGGTGGAAAAAATTACGTTGCTCCAAGTGATAAAATTACACTTGCTTATATTGGTGTAGGTACGCAAGGGATAAGAGAGATGCTGAATATGCTGGCTGTACCTGAGATACAAATCGTGGCTGTATGCGATCCTAATAAAGACCCGGTTGGATATAAAGACTGGGGAACGACTTATTTAAGAGATGAAGTTCGTAAAGCTATAAATAATCCAACGTGGGAAGCGGGCGGCGGAAATAGTATTCCGGGTGGAAGAGAAAATGGAAAATCAATTGTTGATGCCTATTACGCAAACGCGCGTGCCGATCAAAAGCTAAAAGGTTGTAAGGCGTATGCGGATGTTCGCGAATTGTTAGATAAAGAGAAAGGTTTGGATTCGGTTAAGATAATGACGCCGGATCACCTGCATGGTATTCTTTCTATGGCTGCCATAAAAAGGGGCAAGCATGTGCTTATTCATAAGCCATTATCAAATCGATTAGTGGAAGGAAAGAAAGTGATTGAAATGGCTCGAAACAGTAAAGTGATCACACACCTCGTGCCGTGGGATTTCAACGGATCAATGGACCAGGTGATGTCGTGGGTAAATCAAGGAGCGATAGGAACATTGACTGAAGTGCATAACTGGACTAACCGGCCAGTGTGGCCTCAATATCCTGAAATTCCTTCTGATAAACCACCTGTTCCAAATGGATTTGACTGGGACTTATGGCTGGGTCCTGAAGCGGATCGTCCTTATCATCCAAATTATACCCACATGGTGTTTAGAGGATGGTACGATTTCGGCGGAGGAGCTATGGCCGATATGGGACATTATAGTTTATGGACAGTCTTTAACGCATTGCAATTGACGTCGCCAATAAGTGTAGAACCACACCGTAGTCATGTTTGCAGTTTTCATGATCCCGTTCCATACCGCATCAATAACAATTTTTCATTTCCAATGGCTAGTACAGTACGATTTAAATATCCTGCGAACGGTAACAGGGGACCTGTAGATCTTTGTTGGTACGATGGCGGTATGCGCCCACCAATACCAGTTGAATTGTCAAACGACAATAAAGAATTGCCGGAGGAAGGAATGATGTTCGTTGGTGATAAAGGAAAAATACTGGCTGGGTTTAATGTTGAAAATCCGCAGCTTATTTCCGGTAAAAAAATGGAACCGGCCGGCAATGCAAATACAGCAACGGGCAATGAAGCTGAACAAGCGGTAAAGTCATTGCAACTGTTTGTTAATGCATGCAAAACAGGGAAACAATACCCGGGAAATTTTTCGGAAGCTGAACATATAACAACCGCAGTGAATCTTTACGCTGCTGCATTGAGAACAAATAAGCTGATAAAATACGATGCTTCAACCGTGCAAATAACCAACGTACCAGATGCAAACAAATATTTATCGCGGGAGTACAGGAAAGGTTGGGACCCGGCATCTGTTTAAGCCGGGGGAAATAGTGATCAAAGTATAACAAACACAACTTTTCATGAAGCAAATACATCGCAGAAAATTTATTTCTCAAACAGCGTTAGGTTTTGGCGTATTAGCTCTTTCTACAATACCAAACGGGTTACTTGCAGCTTCACGCGCTGCAGATATTCCTATAGGCTTTCAAACATTTCCTATTCGCGACATTTTAGCCAAAGATTTCGCAGGAACGTTAAAAATGATAGCAGGCCAGGGATACAAGCTTGTAGAAATGTGTTCGCCAAAAGGCTATGAGAATATCGGTTTTGGTCCCCTCGTTAATATGAAGATTTCAGACATGCGCAGCATCATTACCGAAGCTGGTCTCAGTTGTCCAAGCTGTCACTTTGGTTCCGGCGAATTGTTTGATAAGTTGGACGCAAGCATCGAATTTTCGCAGCAATTGGGCCTGAAGCAAATGATTTGTTCTACATTTTGGTTACCTAAAACTGCAACGATTAAAGATTACCAGGACGCTGCAGACAAGCTGAATAAGGCTGCAGAAAAAATAAAAAAGGCGGGAATGCAAACCGGCTTTCACAATCATTCTTTCGAATTTGTCCAGCTTGAAGGTCAACTGATCTACGACGCACTACTCAACCGCTTTGATCCTGATTTGGTAAAAATGCAATTCCAGACCGAGGTTATCAACCTGGGTTATCAGGCATCCACCTATTTCAACAAATATCCCGGAAGATTTATTTCAGCACATCTTTCGGATTGGACCACCGATAAAAAACAGGTACCGGTAGGACAAGGCGTGATCAACTGGAAAGAATTTTTTGCCGCAGCAAAAAAAGGCGGAGTTAAAAACTTTTTTGTTGAAATGGATCTTGACAAGTTTAAAGAGAGTGCAGCATATATTCATAAGCTATAAGCAATATTATAAGCTGTTAGAATGATCATTTAAGCATGACTTTCTAAATAAGCCGCATGGATTATTGCAACTATACCTGCCGCCTGTGTTTCTTTGCAGAAGCATTTTTAACGAAAACAATGTTATGTACCAGACCCTCCTTACTTCCCTCGAGGATAACATTTTGATCATTACGATCAATCGACCAGACAAGATGAACGCGATTAACAATACTGTAATGACAGAATTAGCCGCAGTAATTGATGAAGTATATTCCAATGACGACGTAAGATCGGCGATCATTACAGGCGCTGGAACAAAAGCATTTGTTGCAGGCGCAGATATCACTGAGTTTCTTGGGTTGACAATCGAAGAAGGCAATGCACTGGCAAAAAAAGGGCAGGATACTTTTCAGAAAATTGAAGACTGTCCGAAGCCGGTTGTAGCAGCCGTCAATGGTTTCGCACTGGGTGGCGGACATGAACTTGCCATGGCTTGTCACATTAGGGTTGCAAGTGAAAATGCAAAATTTGGTCAGCCGGAAGTTAACCTCGGATTATTGCCGGGTTATGGAGGCACACAAAGACTTGTGCAGCTAATTGGGAAAGGCCGTGCTATTGAAATGATGATTACAGCAAACATGATCGACGCAAATACAGCGTTGCAGTATGGCCTGGTAAATCATGTAGTGCCGCAGGAAGAATTACTAAATAAAGCAAAATCAATTTTAGCAATATCAAACAGCAAAGCACCATTAGCAATAGCCAAATGCATCGAAGCGGCAAATGCAGTTTTTGATGAAACAAAGAATGGCTACGAAGTGGAAATGACAGGCTTCGGTAACTGCTTCGGTACAGAAGATATGAAAGAAGGAACCGCAGCTTTTTTAGAGAAAAGGAAGGCAGCGTTTAAGGGGAAGTAGCAAGCTGCTAGCTACTAGCTTTCTGAGCGAAGATCGATGGGACTTGTAAAAACAGCAAACATATAGTTCCTGCGGTCCAAGAAAGCAACGTTTTAAAACTCCAGGCTAAGCTAGCAGCTAGTAGCTTCTCGAGCTTCTCCTAACTTTACCAAAGCTGTGTCAATACCATCTAATGTTGCCGAAGGAAGTAGTCGAAAAAGCGAAAAGGACTA